>NZ_JBSFOK010000046.1:0-67610 GCF_053587635.1 Streptomyces sp. NPDC003635 | reverse complement strand
AGTACATCCAGTACGAGGGCTTGCACCCGGCACGCCGAGAGCACGCACCGGACGCCGCTCCTTGACGGGCAAACGTTGCCTGACGCGGCACTAGTCACACGCCGTCCGGTCCACGGCCGCCGCCATCCTGCGCACCGCCTCCGTGACCAGCTCCGGTGAGGTGGCCAGGTTCAGGCGGACGAAGCCCGCGCCGCCGGTGCCGAAGGGGATACCCGAGTTCAGGGCGACCCTGCCGCGCTCCAGGAAGACGCTCGCGGGGTCGTCGCCGAGGCCCAGGTCCCGGCAGTCCAGCCACGCGAGGTAGGTGCCCTCACCGGGCCGGTACCGTACGCCCGGCAGTTCCTCGGACAGCAGATCCCGCAGCAGCCGGCGGTTGTCGTCGAGGCCGGACAGGACGGCGTCGAGCCAGTCCCCGCCGTCCCGCAGGGCCGCCGTATGGGCGATGACGCCCAGGTGGCTGGGGCCGTGGCTGACTTCTTCGGGAAGCCGGGCGAGGTCGTCGGCCGCGCCCGGCCCGGCTGTCGCGAGGGCGGCCTTGAGCCCGGCGAGGTTCCAGGCCTTGGACGCCGACATCAGCGACAGCCCGTTCTCCGCGCCCGGCACACTCAGGTACGGCACGAAGGACGTGCCCGCGGCCACGATCGGGGCGTGGATCTCGTCCGCGACCACGCGTACGCCGTACGTCCGTGCCAGCCGCGCGACCTCCGTCAGCTCGGTCGCGGTGTGCACCGCCCCGGTGGGGTTGTGCGGGCTGCACAGCAGGTACACCGGACGGCCCCCGCCCTCGGCGAGCGCCAGGAAGGTCTCCTCCAGTACGGCGAGGTCGAGCCGTCCGTCCTCGCCGAGCGGAGCCTCGACGACGGGCCGGCCCAGGCTCCCGACGAACTGGTAGAACGGCGGATAGACCGGGCAGTTGACGACGACCGGATCGCCCGGTCCGGAGACCAGCTTGAGCATCTCGACGATGCCCAGCATCACATCGGGCACGATCGCGGTGCGCGCCACCGCGAGCCCGTCCCAGTCCCACCGCTCGCGCGCGAACTCGGCCAGCGCCTGCGCGTACGCGGTCCCGGCCGGGTAGCCGGTGTCACCGAGCGCCACCGCCTCGGTGAGCGACCGGGCGACCGGCTCGGCCAGCGGTACGTCCATCTCGGCCACCCACAGCGGCAGCACGTCCTCGGGGTGGGTGCGCCACTTCATGCTGGTACGTCGGCGCAACTGCTCCAGGGGAACCTGGCGCAACGGACTGGAGCTGTCGGGCACATGTATGTCGCGCTCGTCCTTGTCCATGAGCAAAAGGTAGGCGAGGGGCGCCAGTTGGCGTCCGCCTCGATCGCGCCTCCTGGCGATCTCGCAGCCCTGCCCCCGAAGCGACCGCGCAAGCTGGGCGCGGCAAGGTCACCCCGTGGGCTGTGTCCGGCCTGCGGCGGAGTCGGCTGCGGTCGGCAGGGCGGCCCGGAGCATCACAGATCCCGCTCCAGCGCCCGAGCCGTCGCGTTGAGCGTGGCCACCAGGGACCGGAGCCCTTGGGGGTCGTAGCGGACGCTGGGCAGGGACACCGACAGGCCCGCGACGGCCGTGCCGTCCCGGTCGCGGACGAGTACGCCGACGGCGACGAGGCCGCGCTCGGAGCGCTCCCGGTTGAGGGCGAAGCCATTGCGGCGCAGGCGCCTCAACTCGGTCCGCAGGCCCTTGAGTTCGGGGCGGTCCGCAGGGCGGTCCCGGTAGCGGTCGGGGGCGTACACCTCCTCCAGCTCCTCGTCCGGGAGCTCGGCGAGCAGCAGCAGCCCCGCCGTCGTGCGGTGGGCGGGGAACACCATGCCCTCCCGGGAGCCGACCCGCAGTGCCTGGCCGCACTCGACGCTGGCGATGAACCGGGCCGTGTCGCCGGTGCGCACGATCAGGTTCGTGGTCTCGTCCAGGAGGTCTACGGCCCGGCGCAGATGGGGGAGGGAAGCCGCGCGCAGCCGTGCGACCAGGGACTGGGAGTGCGCGGCCAGTTCCAGAACCGGTCCCGCCCGGTAGCCGCGGTCCTCGTCCCGCACGGCGAAGTCCCGGTAGACCAGCATCGCGAGCAGCCGGTGCGCGGTCGACCGGGCGACGCCCAGCCGCTCGGCGATCTCCGACACCGTCGCACCGCCCTCCAGCTGAAGGATCGTCGCCGCCCGCAGCGCGTGGTCCACGCTGGCGATGGGATACGGCGGTGGCGTCTTGAGAGGCTTGTCCATGGCCCGGCTCTCCGTTCAGGTTCCGCCCTCCGGAATTTACCTGTCCTCTCAGGAGAAGCGATTCCCTACGGCCCTCGCCCGATCCAGGATCGACGCCTTGCGGGACCCCGGCCGCGCCTGACGGCCGTCTGGATTCACATTGGCCGGTCTTCTCCTTGTGAAGAGACGTGTAGGGGGCTTCACAAGGTCGGGTTAGGTTAGGCTAACCTTTAGCGCGTGCGATCAGGTGAAGAGATCTCCGCGGCCATACGTCCCCGAGGTCATGAGCTGTCGGCCACGGAGGTCACCGTGGCCTACGAGGGTGTCGACGTCGTGCACGACGCGTCGCTCACCCTGAGACCCGGCCAGGTGACCGTGCTCGTGGGCCCGAACGGCAGCGGCAAGTCGACGCTCCTGCGGACCGTCGCGCGGCTGCAGCGGCCCCGTACCGCCACCCTCACGGTCGACGGCACGGACGGCCTGGCGCTGACCTCCCGTGAGTTCTCCCGCCGGGTGGCCCTTCTGACGCAGGGCCGGCCCACGCCCAGCGGCCTGACCGTGCGGGACGTCGTCGAGTTCGGCCGCTACCCCTACCGGGGCCGCTGGGGCAGGGCGGACCCGGAGGGACCCGCCGCGGTGGACCGCGCCCTCGCCATGACCGGCGTCGCGGACCTCGCCGAGCGCGGCGCCGAGCACCTCTCGGGAGGCCAGCTCCAGCGCGTCTGGCTGGCCGGCTGCCTCGCCCAGGAAACGGGCGTACTGCTCCTGGACGAGCCGACCACCTACCTCGACCTCCGCTACCAGATCGAACTCCTCGACCTCGTCCGCGATCTGGCGGACGACCACGGGATCGCGGTCGGCGCGGTGTTGCACGACCTCGACCAGGCCGCCGCCCTCGCCGACCGGATCGTGCTGCTGCACGAGGGCCGGATCGTCGCGGACGGCCTCCCCGACGACGTCCTCACCGCCCAGCGGCTGACCGCCACCTACGGCATCCGCATCGAAGTCGACACCGACCCCCTCACGGGCCGGCTGCGCACCCGCGCGATCGGCCGGCACCACACGCGAAGCGAAAGGCTCAGCACACCCTCATGAGACGACTCCTGACCACCGCGGCGGCCGCCACCGCCGCGGCGCTCGCCCTGTCCGCCTGCGGCACCACCGAGCCCGCCGCCGACGACGCCAAGGCCTCCCAGTCGGCCGAGCCCGTCACCCTGACCGACGCCTCCGGCAAGAAGGTCGAACTCGACGGCCCCGCGACGAAGGTCGTCGGCACCGAGTGGCACGAGGTAGAGCTGTTGGTGTCGCTCGGTGTGGAGCCCGTCGGCGTCGCTGACGTCAAGGGATACAAGACCTGGGACCAGGCGGTTCCGCTGAAGAACGAGCCCAAGGACATCGGCACCCGCGGCGAGCCCAGCATGGACACCATCGCCGCCCTGAAGCCGGACCTCATCGTCGCCAGCACCGACCTGCCGCCGGCCGCGGTGAAGCAGCTGCGCGAGGTCGCGCCGGTGGTGGAGGTGAAGTCCGCCGACGCCGCCGACCCGATCGGGCAGATGACCGAGAACCTCGACCTGCTCGCCAAGGCCACCGGCACCACCGAGCAGGCCGACAAGATCAAGAAGGCGTTCGACGCCAAGCTCGCCGAGGGCAAGAAGGCCCTCGCCGACGCGGGTCTGGCGGGCGCCGAGTACGCCTTCGCCGACGGCTACGACATCTCCAACCAGGTCTCCATTCGCCCCTTCACCAGCGGCTCGCTCATCGGTGCCGTCAACGAGCGGCTCGGTCTGAAGAACGACTGGACCGTCAAGGGCGATGAGAGCTACGGCCTCGGCTCCACCGACGTCGAGGGGCTCACCAAGCTCAGCGACGACGTGCACTTCGCCTACATCGGCAACGACGGCGACAAGAGCAGCACCCCCTTCACCGACGCCCTCGCCAAGGACAAGGTGTGGACCTCGCTGCCGTTCGTGAAGAAGGGCAACGTCCACCGGCTGCCCGATGGCATCTGGATGTTCGGCGGTCCCGAGTCGATGAACCAGTACGTCGACTCCGTCGTCGCCGCTCTGACGAAGTAGCCCATGGCCGTCACCGCGACAACCCCCGCCACCCGTCCGTCGGCGGCCACGTCCCGGACGGGCGCGGCCGCGGTGACGGCCGGCTTGGTCCTGATCGTCGCCGCCCTCGCGGTCGTCGACATCACGCAGGGCACGGCCGCCGTGGGTGCCTCCGAGGTGTGGAAGGCGTTCACCGGGCAGGCGGAGGCGGGCGACGCCTCCGTCGTCATCGAGTCCCGGCTGCCCAGGATGACCGCCGGGATCCTCGTCGGCGCCATGCTCGGCATGGCCGGCGCCGCCCTCCAGGCCGTCAGCCGCAACGTGCTCGCGTCCCCCGACACCCTCGCCGTCAACGCCGGTTCCTACCTGGCCCTCGGGCTGGTCGCCGTCACCGGCGTCTCACTGCCCCTGCTCGCCTCCTCCGGCGTCGCCCTCCTCGGCAGCCTCGCCGCGGCTGCCGTCGTACTGGGTCTGTCCGGCCTCGGCACCGGCACGGTGCGCCTCGTCCTCGCCGGCACCGCCCTGATGCTCGGCCTGAACGCGGTCACCGAAGGGCTGCTCCTGCTGTTCCCCGAGGAGACCCACGGGCTCTACCAGTGGAACCAGGGCAGCATCGGCCAGAACGGCTTCGACGGCGTGGTCCGCATGGCGCCCCTCGGCGTCGTCGGCCTCCTCGGGCTGCTGCTGGTCGCCCGCCGGGTCGACGCGCTGGCCCTCGGCGACGACGCCGCCCGCGGCCTCGGAGTGCCGGTCCGCGCCACCCGGATCACGGCGGTCGTGCTCGCGGCGCTGCTGTCCGCCGCCTCCGTCACCCTGGCCGGGCCGATCGGCTTCGTCGGCCTGTGCGCCCCCGCCCTCGTACGGGCCCTCGCCCGCAGGTTCCGTGGTTTCGCCCGGACCCGGGTGAGCCTTCCGGTCACCGGGCTGACCGGCGCGGCCCTCGTGCTCGGCTCGGACGTGCTGCTGCGCTCCCTGGTGCCGGCCGACCTCGCGGTCGCCGTGCCGACGGGCGTCGTCACCAGCCTCGTCGGCGCGGTGTTCCTGGTCGGCATGGCGGTCCGGCTGAAGGACACCGAGGCCGCCGCCGCGCCCGACCGGCTGCGCATCAGAAGCCGCGCCGTGTTCGTCACCGTCACGGTCGTCCTGGCGGTGGTGCTGGTCGGGGTGACGATCGCCGCCGTACTGCTGGGCGACGCCAAGCTGCTGCTCGGCGACGTCGTGAACTGGGCGCAGGGCAGAGCGGGTCAGACCGTCTCCTTCGTGCTCGACACCCGGATGCCCCGGGTCCTCGCCGCGCTGCTGGCCGGTGCCGCCCTCGCCCTGTCCGGGACGCTGATCCAGGCCGTCACCCGCAACCCGCTCGCCGAGCCCGCCGTGCTCGGCGTCTCCGGCGGGGCCGCGCTCGGCGCCGTCCTGCTGGTGACGACCGTGCCACTGGCCGGGTCGTGGGGCCTCGCGGGTGCGGCGTTCGCGGGCGCCGCGGTCAGCTCCGTCATCGTCTTCGGGCTCGCCGCGCGGGACGGGTTCCAGCAGAACCGGCTGGTGCTCGTCGGCATCGGAGTCGCCACCGCCGCGACCGCGCTGATCAGCCTGCTGATCGTGCTCACCGACCCGTTCAACGCGGTCAAGGCCCTCACCTGGCTGTCCGGTTCCACCTACGGGCGGACCATGCCGGACGTCGTACCGCTCGCGGTCGTGGTGGCGCTGGGTACGGCCGTGGCGGTGCTGCGGCGTGGGGAGCTGGACCTCGTGTCGCTCGACGAGGACACCCCGCGACTGCTGGGCCTGGACCTGGCCCGGGGGCGCCTCGGTTTCCTCGTCCTGGGCGTCCTGCTGAGCGCCACCGCCGTCGCCGCCGCCGGCACGATCGGCTTCGTGGGCCTCGTCGCCCCGCACGCGGCCCGAGCCCTGGTGGGCCGCCGGCACGTCCGCGTGGTACCGGTGGCCATGCTGCTCGGCGCCGCCCTGGTGTGCACGGCGGACCTGCTGGGCCGCACCGTGATCGCGCCGGCCCAGCTCGGCGCCGGCATGGTGACCGCGGTGATCGGTACCCCGTACTTCCTGTACCTGCTGGTGCGCAGCCGCCGTTAGGAGACCCCGTTCGCTTGCCGCCACCCCACCAGGGGGTGACGGCAGGCCAACGGATGCTACTCCCGGGAGCTGACCGCCGTCCGGCGGCCGCCGAGGAGGGAGGCGCAGATCTCCCCGGCGCGTACGGCGGTGGTGGACAGCAGGGTCGAGGTGAGGCCGTGGGTGTGCTCGGTGCCGCCCTGGAGGTAGACGTCCGCCGTGACGTGCGCGGCGGTCTCCACCCGGTGGTCGCGCCCGACCCGGAGCTGGTCCTCCTCGTCGCGCAGGCAGAGCTTGGCGATCTCGCCGAGGTGGTCGCCGATTCCCCGGGGCCGGTAGCCGGTCGCGTAGACGATCACGTCGGCGGTGAGCACCTCGCGTTCCCCCGTGGGCAGGAACTCCACCGTCACGTCCAGGCTGTCCCCGCGGCTGTCGACCTCGCGGATCCGCGAGACGTTCATCATCCGCAGCCGCTGCGTTCCCCGGACCTTCTCCTGGTACATCGTCCGGGACAGGGATTCGATCAACTCCATGTCCACCACGGAGTAGTTGGTGCCGCGATGGTAGTCGTACAGCGACCGTTTCACCTGGGGCGGAGCGCCGTAGAACAGGTCCACGGCCTCGGGGTCGAAGATCCGGTTGGCGAACGGGCTGTCGTCGGCCGGTGTGTAGCCGTACTTGGAGAACACGGAGCAGATCTCGGCCTCGGGGAAGCTGCGGTGCAGATAGTCGACGGCCTCGGCGGCGCTCTGGCCCGCGCCGAGGACGAAGGCCCGGCGAACCGAGGTTCCCGAGCGGTTGAGTTGGTTCACGCGCGGCAGCAACTCGCTGTTGTGCCAGACGCGTTCCGACAGCGCGGCGCCGGGCGGCAGGTGCGGCTCCAGGCCGGTGGCCACGCAGAGGGTCCGGGTGCGGCGTACGGTCAACTCCCCGGGCGCGTCGGGATCGCGGCTCGTGACGTCGAACCATCGGACCTCGCCGTCCTCGGTGACCGGCCGTACCGAGACCACCTCGGCGCCGTAGGAGACGAGATGGCCGACGCGCGCGGCGGCCCACTCGAAGTAGTCGTGGAACTCGATCCTCAACGGGAAGAGGGTCTTCTGGTTGAGGAAGTCGACCAGCCGGCCGCGCTCGCGCAGATAGCACAGGAAGCTGAAGTCGCTGGTGGGATCGCGCATCGTCACCAGGTCCTTGAGGAAGGACACCTGCATCGTCGCGTCGTCGATGAGCATGCCGCGGTGCCAACCGAACCGCCGTTGCCGCTCCAGGAATCCCACACGTAAGCCCTGCGCGCTCGCGTCGTGCTCGTGGAGCGCGATCGCGAGAGCGAGATGGGACGGCCCGAAGCCGATGCCCAGAACGTCGTAGACGGAATCCGGCCCACTGTGCAATGTCGTCACCGCGTCATCGCCTCCTGTAGGGGGGAGTTCACAGCGCTCTCAGATGAGGTCCAGAGTCTCCCCCGAGCAGGCTCATGCTAGATAAGGTTAGCCTTACCTAGCAATGGCTGAGGAGGGCTTGTATGCGGGTCGTCATGTTCGGCTACCAGACCTGGGGACACCGAACGCTAGAGGCTCTGCTGAACTCCGAACACGAAGTGGTCCTGGTCGTCACCCACCCCAAGAGCGACCACGTGTACGAACGGATCTGGAGCGACTCCGTCGCCGACCTCGCCGAAAAGCACGGCGTACCCGTGCTGTTGCGGAACCGGCCGGGCGACGACGAACTGCTCCGGGCGCTCAAGGACGCCGAGCCGGACATCATCGTCGCGAACAACTGGCGCACCTGGCTGCCGGCCGAGATCTTCGACCTGCCGCCGCACGGCACGCTCAACATCCACGACTCCCTGCTGCCCTCCTACGCGGGCTTCTCGCCGCTGATCTGGGCGCTCGTCAACGGCGAGCAGCGGGTCGGCGTCACCGCCCACCGCATGGACGCCGAGCTCGACATGGGCGACATCCTGCTCCAGCGGGCGGTGCCCGTCGGGCCCGCCGACACCGCCACCGACCTGTTCCACCGCACCGTCGACCTGATCGGTCCGGTGGTCGGGGAGTCCCTGGATCTCATCGCCTCCGGCAGGGCCGTATGGATCCCGCAGGACCGCTCCCGGTCGACCTTCTTCCACAAACGGTCCCTGGAGGACAGCCGCATCGACTGGACCTGGCCCGCCGAGGACCTGGAGCGGCTGGTGCGGGCCCAGTCGGACCCGTACCCCAACGCCTTCACGCACTATCGCGGGGAGCGAATCCGGATCCTCAAAGCAACCGTCTCGCAGGGGCGTTACGGCGGAACCCCGGGGCGCGTCTTCATCCGCGAGGGCGACGGCATCGTCATCGTGGCCGGAGCCGGGGCGCGCTCGGGCCGGCTGCCCGGTCTGGTGGTCCAGCGGGTGCGGACCGAGGACGGCCGCGAGTACGCCGCCACCGAGTACTTCCGCACGATGGGCGGCTATCTGACGGCCCGTCCGTGACCGTCGCGGTGGGACCGGGAAGCCCCGGTCCCACCGCTCAACCCGTGGCGACCGGTGCCGGGTCCTCGGAGCCCTCGTGGTGCCGGCCCATCGGGATGACCATCGGCGTCCCGCTCACCGGATCGGTGCCGACGACGCACCGCAGCCCGAAGACCTCCTCGACCGTCGAGGCGGTGACGACCTCGGTCGGCGTGCCCTCTCCGGCGACCCGGCCGGCCTTCATGGCGACGATGTGATCGGCGTAGCGGCAGGCCTGGTTGAGGTCGTGCAGCACCATCACCACCGTGCGGCCCTGATGCCGGTTCAGGTCGGTGACCAGGTCGAGGACGTCGATCTGGTGGGCGAGGTCGAGGTACGTCGTCGGCTCGTCCAGGAGCATCACCGGGGTGTCCTGGGCGACCGCCATGGCGATCCAGGCCCGCTGCCGCTGCCCACCGGACAGCTCGTCCACCGCCCGGTGCGCCAGATCGGTCATGTCGGTGGCGCGCAGCGCCTCGTGCACCGCCTCCTCGTCGGCCGACGACCACTGCCGCCACCACGTCTGGTGCGGCGACCGGCCCCGGCCCACCAGGTCGATGACGGTCAGCCCCTCGGGCGCCACGGGGGACTGCGGCAGGATGCCCAGTCGCTGGGCGAGCGTACGGGTCGGGATCGAGTGGATCGAGCGCCCGTCGAGGTGCACGGCACCCGACTTGGGCGTCAGCAGCCGGGCCAGGGCACGCAACAGGGTGGACTTGCCGCAGGCGTTGGCCCCGACGATCACGGTGATCCGGCCGGTGGGAACGACCAGGTCGAGATCGTCCACGACCACCCGGTCGTCGTACGCCAACCGCAGTCCCTCGGCGCGCAGTTCGGGTCCTTCGGCCGGCCCGGGGTCCGTCTTCGACACGTTCTCAGCCTCCTGAACCGGCACGGTTGGCACGGATGAGCAGCCACAGCAGGACGGGCGCGCCGAGCACGCCCGTCACGATCCCGACCGGCAGCTCGGTGTCCGGGACGAGCTTGCGGGCGACGAGATCGGAACCGAGGACCATCACGGCTCCGGTGAGACCGGCGGCCACGGGTGGTGGGAAGGCCGTGCCGGCCAGGCGCTGGGCGACCTGGGGCGCGGCCAGCGCCACGAAGGCCACCGGTCCGGCGGTCGCCGTGCCGAAGGCCACCAGGCCCACGGAGGCGAGCAGGACCGCCACCCGGACGGTCTGCACCCGCGTGCCGAGGCCCCGGGCCACGTCGTCGCCGAGCTCCAGGGTCCGGGTCAGCCGCCCGAGCAGCAGCGCGGGCGGCAGGAGCAGGACCATCGCCACGGCGAGCGGGGTGATCTGCTCCCAGGTACGGCCGTTGAGGTTGCCCACCAGCCAGCCCAGCGCCGCCTGCGCCTGGAAGCGCTGGCCGCGGGCCATCAGGTAGTCGGTGGCGCTGGTGCAGATCCAGGCGACGCCGACGCCCACGAGGACGATCCGGTAGCCGCTGGTGCCCCGCTTCCAGGCCAGGGTGTACACCAGCAGCGCCGCCAGCAGCGCGCCGAGCAGCCCGAGCGCCTGGGTGCCGAGACCGCCGTCCCAGCCGAGGACGATCCCGGCCACCACGGCCGTACCGGCGCCCTGGGTGATGCCCATCATGTCGGGGCTGGCCAGCGGGTTGCGGGTCATGGTCTGCAACAGGGCGCCGGAGACCCCGAAGGCGACGCCGACGAGCAGGCCCGCGAGGGCCCGCGGCAGCCGGAGCTCGTGGACGATCAGCTCGGTGGCGGGATCGCTCGCGCCCACCAGGGCCTTGAGCACGTCGGTGAGCGGCAGGGCGATGTCCCCGACGGAGGTCTCCACGACGAACAGCACGGAGGCGGCCGCGGCGAGGACCAGGCACACCGCCAGCAGCCGGGGGCGGAGCAGCCCCGAGACGGGCGGGACGGTCAGGCGGAAGGTGAGCCGGCCGGCGGTCCGGCGCGGCACGGGAGCGAGGTCGGTGGTCATGGCTCACAGCTCCGCGAGTCGTCGGCGGCGCACCAGCGCGATGAAGAACGGGCCGCCGAGGAAGGCGACCAGGATGCCGGCCTGGATCTCGACCGGCCGGGCGATCAGCCGTCCGGCGATGTCGGCGGCCAGCAGCAGGCAGGGCGCGAGCACGGCCGACAGGGGCAGCAGCCAGCGGTGGTCCGGGCCGATACCGGCGTACTGCGCGAGGACGCGGGCGATGTGCGGCACGACCAGGCCGACGAAGACGACGGGGCCGATGACGGCCACGGCCCCGCCGGTGAGCAGCGTGACGGCCACCACGCCCTGGACGCGGACCAGTCCGAGCCTGAGCCCCAGGGACCTGGCCACGTCGTCACCGAGCGCCAGCCGGTTCAGGGCGGGCGCGCAGGCCAGGGCCAGGACGCCGCCGACGGCGAGGAACGGCAGGACGCACAGCAGCACTGCGTCGTTCTGGTTGGCCAGGGACCCCGCCGACCAGAAGCGGTAGCGGTTCAGGGCGTCCGGGTCGGTCAGGGCGATCGCACTGGTCAGCGAGAAGAGCAGGGAGGTCACCGCGACCCCGGCCAGGGCGAGCTTCACCGGCGTCGTGCCCGACCGGCCGAGCCCGCCCAGCAGATAGACCAGCACGCTCGCGGTGAACGCGCCGGCGAAGGCGAACCAGATGTAGCCGTAGACCGAGCCGATGCCGAGCACGCCCACGGACAGGACGACGGCGAAGGCGGCACCCGCGCTGACGCCGAGGATGCCGGGGTCGGCCAGCGGGTTGCGGGTCAGCGCCTGCATCAGGGCGCCGGACAGGCCCAGGGCGGCGCCGGTGGCGAGGCCGAGAGCGGTCCGGGGCAGCCGGACGGACCAGATGACGTTGTCGATACGGGAGTTGGGCGCATCGCCCAGGAGGGTGCGCCAGACGTCGTCGAGCGGGACGCTGAGGGCGCCGTAGGCCATCGACAGGCCGCACAGCACCACGAGTGCCGCGCCGGACAGCGCGAGCAGGAGCATCGCGCGGGGGCCCTTCGCCTCCCGGACCGCCGAGGTCCCCACGTTCACTTCCTTCGGTCAGCCTTGCCTAACTGGTCAGGACTGTAGGGCGAGTTGGACCACTGTCCCATCCCCTTCGCCAAATCCGCGCGCGCCCTATTAATTAGGTAACCCTTACCTTACTATGGCGCCGACCCCCGGCCCAGGCCGGGAACGACCTGCTGGGAGGGCACGCTGCAGTGTGCGGTTCCGAGGAAGTCCTGGCCTACTGGCGGCGGTTGCTGACCCCGCTCCCGCCCGAGATCACCCTGCCCGCCGACCGACCCCATCCACCCGAGCCCGACCCCGGCCGCGCCACCCGCACGCTGTCCGGTGTCCCGCACGCCACGGACCAGCGGCTGCTCACCGCCTACCTCGCCCTGCTGCACCGCTACAGCGGGGCCACGGACCTCACCGTCGGCCACGACGGCCTGCCGTTACGGGTGACCACCGACCACGCCCCCACCTTCCAGAGGTTGTTGGGGCGGGTGGCGGAGGCGTGGGAGGAGGCCGAGACCCACCGGCTGCCCGTCGATCTGCTCCTGGACGAACTGCGCCCCCGCCCCCTGCGCGGCGGCGGGCTCCTCTTCAACACCGCGTTCGCCACCGCCACCCGCCCCGCGAGCGAACTCCCGGGACCGCTGGACCTGTTGCTGGAGATCCGCGAGGGCGAGGCGAAGGCGACCTACGACCCCCGCCTCTTCGACGGCGCTACCGTCGAGCGGCTCCTCGGCCACTACCGAACCCTCCTGACCGACGCGCTCGCCCACCCCGACACCCCCGTCGACCGGCTCGCGCTGATGGGGGAGGAGGAATACCGCCAGGTCGTCCACGACTGGAACGCCACCGAGCACACCGTCCCCGCGGACACCTGGCCCGCGATGTTCGCCGAGCAGGTCCGCAGCCGCCCCGACGCCGTGGCCCTCGTCTTCGAGGACGAGGAACTGACCTACGCCGAACTCGACGAGCGCGCCAACCGGCTCGCCCACGCCCTGCTCGCCCGCGGCGCGGGCCCCGAGCGCATCGTCGCCCTCGCCCTGCCCCGCTCCGCCGAGCTGATCGTCGCCGAGGTCGCCGTGCTGAAGTCCGGCGCCGCCTATCTCCCGATCGACCACGACTATCCGGCCGACCGCATCGCGTACATGCTCGGCGACGCGGCGCCAGTCTGCCTGGTGACCACCGAGGAGACCGCCCGCGACCTGCCCGAACGAGAGGGCATGGCCCTGCTGGCACTCCACGCGCCCGACTCGGCCGCCGAACTCGCCCGGCACCCGGCCCACGACCCCGAAGCGCCGGTCACCGTCCACAACGCCGCCTACGTCATCTACACCTCGGGATCCACCGGGCGCCCCAAGGGCGTCGTCCTCGCCCACAGCGGGGTGGCGAAACTCGTCGCCACCCAGAGCGAACGCTTCGGTGTCGGCCCGCACAGCCGGGTCCTCCAGTTCGCCTCGCCGAGCTTCGACGTCGCCTTCTGGGACCTGTGCCTCGGTCTGCTCTCCGGTGGCCGTCTGGTCGTCGTCCCGGCCGAACTGAGGGTTCCGGGCGCGCCGCTCGCCGACTACGCCAACGCCCACGGCATCACCTTCATGATCCTGCCGCCCGCGCTGCTCGCCGCCATGCCGGAGGACGTCGAACTGCCTCCCACCGCTACCTTGTTGGCGGGCACCGAACGGGTCTCCCCGGAGCTGGTGGGCCGTTACGCCCGCGGCCGGATGATGTTCAACGCCTACGGCCCCACCGAGGCGACCACCAACTCCACCCTCGGCCTGTGCGACCCCGACATCCCGGCCGGGTCGATCGTGCCGATCGGCGTGCCCGACCCCGGCACCCGCGCCTACGTCCTCGACGCCTTCCTCCGGCCCGTCCCCGCCGGGCTCACCGGTGAGCTGTACCTCGGCGGCGCGGGTCTCGCCCGGGGCTATCTCGGCCGCCCCGACCTGACGGCGGAACGATTCGTCGCCGACCCCTTCGGCGCCCCCGGCGAGCGCCTCTACCGCACAGGCGACCTGGTCCGCCGGCGGGCCGACGGACGCCTCGAATTCCTCGGCCGCGCCGACACCCAGATCAAGATCCGGGGCTTCCGGATCGAGCCCGGAGAGATCGAGTCCGTCCTGCGCGGTCACCCGGCCGTCGACCAGGTCACCGTCGTCGCCCGCGAGGACCGTCCCGGCGACCGGCGGCTCGTGGCCTACGTCGTCCCCGCCCTCGACGGCCCGGACGTTCGGGTGGAGGGGTGGAAGGAGGTCCACGAACTCCTCTACAGCGCCGTGGGATCGGAGCGCTCCGAGGAGAACTTCGCCGGCTGGAACAGCATGTACGACGGACTCCCCATCCCCGTCGAGGAGATGCGGGAATGGCGCGAGGCGACCGTCCGGCGCATCCGCGAACTCGGCACGCCCGGGCGCGTGCTGGAGGTCGGCGTCGGCAGCGGCCTGATCCTCTCACGGATCGCCCCCGACTGCGAGGCCTACTGGGGCACCGACCTCTCCACCGAGGCGATCGACGCGCTGCGCGCCCGGACCGACCTTCCCGGGGTCATACTGCGCGCCCAGCCCGCCCACGACACGAGCGGACTGCCCGACCGGTACTTCGACACCATCGTCCTCAACTCCGTGGCCCAGTACTTCCCGAGCGCGGAGTACCTGACGGACGTCCTGCGGCGCCTCGGCGACCTGCTCGCCCCCGGCGGACAGATCTTCGTCGGCGACGTCCGCAACCTCCGCCTGCTGCGCACCCTGCGCGCGGCCGTCGAGACACGGCGAGCCGCGACCGACGACAAGAGCGCCCTGCGCGCCGCCGTGGAGCAGTCGGTGCGCTGGGAGGGCGAACTGCTGCTGGATCCCGACTACTTCGCCGCCCTCGACGGGTTCGACGCGGAGATCCGGATCAAACGGAGCGTCCACCACAACGAGTTGAGCCGGTACCGTTACGACGTCGTGCTGCGCCCCGGTACGCAGGGGGCCGCTCCTCAGGAGCGCGAGATCCCCTGGTCGGAGGCCGCGCACCTCGACGCCCTGCTCACCGAGCGCCCCTCGCGCCTGCGGATCACCGGCGTCCCCAACGCACGCCTCGCCGACGACCTGGCGGACCAGTGGCGCCTGGAGGGCAGCAGCGGCGAGACGGCCGCCGGCGCCGACCCCGAGGAACTGCACGCCCTGGCCGCCCGGCACGGCTACCGGGCCGCCCTCACCTGGAACGGCGGCGCCGACGACGGCGCCTTCGACGCCGTACTGGCGCTCGACGAGCCCCGCACCGGCCTCTACCGCGCCTCCGGCACGTACCCGCACGCCAACCGCCCCGCCCCCTTCCGTGACGTCACCGCGCTCATGCGGACCCTGCGCGCCCACGCGGCCGAGTGGCTCCCCGACTACATGGTCCCCTCGGCGCTGGTACCGCTGCACGCGCTGCCGGTCACCCCCAGCGGAAAGATCGACGCCAAGGCCCTGCCCGCCCCGGACTACGCGGCGCTGAGCTCAGGGCGCCCACCCGCGACCCCGCGCGAGAAGCTGCTCTGCGGCCTGTACGCCGAAGTGCTCGGGCTGGAGTCGGTCACGGCCGAGGACGACTTCCTCGCCCTCGGCGGCGACAGCATCACCGCCATCCAACTCCTCATCCGCGCCCGGGAATCCGGTCTCCGGCTCACCACCCGCGACGTCTTCCGGCACCGCACGGCCGAGGCCCTCGCCCAGGCGGCCGTCGAGCGGGTCGAGGAACGGGCGGAGCAGTCACCGCTCCTGGACTTCGCCCCGGACCAGATCGACGAGATCCAGGGCGCCCACCCCCTCGACATCGAGGAACTCCTCCCGCTCACCCCCCTCCAGCAGGGCTTCTTCTTCCACTCGCTCACCAGCGGCACCCAGCACGACGTCTACGTCGTCCAGCAGGTGCTCGACCTGAGCGGTCCGGTCGACGGTGACGCACTGCGCCGCGCCGCACAGCGCCTGCTGGGCCGGCACGCACCCCTGCGCGCCGCCTTCCGTCAGGGCCCGGACGGCAGCCCCGTGCAGATCATCACCCGCGACGCCGAACTCCCCTGGCGGGAGGTCGATCTCTCAGGACAGCGGGGCGAGGCCCGCGAGGCGCTGGGCGACGCCGTGGCCGCGGACGAGCGCGCCGCGGGATTCGACCTCGCGGCGCCCCCACTGCTGCGCTGCGCCCTGGTCCGCCTGGGCGAACTCCGCAGCCGCCTCGTGCTGACCTTCCATCACATCGTGGCCGACGGCTGGTCACTGCCCGTCCTGCACCGCGAACTCATGGCCTGTTACGGCACCGACACCCCGCCCCTCCCCGACGTCACCCCGTACCGCGCCCACCTGCGCCGACTGGCCGGGCAGGACCGCGAAGCCGCCCGCACCGCCTGGCGCGCGGCGCTCACCGACCTCGACGAGGCCACCCGGCTGACCGACACCCCGGCCACCGGAGCGCCGGTCCACCCGGATCACATCAGGCTGGAGCTGCCCGAGCGGACCACCGCGCGTCTGGTGGAGCGCGCCCGTGAGCACGGCGTCACCCTCGGAACCGTCGTCCAGGCCGCCTGGGGACTGCTGCTCGGGCGCCTCACCGGACGGGACGACGTGGTGTTCGGCACGACCGTCTCCGGCCGGGACAGCGAGGTCGAGGGCGTCGCCTCCATGGTCGGGCTGTTCATCAACACCCTTCCGACACGGCTGCGCTGGACACCGGGCGAGCCCCTGGGCGCGCTCCTGAGCCGCCTCCAGGAGGAACAGGCGCGTCTGTTCGACCACCAGCACCTCGGACTCGCGGAGATCCAGCGGCTCGCGGGACACGCGGGCGACGGCGAACTCTTCGACACCCTGGTCGTGTTCGAGAACTACCCCGTCGAGCCGGACCTGCGGGACGCCTCGGGCCGGGTACGGATCACCGGCGACCGTTTCCACGACGCCGTCCACTATCCGCTCGCCCTCGTCGTCAAGCCGGGAGAGCGGCTCGACCTGCGGCTCAAGTACCACGCGGAGCGCTTCGGCGGGAACTGGGTCCGCGTTCTCGGCGACCGGCTGAGCCGTGTCCTGGAGGCGTTCACCGGGGATCCCGCACGCCCGGTCGCCGCCGTGGACCTGCTCTCCCCGGACGAGGCCCTGCGCGCCCACCCGGCCGGCGAGGAACACACCCTCCCGGAGACCACCCTGGCCGAGGCCTTCGCGGCCCAGGTCGCCCGCACCCCGGACGCCACGGCCGTCGTCTTCGAGGACGAGGTGCTGACGTACGCCGAACTCGACGCCCGAGCCGCGGCGCTGGCCCTGCGCCTGCGCCACCGCGGCGCCGGCCCGGGAGACTTCGTCGCGGTCGCGGTGCCCCGGTCGACCGAGCTGATGGTGGCCCTGCTCGGCGTCCTGAGGTCGGGGGCCGCCTACCTGCCGGTCGATCCGGACTACCCGGCGGACCGGGTCGCCCACATGCTCGCCGACTCCGGGGCCACGACGGTCGTCACCCTGGCGGAGACGGCGTACCGGCTGCCGGACCAGGCGGCGCTGCTCCTGCTCGACACCGACGACACCCCGGCCGAACCCACGGCCGTACGGACGGCCCACCCCGACGACCCCGCCTACCTGATCTACACCTCCGGCTCCACCGGCCGCCCCAAGGGCGTGACCGTCACCCACCGCGCCATCGTCAACCGCCTCGCCTGGATGCAGGGAGCGTACGGGCTGACGGCCGACGACCGGGTGCTGCAGAAGACACCGTCCAGCTTCGACGTCTCCGTGTGGGAGTTCTTCTGGCCGCTCCTCGAAGGCGCGGCCGTGGTCCTCGCCCGCCCCGACGGACACCGCGACCCCGCCTATCTGGCCGCGCTCGTCCGCGCACAGCGCATCACCACCCTGCACTTCGTGCCGTCCATGCTGGAGGCGTTCCTCCAGTCCGAGGAAGTCACGGCGGACCCCGCCTGGTCCGCCTCCCTGCGCCGCGTCCTCAGCAGCGGTGAGGCGCTGCCCGTCGCCGCTGCCCGGCGCTGGCGCGAGCTGACCGGGGTCCCCCTGCACAACCTGTACGGCCCCACCGAGGCAGCCGTCGACGTCACCCACCACCCCTACGACGGCACCGACGACGGCGCCTCCGTGCCCATCGGCCGCCCGGTGTGGAACACCGGCCTGCGCGTCCTGGACGCCTGTCTGCGCCCGGTCCCCGACGACGTCCCCGGCGAGCTGTACCTGACCGGCGTGCAACTCGCCCGCGGCTACCACGCCCGCCCCGCGCTGACCGCCGAGCGCTTCACCGCCGACCCCTACGGGCCGCCCGGCACCCGTATGTACCGCACGGGCGACCTCGTCCGGCGCCGCCCCGACGGGGTGATCGAGTACCTGGGCCGCACCGACCGGCAGGTCAAGCTGCGCGGCAACCGCATCGAGCCCGGCGAGATCGAGGCCGCGCTGACCCGGCTGCCGGACGTGGCCCAGGCCGCCGTGACGGTACGGGACAACGCCCTCGTGGCCTACGTCGTCCCGGGGTCCCTGGACCCGGCGCGCCTGCGCGAGACCCTGACCGGCACGCTCCCCGCGCCCATGGTCCCCACCGCCTACGTCCCCCTCGACGCCCTGCCCCTGACCCCCAGCGGCAAGCTCGACCGCCAGGCGCTCCCCGCCCCGACCGCCGAACGCGCCGCCCCCCGCGCCCCACGCACGCCCCGGGAGCAGCTCCTCACCGAGATCTTCGCCGCCGTACTGAAACTCCCGGACGCCGGAGTCGACGACGACTTCTTCCTGCTCGGCGGCGACAGCATCAGCTCCATCGCCGTCGCCAGCCGGGCCCACCGGGCCGGTCTGCTGCTCGGCCCGCGTGACGTCTTCGAGCACCGCACACCCGCCGCCCTCGCCGCCGCCGCGACCCTGGCGGAGCCCGCGGAGACCCGGGCGTCCGACTTCACCCTCACGGAGGAGGAGCGGCACCGGGTCGAGCGGCTTGCCCCGGGCCTCGTGGAGGACATCTGGCCCCTCGCCCCCCTCCAGGAGGGCCTGTTCTTCCACTCCACGTACGACGACAGCGCCCTGGACGTCTACACCGTCCACGAGTCCTTCGACTTCGCCGAACGCGTCGACGCCGAGCGACTCCGGGCCGCGACCCGCACCCTCCTGGCCCGCAACCCCTCCCTGCGCGCCGGGTTCACCAGCGAAGGCCTGCGCCAGCCGGTGCAGTTCCTCGCGCGGGACGTCGGCACACCACTGACGGAAGTGGATCTGTCCGACCTCGCTCCTGCCGAACAGGACCACCGCATGCGGGAGTTGATGGACGAGGAGCGCTCCCGCCGCTTCGACCTGAGCCGCCCGCCGCTCTTCCGGATGCTGCTGATCCGGCTCGGCGAGGGACGCGGCGACCGGCTCGTCGTCGGACGTCATCTGATCCTGTGGGACGGCTGGTCGGCCTGGCTGTTCCTGGACCAGCTGTTCGCGCTGTACGAGAGCGGCGGCGACCCGGCCGGACTCGCCCGCCCCGGCTCGTACCGCGACTACCTGACCTGGCTGGAGCGCCAGGACGGGGCCGAGGCGACCCGGGTCTGGCGGACCGCGCTCGCCGGATTCGAGGAGCCCACGCTGCTGGTGCCGGCCGTCGACGACCGAGGCCTGGAACCGGTGATCCCGGAGCACCTGGACGCGGTGCTCGACGCCGACACCACCGAGCGGCTGCGCGAGACCGCCCGCCGCCACGGGCTGACCCTCAACACGGTGCTGAACGCCGCCTGGGGTCTTGTGCTTGCGGGCGCGTCCGGCCGCAGCGACGTCGTCTTCGGCACGACCGTCGCCGGGCGCCCGAGTGAGGTGCCGGACGTCGAGAACGTCATCGGCATGTTCCTCAACACGGTGCCCGCCCGCATCGCCTTCGACCCGCGCGAGCCGGTGCTGGAGCTGCTGCGCCGCGTCCAGCGCGAGCGCCTCGAGGTCATGCCGTACGAGTATCTGGGCCTCGGCGTCCTCCAGGCCGAGACCGGTCACCGCCGGTTGTTCGACACGCTGTTCGTGCTGCGCAACGCCGACACCGACGACCGGCTCGCCGAGCTGCGCGAGCGGCACGGGGCCACGGCGGTCGCCAACGTCGACGCCACGCACTACCCGGCCAACCTCGTCGTCACCCCCGGCGAGCGGGTCCGCGTCACCCTCGCCTACCGCCCGGACCTGCTGGACGACTCCTACGCCCGCAGTCTGCTCGACCGGTTCGTGCTGCTGGCCGGCCGCCTGGTCGCCGACCCGTCCGCCGCCGTGAGCTCCCTCTCCGCGTTGCTGCCCGCCGAGGCCGCCGCGCTGGCCCGGGAGGAGGAGGCGAACCGGCAGCCCGTGCCGCCCGAGACCGTGGCCGACATGCTGGCCGCCCAGGCCGCCCGCACCCCCGACGCCACGGCCCTCGTCTTCGGCCCCCACACCGTGACGTACGCCGAACTCGACGCCCGCTGCAACCGCGTGGCCCGGCTGCTGATCGCACACGGCGCCGGCCCCGAGCGGGTCGTCGCGCTCGGGCTGCCGCGCTCGATCGACACCGTCGTGGCGCTCTTCGCGGTCCTGCGCACCGGAGCCGCCTATCTGCCCCTGGAACTGGACCACCCCGCCGAGCGGCTCTCCCTGATGCTGGCCGACGCCCGACCGCTGCTCCTGCTGACGACCGAGGCGGTCTCCCGGACGCTGACGGGCGACACCCCGCGCGTCCTCCTCGACGACCCGGCCACGCTCACGGGCTTCTCCGCCGACCCGGTCACCCGGGTCTTCAGCCTGGACCACCCGGCCTACGTCATCTACACCTCCGGGTCCACCGGCCGCCCCAAGGGTGTCGTCACGCCGTACGTCGGCCTGACCAACATGCAGCTCAACCACCAGAAGGAGATCTTCGCCCCGGCCATCGCCTCGGCGGGCGGGCGAAGGCTGCGCATCGCGCACACCGTGTCGTTCGCCTTCGACATGTCCTGGGAGGAGCTGCTGTGGCTCGTAGAGGGCCACGAAGTCCACATCTGCGACGAGGAGTTGCGCCGGGACGCGACCGCGCTGGTGGCGTACTGCGAGGAACACCGCGTCGACGTGGTCAACGTGACCCCGACGTACGCCCATCTCCTCATCGAGGAGGGGCTGCTGGAGGGCCACCGGCCACCGCTGGTGCTGCTCGGCGGCGAGGCGGTCACCGAGACGGTGTGGAACACCCTCCGGGACACCGAGGGGACGTACGGCTACAACCTGTACGGGCCCACCGAGTACACGATCAACACCCTCGGCGGCGGCACCCACGACAGCGCGACCCCGACCGTGGGCCGCCCGATCCGCGCCACCCGCGCCCGCGTCCTGGACACCTGGCTGCGACCGGTGCCGGACGGTGTGGCGGGCGAGCTGTACATCGCCGGCGTGGGCCTGGCCCGCGGCTACCTCGACCGGCCGGGACTGACCGCCGAGCGATTCGTGGCCGACCCCTACGGGCACCCAGGGGAGCGTCTGTACCGCACCGGCGACCTGGTCCGCCGCCGCCCCGACGGAAACCTCGACTTCCTCGGCCGCACCGACGACCAGGTCAAGATCCGCGGCCACCGGGTGGAACTCGGCGAGATCGAGACCGCGCTGGCCCAGCACCCCGAGGTCTCCCGGGCCGCCGTGATCGCCCGGGACGACGCGAACGCCCCCGGCACCAAGAGGCTCGTGGCCTACGTCGTCCCGGCCGAGCCCGACGCCGAGGCCCGCCAGGAGGCCGAGCGGGAGCAGATCGGGGAGTGGCGGGAGATCTACTCCGCCGAGTACACCGAGATCGGCACGGCCCTGTTCACCGAGGACTTCGCGGGCTGGGACAGCTCCTACGACGGCGAGCCGATCCCCCTCGACCACATGAGGGAGTGGCGCGAGGTCACGGTCGCGCGGATCCGCGAGCTGCGGCCCCGGCGCGTCCTGGAGATCGGCGTCGGCTCGGGCCTGCTGCTCTCCCAACTCGCCCCGGAGACGGAGGCCTACTGGGCGACCGACTTCGCGGCACCCGTGATCCGCAAACTCGGGGATGACCTGAAGGCCGACCCCGAGCTGGCCCGCAAGGTGGAACTGCGCTGCCAGGCCGCCGAGGTGACGGACGGCCTGCCGGTCGGGTTCTTCGACACGGTCGTCATCAACTCGGTCGTCCAGTACTTCCCGAGCCTGGACCATCTGTGCAAGGTCGTCCGGGGCGCCATGGGCCTGCTCGCGCCCGGCGGCGCGCTGTTCCTCGGAGACGTCCGGGACCTACGGCAGGCGCGGGTGTTCCAGACCGGCGTCCAGACCGCCCGCCAGGCCGAGCCGCTGCGTCAGGCCGTGGACCGCGGTCTCGCCCTGGAGAAGGAACTCCTGGTCGACCCCGACTGGTTCACCACCCTGGGCGTCGGCGTGGACCTGCGCACCAAGGCGGGGCGGCACCACAACGAGCTGACGCGTTACCGCTACGACGTGGTCCTGTACCCCGACACGGAGGATGCGGTACGCCTGGCCGACGTACCCGAGTTGACGTGGGGCGCCGACCTCACCGGCCACCTCGACGGGACCGAGCCACTGAGGGTCCTGCGCATCCCCGACGCGCGTACGGCCGCGGATCTGGCCGCGATGCGGGCCATGGACTCCGCGCCGGTGCCGGAGGCGGGCGAGGAGCCCGAGGACATACGGCAGCTCGGCGCGGCCCACGGATACCGCGTCCTGACCACCTGGTCCGCCGAACCCGGCTTCTTCGACGCCGTGTTCGTCCCCGCCGCCCGGTCGGGACGCACCCACGGCCTGTACCGCCCGCGCGCCGCCCGAGGCACCGCTCCCTACGCCAACACCCCGACCGCCACCCGCGGCCAGGGCGCCTTGGTACGGCGGCTCAGGGACGACCTGGGGCGGCGGCTGCCCGGCTACATGGTTCCGGCCGCCTTCGTGGTGCTGCCCCGGCTGCCGATGAACGACAACGGCAAGCTGGACATTCGTGCCCTGCCGGACGCCGAGCCCGCGGTGGCCCTGTCGGAGGGGCGCGGTCCGCGCACGCCAGTCGAGGAGGTGCTGTGCCGGCTCTTCGCCGAGGTGCTGGGGCTGCCCCGCACCGGCGCGGAGGACAACTTCTTCGACCTGGGCGGTCATTCACTGCTCGCCACCCGGCTGATCAGCCGGGCGCGTACCGAGCTGGGCGCGGAGCTGGCGATCCGCGACCTGTTCGAGGCACCGACGCCTGAGGCGCTGGCCCTGCGCGCGGAGGCGGGCCGTCCCGCACGTCCCGCGCTGGAGCGGGCGGCCGAGCGGCCGGCGCGGATACCCCTGTCGGCGGCTCAGCGTCGGCTCTGGCTCGTCGAGCGGATCACCGGAGGTGGCGGCGCCTACAACTTCCCGCTCGTCTTCCGGCTCCGCGGCGAACTGGACCTCGAAGCACTGCGCTCCGCGCTGCGCGATGTGACGGACCGCCATGAAGCGCTGCGCACCCGCTTCCCGGACGAGGACGGCGAGCCGTACCAGTGGATCGCCGAGGAGGCCGAGCCCGAGTTCGTCGTCGCCGAATGCGCCGAGGCGGAACTCACCGCGCGGGTCAAGGCGGCCCAGCGCCAGCCCTTCGACCTGAGCGCCGAAATCCCGGTGCGCGCCGAGGTGCTGCGGGTCGGTCGCGCCGACCACGTGGTGGCGCTCGTGCTGCATCACATCACCACCGACGAATGGTCCGACCGGCCCTTCCTCACCGACCTCACCACCGCTTACGAGGCCCGCCGGGAGGGCCGCGCCCCCGACTGGGCGCCGCTGCCGGTCCAGTACGCCGACTACACCCTCTGGCAGGACACCCTCCTCGAACAGGTCGGCCCCGCACAGCTCGCCCACTGGACCGAGGCGCTGCGGGACCTCCCCGAGGAACTGTTCCTGCCCCTCGACCGGCCGCGCCCGGACCAGCCCACGGGCCGGGGCGGCAGGGTCCGCCTGGAGCTGGACCCCGACACCGGCGGTGCCCTGCGCGAACTGTCCCGGGCCACCGGCACCAGCATGTTCATGCTGTTCCAGGCCGCCACCGCCGCCCTGCTGCACAGGCTCGGCGCGGGGGAGGACATCCCCCTGGGCGCCCCCGTCGCGGGCCGCACCGACGAGGCCGTGAACGACCTGGTCGGCTTCTTCGTCAACACCCTCGTCCTGCGCACCGACACCTCCGGCGACCCCACCTTCCGGGAACTCCTGGCCCGGGTCCGCGAGTCCTCCCTGGCCGCCTTCGAGCACCAGGACCTGCCCTTCGACCAGGTCGTCGAGGCCGTCAACCCGCCCCGCGTCACCGGCCGCAACCCGCTTTTCCAGGTCATGCTCGGCTACCACCACCGGCCCGACGGCGACCCCGACGTGCTGGGCCTGCCCACCGAGTGGTTCGACCTGGACACCGGTACGGCCAAGTTCGACCTCCACTTCACCTTCGTGGACGAAACGGGCCCCGGCCGTCTGGTGCTGCTCCTGGAACACGCGCTCGACCTGTGCGACGAGACCACCGCACGGCGACTGGCCGGGTATCTGGTCAGGTTGCTGGAGCAGGTGGCCGACCAACCGGACCGTCCCGTGCGGGACCTCGGGCTTCTGGACGCCGACGAGCACGACCTGGTCGTCGAGGAGTGGAACGACACGGTTCGCGAACTCCCCGCGACGACCCTCCCGGAGCTGTTCCGTGCGCAGGTGGCCCGAACGCCGGACGCCCTGGCGCTCGTCTTCGGCGCACAGCGATTGACCTATGCGGAGTTGGACGCCCGCGTCGAGCACACCGCACGGGTCCTCGCCGGGGCGGGCGTGGGCCCCGAGCGCACGGTGGGCGTGGCCCTGCCCCGGTCGGTCGAGCTCGTGGTGGCTCTGCTCGCGGTGCACCGCGCGGGTGGAGCCTATCTGCCGCTGGACGCCGACCAGCCCGAGGAACGGCTGGCGTTCACGCTGGACGACGCGCGGCCCGTGACCGTCGTCCAGGGCGAGCTGCCGACCGGACCCGAGGGCGAAATCCCGGATGCGTACGACCCGTTGAGCCCTGCCTACGTGATCTACACGTCGGGGTCGACCGGCCGCCCGAAGGGAGTCGTCGTCCCCCATGCGGGCATCGTGAACCGGCTGCTCTGGATGCAGGACACCTACGGCCTCACGGCCGAGGACCGGGTGCTCCAGAAGACCCCCGCCGGATTCGACGTGTCGGTGTGGGAGTTCTTCTGGCCGCTCATCACGGGCGCAACCCTGGTCCTCGCCCGGCCCGACGGCCACCGGGACCCCGCCTACCTGGCCGCGCTGATCCAGGACCAGGCCGTCACCACCGCGCACTTCGTGCCCTCGATGCTCCAGATGTTCCTGGAGGAGCCCGCCGCCGCCCAGTGCACGGACCTGCGCCAGGTGATGTGCAGCGGCGAGGCGCTGCCCACCCCGGTGGCCCAGCGCTTCCACCGGCTCCTTCCGGCCAGGCTGCACAACCTGTACGGGCCCACGGAGGCGTCCGTCGACGTGACGGCGACCGAGGTGCCGGAAGGGGGCGGCCAGGTGCTCATCGGCCGCCCGGTCCGGAACACCCGCGCCTACGTCCTGGACGCCGCCCTGCGCCCGGTCCCGCCGGGTGTCCCGGGGGAGCTGTACCTGGCGGGCGTCCAGCTCGCCCGCGGTTACCTCCACCGCCCGGGCCTCACCGCGGAGCGGTTCGTCGCCGACCCGCGCGGCGCCCCCGGCTCCCGCATGTACCGCACCGGCGACCTGGCCCGCTGGACGGCCGACGGCATGCTCGACTTCCTCGGCCGCACCGACGACCAGGTCAAGATCCGCGGTATGCGCATCGAACCGGGCGAGGTCGAGGCCGTCCTCGTCCGGCACCCGTCGGTGGCGCACGCGGTCGTCGTCGCCCAGGACCAGCGGCTCGTGGCCTACGTCGTCGCGGCCACCGAAGGCATCGCCGACCTGCGCCGCCACACCGCCGCCGCCCTCCCCGAGCACATGGTCCCCGCCGCCTTCGTCCCGCTGGACGCGCTGCCGCTCACCCCCAACGGCAAGCTGGACCGCCGGGCCCTGCCGGCGCCGGACTTCGCCACCGTGGGCGGACGGCCGCGCACACCCCGCGAAGAGATCCTGTGCGGCCTCTTCGCGGACGTCCTCGGCCTGCCGGACGTCGGCGTCGACGACGACTTCTTCGCCCTGGGCGGCCACTCCCTGCTCGCCATGCGCCTGGCCGCGCGGATCCGCGCCACGCTCGGCGTCGAGGTGTCCCTGCGGACGGTGTTCGACACGCGGACCGTGGCCGGGCTCGCCGAGGCCGGCCCGGAACCGGCGGCCACTCG
The DNA here is from genome assembly GCF_053587635.1 of Streptomyces sp. NPDC003635. Classification (NCBI taxonomy): domain Bacteria; kingdom Bacillati; phylum Actinomycetota; class Actinomycetes; order Kitasatosporales; family Streptomycetaceae; genus Streptomyces; species Streptomyces sp. NPDC003635. Next base: position 41,589 of record NZ_JBSFOK010000046.1, on the reverse strand, counting down.
CCATGCGCTGACCCCGCGCCCGCGCCCGGACCGCCTCCCGCTCTCCTCCGCCCAGCGGCGGCTGTGGGTGCTGTACCAGGTGGAGGGGCCGAGCGCGACGTACAACATCCCGTCGGCCTGGCGGCTCACCGGCCCGCTGGACGTCGAGGCGCTGCGGGCCGCCGTGGACGATCTCGTCGTACGGCACGAGACGCTGCGCACGGTCTTCCCGGACGAGGACGGGCGGGCGTATCAGCTGATCCTGGACGACGTCGACATCCCCTTCGAGGTCGTGGACACGACCGAGGAGCGGCTCGCCGAGCAGCTCAGGGAGGCCGGGACGTACGGCTTCCGGCTCGACCGCGAACCCCCACTCCGCGTCCATGTGTTCCGCACGGGTGAGGAGCAGTGGACGCTGCTGCTCCTGCTGCACCACATCGCCGGTGACGAATGGTCGCAGGCACCCCTGAACCGTGACCTGGCCCTCGCCTACGCCGCCCGCACCCAGGGGCGGGCGCCGGAGTGGGCGCCGCTGCCGGTCCAGTATGCCGACTACACGCTCTGGCAGGAGGGGCTGCTGGCCGAGGTCGGTGAGCGGCAGATCGCCCACTGGCGGCAGGCGTTGGCCGGACTTCCCGAGGAACTGGCGCTGCCCGTCGACCGGCCCCGCCCGCTGGAGTCCAGCTACCGGGGCGGCTCCGCCGACCTCTCCCTCGACGCGGAACTGGATGCCGATCTGCGGCGGTTGGCCCGCGACCACGGCGTCAGCGTGTTCATGGTGCTCCAGGCCGCCGTCGCGACCCTGCTCACCCGGTTGGGAGCCGGCCACGACATCCCCATCGGCAGCCCGATCTCCGGCCGCACCGACGCGGCCCTCGACGACCTCGTCGGCTTCTTCCTCAACACCCTGGTCCTGCGCACCGACACCTCGGGCGACCCGACCTTCCGGGAACTGCTGGCCCGGGTACGGGAGACGGATCTGGCCGCCTTCGACCACCAGGACGTGCCGTTCGAACGGCTGGTGGAGGTGCTCAACCCGGCTCGCTCGCTCGCCCGGCACCCCCTCTTCCAGGTGATGGTCGTGTACCTCGCCGCCGACGGCGACGACCCGGGCCTGCCCGGACTGCACGCCGACCGGGACGAGGTGACCGGGACGACGGCCAAGTTCGACCTGTCCTTCGACTTCGTCGAGCGCGCCGACGGCACCGGTGTCGACGGCGTCCTGGAGTACAGCGCCGACCTGTTCGACCCCACCACCGCACAGTCCTTCGCGGACCGCCTCCGGCGCGTCCTGCGCGCGGTGACCGCCGACCCCGACGTCACCGTGAGCCGCGTGGACCTCCTCGACGCGGACGAACGACGACGCCTGGAAGGGGGCTGGCAGAGCCGGCCCGCCCTCGCCGCTCCGACGACCGTGCCCGCGCTGTTCGAACAGCGGGTACGCGAGTTCCCGCACCTCCCGGCGGCGGCCTCCGACGGGTTGGAGTTCACCTTCGCCGAGCTCAACGCAGAGGCGAACCGGCTCGCCCGCCTCCTGGTCGAACTCGGCGCGGGCCCCGAGAGGTTCGTGGCACTGGCGCTGCCGCGCACCGCCCGGTTCCTGGTGGCCGTGCTCGCCGTGCACAAGGCGGGAGCGGCGTACGTGCCGCTCGACCCCGACGCCCCGGACAGCCGTACGGCCGACGTCCTCGACGACGCCCGAGCCCTGGTCACGCTCACCACCCGCGAGGTCACACTGTCGGCGGGCGTCGAGCGGTTGGTGCTCGACGACCCCGCCACGGCCGAGCGCATCGCGGCCCAGGACCCGGCCGACCTCAGCACGGAACTGACGCCTCGCCACCCCGCCTATGTCATCTACACCTCGGGCTCGACCGGCCGCCCCAAGGGAGTCGTGGTCACCCACGAAAGCCTCGGCAACCTCTTCCACAGCCACCGCGAGACCCTCTACGGCCCGGCGATCGAGACCGCGGGACGACGGCACCTGCGGGCCGGGCACGCCTGGTCGTTCTTCTTCGACGCCTCCTGGCAGCCCCAGCTGTGGCTGCTGGACGGGCACTGTGTGCACATCGTCTCCGAGGAGGTCCGCCGCGATCCGGAGCTGCTCGCCGCCGCAAGTCGCGAGCACCGCTTCGACTTCCTCGAGGTGACCCCGTCCTTCTTCGCCCAGATGGCCGACCTGCTCGACGGCGACTGTCCTCTCGCGGTCGTCGGAGTCGGCGGCGAGGCGGTCCCCGCCGCTCAGTGGCGGCGGCTGGCCGAGCTGCCCGGCACCGAGGCGTTCAATCTGTACGGGCCGACCGAGTCGACCGTGGACGCTCTGGTGGCCCGGATCGGCGACAGCGAGCGGCCCCTGGTCGGGCGCCCGGTGGCGGGAACCCGGGCGTACGTCCTGGACCCGCTGCTCCAGCCGGTGCCACCAGGCGTCACCGGCGAGCTGTACCTGGCCGGCGGCGGACTCGCCCGCGGCTACCTCGGCGCGCCCGGGCTGACCGCCGAGCGGTTCGTGGCCGACCCCTTCGGCGCCCCGGGCTCCCGGCTGTACCGCACCGGCGACCTGGCCCGCTGGACGGCCGACGGACGCCTGGACTACCTCGGCCGGGCCGACGACCAGGTCAAGATCCGCGGCTTCCGGATCGAACCGGCCGAGATCGAGTCGGCGCTGGCCGAACACCCCTCGGTCGCACAGGCACTCGTGACGGTCCATCAAGAGGGCGCGCGCAAGCTGCTGGTGGCCTACGCGGTCACCGAAGCGGATCCGGCGGCGCTGCGTGGATTCGTCGCCGCGCACCTGCCCGACCACATGGTCCCGGCCGTCGTCGTTCCCCTCGACCGCTTCCCCCGCCTGCCCAACGGCAAGCTGGACCGGACCGCGCTGCCCGCCCCCGACTTCTCCGCCCTGTCCTCCGGACGCGCCCCCGCCACCCCGCTGGAAGTGACGCTGTGCGCGGTCTTCGCCGAGGTGCTGGGGCTCGAACAGGTCGGCGTGGACGACGACTTCTTCGCCCTGGGCGGCGACAGCATCGTGGCGATGCAACTCGTCGGCCGGGCCCGGGCGGCGGGTGTGCGGATCACCCCACGGCTCGTCTTCCGGCACCGCACGGTCGCCGCGCTGGGCACGGTCGCCGAGTCCGCCGACACCGGTGCGTCGCGCCGGGAGGACGACGGCACCGGAACCGTTCCGCTGACCCCGGTGATGCACTGGCTGCGCGAACTGGGCGGCCCCAGCTCGACGTACCACCAGGGAGCGCTCGTACGGACACCGGCGGCCCTGGACCTGCGGGGTCTGACCGCCATGCTCCAGGCCCTCGCCGACCGGCACGACATGCTGCGCGCGCGGCTGTCGCGGGAGGACTGGTCGCTGCACGTCCCGCCCGTGGGCTCGGTGGACGCCGGAGGGTGGATCGAGCGGGTGGACGTGGCCGGGCTCGGTGCCGAACAGCTCGCCGACTGCGTACGCGAACATGCGCAGGAGGCACGGTCGTTGCTGGATCCGGAGGCGGGAGCCATGGTGCGGGCCGTGTGGTTCGACGCGGGGGAGGCGCCCGGACGGCTGTTGCTGATGGCCCATCACCTGGTGGTGGACGGTGTGTCCTGGCGGGTGCTCCTGCCGGATCTGGCGACGGCCTGGGAGGACGTCCGGGCCGGACGGGAGGTACGGCCGGCGCCGGTCGAGACCTCCTTCGCCCGCTGGGCCCGGCTGCTCACCGAGCGGGCCCAGGAACCGGCCCGTGAGGATGAACTGGCAGTGTGGCAGCACGTGTTGGATGCGAGTCCGTTCCCCCTCGCCCGGCCCCTCGACCCGGACCGCGACACCACCGCCACCCAGCGGGAGGTCGTGCTGCGCCTGCCCGCCGAGCACACCGGGCCGCTGCTCTCCGTCGTGCCCGCGGCCTTCGGAGCCGGTGTCAACGACGTGCTGCTCGCGGGGCTCGCGCTCGCCGTCACCGACTGGCGGCGGCGAGCGGGCGACTCCGGCACCTCGGTCCTGGTCGACCTGGAAGGCCACGGCCGCGATGAGGAGTTGGCCGGGGACGACGCCGACCTCTCCCGTACGGTGGGCTGGTTCACCAACGTCTTCCCGGTCCGGCTCGACTCCGGGACCGCCGACCCCGCCGACGCGTTCGCGGGCGGCCCGGCGGCCGAGCAAGCCGTGCGAGGAGTACGCCAGCACCTGGCGTCCCTGCCCGCGGGCGGCCTCGGCTACGGCATGCTGCGCCACCTCAACCCCCGCACCCGCGAGGTGCTCTCGGCCCGTGAACCGGCCCGGGTCGAGTTCAACTACCTGGGCCGGTTCGGCATCCCGGAGGAGACGGACTGGTCGTACGCGCCCGAGGAGGACGCGGCCGACATCGGGCCCGAGGCCGCGATGCGGCAGGGCCACGCGCTGACCATCAACGTCGTGACCGAGGACCGCGCGGACGGGCCGGTGCTGACGGCGCACTGGTCGTATCTGGAAGGGCTGTTGACGCGCGAGACCGTCCAGGATCTCGCCCGGAGCTGGTTCCGGGCGCTGGAGGGGCTTGTCGCGTGGGCGGCGGCGAACCCGTACAAGGGAGGACAGGCATGAGCAGCAATCCGTTCGAGGATCCCGAGGGCACCTACCTGGTACTCGTCAACGACGAGAACCAGCACAGCCTGTGGCCGGACTTCGTCGAGGTGCCCGCGGGCTGGCGGATCGTCCACGGCCCGGCGACACGGCAGTCGTGCCTCGACCACGTCGAGACCCACTGGACGGACATGCGGCCCCGGAGCCTGGCCGAGGCGATGGATCGCTGAATTCACGCACAGGGAAGGGGCGGTCCGAGGACCGCCCCCTTCGCACCGCCCGTGGTCAGGACGCGGGCTGCTCCACCTTCGTGTCGGCCTTGCCGTCGACGGCCGCCGCCAGCTGCGGCGCCAGCCGCTCCACGACGTACGGCAGGCTCAGGACCGTGCCCATGGACAGCGCGTTGCCGTAGTCGCTCGACTCGTTCACGTAGACCTCGCGGCCCTCGCCCACCACCTTCAGGTCCTTGTACGAGGCGTCCTTGTGCAGCTTGTCGGCGTCCTTGGTGACATCGGCGACCTGCCACACGACCGCGTCCTGGTCCAGCAGATCGGTGCGCTCCTTGCTGATGTTCGCGCCGAACTGGTCACCGATCGCCTTGTCCAGGTCCTTCGGCAGGGAGAAGCCGAGGTCGGTGAGGAGATGCGAGCGCGGGTCCTGGCTGCCGAAGACGAACATGCCTTCGTACGGCGTGGCCATCACGGCGGACTTGCCCTGGAACTCGGGGTGTTCCTTGACGGCCGCCGCGATCACGTCCTCGGTCGCCTTGACGGCCGCCGACGCCTCCCGCGTCTTGCCGAGGGCCTTGCCGATGATCTCGGTCTGCTCCTGCCACGGCACGCCGTAGTCGTTGTACTCCTTGGGCTGGGCGACCACGGGCGCGAACTTGGACAGCGACTCGTACTGCTCCTTGGTGAGTCCGCCGTACACAGCAAGGATCAGGTCCGGCTTGAGCGCGGCGATCTTCTCCACCTGCGGTCCGGTGCCGGTGTCCTTCAGGACGGTGGGCGCCTCGGCGCCGGCGAGCTTGTCCTCGGCCCAGGGGCCGACGGCGCCCTTGTAGCCGCCGAGCCACTCGGTGGTGCCGACCGGGACCGTGCCGAGGGCCAGGGCCGAGTCCTGGTCGGTGAGGCCGACGGTGACGACCCGCTTCGGCTGGGACTCGACCGTCGTGCTGCCGTACTTGTGGCTGATCGAGACCGGGAAGGCGGACTCGCCGGAGGCGCTCGCCTTCGGGTCGGTGTCCGACGCGCCGGAGTCCGAGTCGTCGTCGCCGCAGGCCGTGGCAGCGGACAGGAGCAGGAGGGCGGAGCCGAGCGCGGCGGCGAGCCGGGGCACTCTGCGTGAGCGGGAGCGGAACATCGGTCGTCCTTCTGTTCGGTTTCCTGTGGAGCGGGGCTTTCTACGAGTCGCTTTCGCGGGTGTCCGACCAGGCGGCCCAGAGAGTGGCGTAGGGGCCGGCGGCGGCGCGCAGTTCGTCGTGCGTGCCGGACTCGACGATCCGTCCGCCGTCCATGACGACGATCCGGTCGGCGGTCGCCGCCTGGCTGAGGCGATGGGCCACGATCAGCGCGGTACGTCCGTCCACCGCCCGGGCGACCGCCTTCTCCAGCGCCCGTGCCCCGGCGCTGCCCGCCTCGGCGGTGGCCTCGTCGAGGATCACCACGGGCGGATCCGCGAGGATCAGCCGGGCCAGCGCCAGCGCCTGCGTCCGGTCGCCGGTGAGCCGGTGACCGCCGTCGCCGACGACCGTGGCGAGTCCCTCGGGAAGCGCCTCGGCCCAGGCCAGCGCGTCGACCCGGTCCAGCGCGGCGCGCAGCTCGTCGTCGGTCGCGTCGGGTCTGGCCAGCCGCAGATCGTCGGAGAGCGGGCCCGTGAAGACATGCGTCTCCTGCGTGACCAGGGCGACCGTACGGCGCCCCGCGGCCAGCTCCGTCGGCGGTACGCCGTTGACCAGCACCGTCCCGGCGGTGGGCGGCTGGATGCCCGCGACGAGCCGGGCCAGGGTCGTCTTCCCGGCCCCGCTCGCGCCGACGAGGGCGACCCGCTCGCCGTGCCGGATCGTCAGGTCGATGTCGTGCAGCACGGGATGTCCGGGGCGGTAGGCGTGGTGAAGGCCGCGCACGGTGACCTCGACCCGGTCCCTCCCGGCGGGACGGGCCGGCTGCGCCGGCGCGGGTTCGTCGGTGACCCCGACGAGCCGCGCCAGGCCCGCCGTCGCCGACTGGGCGTCGTCCAGGAGGACGAGGGCCGCGTTGACCGGGGTGAACAGACTGTGGAAGTACAGGGCGGCGGCGGTCGCCGTACCCACGGAGGCGGACCCCTGGCGGACCAGCCAGTACCCCGTGAACAGCACGGCGGCCAGACCGATGTACTCGGCGATGTGCAGCCGGCTGTAGAAGCCCAGCACCAGCCGCACCCCGCGCATGGTCAGCGCCACCACCGACCAGGAGCGCTCGGTGACCCGCCCGGAGTGCTCCCGCTCGAGCCGGAACGCCCGCACGGTCGAGGATCCCGCGATGGTGTCGAGGAGTTGCTGCTGCTGGGCGCCGGCCGCCACCCGTTGCTCGGCGTACAGCGGCACGGCACGGGCCACGTACCAGCGCGCGGTGGCCACCTGTACGGGGGCCGCCAGCAGCGCGGCCAGCAGGAACCGCCAGTCGAGAAGGGCGAGTGCGCCCAGGGTGAGGAAGATGGTCAGCAGGGAACGGGCCAGTTCCGGAAAGGCGTTGCGGACGGCCTCGGCGACGAGGGAGACGTCGGCGGTGACCCGGGCGGTGAGATCACCGGCGCCGGCCCGCTCCACGCGCTCCAGCGGAAGTCCGAGGGCCCGTTCGACGAACCGCTCGCGCAACCGGGCCAGCGTGGTCTCGCCCAGCCGGGAGATCAGCGACAGGCCGAACCCGGTGGTGACACCCTGCGCGACGGCGACGGCCACCAACAGCGCGGCCGTGGTGGTGATCGCGTCCACGGACCCCCGGTCGGCGGCGAGGTCCACGATCCGGCCCAGCATCGGCTGGGTGAGCAGCCCGATGGCGGTGGCGGCGACCATGACGGCGAAGGCGGTGAGCGCCAGGCCCCGCTGCGGGCGCAGGAGTTCACCGATCGCGGCGCGGGTGCGGGCGGGCGTGGCGACGGGAAGCAGCTCCTGGGACTCGCTCACGCCAGCACCGCCGTGCGGTAATCGGTGTGCTGGTGGACCAGCCGCTCGTGGGAGTCGTCCGCCACGACGCTGCCCCGGTCGATCAGGACGACGCGGTCGGTCACCGCGAGCAGTGCGGGGCTGTTGGTCACGAGTACGGTCGTACGTCCGGCGCGCAGCTCTCTCAGACCGGCCGCCATCCGCGCCTCGGTGACGGCGTCGACCGCCGTCGTCGGCTCGTGCAGGACCAGGACCGGGGCATCGGCTGCCAACGCCCGTGCCAGGGCGACCCGTTGACGCTGTCCTCCGGAGAGCGAGCGTCCTCTCGCGGTGACCGCGGTGCCGGCGCCGTCGGGGAGGGTGCGGACGACCTCGTCGGCGCCGGACGCGGTGAGCACGGCCTCGACGGGGGCGTCCGGCCCCGCGGCGGCGGTCACGTTCGCCAGCAAACTGCCCTCGAACAGGTCGGCGTCGTGCTCGGCGACCAGCATCGCCGCCCGAAGCTCCGCGAGCCCCAGCGCGGTGAGGTCCGTTCCGTCCAGTTCCACGGCCCCCTCGTCGGGGTCGGCGTGGCGGGCGAGGCAGTGCAGCAGCGCTGACGCGTCGGCGGGGTCGAGGGTGACGACGCCGACTGTCTCGCCAGGGGAGACGTCCAGTTCCACGGCACGCAGCGGGCCGTACGACAGCCCCCTCAGCCGCAGTCGGCCCGCTACGCGGCCCAGCACGGGAGCAACCGCTCGCCGCGGCACGGCGTGTTCGGCGCCGAGGACCTCCGCGATCCGTGCGGCCGAAGCGCGGCCCTGCGCCAACTGGGCGTTGACCCAGGCGAACTCGGAGAGCGGGCCGATGAGGAAGAGGGCGAGTGCCACGGCCGACACCAGCTCACCCAGGCCGATGTCGCCGCGTGCGGCGAGCCGTCCGCCGACCAGGGCGACCAGGGCCAGGAAGGCGCCGGTGAGCATGGTCACCACGCCGTTCTGCCAGGCTTCGGCCCGGGCCGCGCGCAGGGTGGCGGCGAGCGAGTCCTGGCTGATCCGGCGGTAGCGGGAGACGGCCGCCGTCTCGGCGCCGATGCCCTTGAGCACCCGCAGCCCGGCCACCAGATCGGCGGCGACGCCCGACGCCAGGGCGGCCCGCTCCTGCTCGGTCTCGCTGCGCCGCTCCAGGGGCTTGCTCAGCAGGTGCCCGAGCCACAGCAGCAGCGGAGTGCCCAACAGGACCAGCAAGCCCAGGGGAACGGACATGCGCAGCAGCACGACCGCGCCGACGGCCAGTCCGGCCGCACTCGCGATGCCGACGATGAGGGCCATCGCGACGGCGCCGACCCGCTTGGCGTCCTCGGTGGCGGTGTTGGCCAGTTCGCCGGGCAACCGCCCTTCCTCCGCGCCGCCTTCGGGGGCGAGGACCCGGTCGACGAGTTCGGTCCGCAGTCGGTGCGCGGCGGTCACCGAGGCCCGTTCGCCGGCGCGGGCGGAGAAACGGAAGCTGAAGGAGAGGCCGACGTAGACGACGGCCAGCACCCCGAGCCACCCCAGCAGGCCCTCGACGTCGCCGTCCACGACGCCGCGCTCGACGGCGAGTCCGATGACGAGCGGCACCAGGGCCTCACCCGTCTGGTGACCCATGCCCAGCAGGGCGCCGAGCGCGACATCCCTGCGCTGTCCGCCCACCGCACGCCGCAGGACGTCCCGTCCCGGCGGGTCCGCTTTCCTCACGCATCCTCCGGACCGGATCCACAGCGCCCAACAACCGTGCTGACAACTTAGGTTAGGCTAACCAGAACCCCCTTGCTCGGCTACCCCTTCAGCCGAACCGTGGTGGGCGGGTGGCGTGGGCAGCGCACGGTGGGGCGTGTGCCGCGGCGCGAGCGCCCCGCCTCAGCGCCGGAGTCGACCTGGCCGTCGAGCCGGAGGACCAGCGCCGGACAGCCGTTGACCTGTGCCGGTCGCAGGCCGCCCGCGGCAGGAGATCAGGCCCCGGCGCGCAGCCTGCGCAGCAACGGCCACGCCAGCAGCACCGCCACCACCGCGTACACCGCCACCGAGAACGGCGTGTTCACCAGCCCCGACACGCTCCCGTCGCTGATCTGCAGGGCGCGGCGGAGCTGTTGCTCGGCGTTCGGGCCCAGGATGACGCCGATGACCGCGGGCAGGACGGGCAGGCCGTAGCGCCGCATGCCGAACCCGATCAGGCCGATGATCAGCAGGATCACCAGATCGATCACCTCACCGCCCACCGCGTAGGCGCCGACGGCGGCGAAGAACAGGATCCCCGCGTACAGGTACGGCCGCGGGATCCGCAGCAGCTTCGCCCACACCGGCGCCAGCGGCAGGTTCAGGGCGAGGAGCAGCACCATGCCGACGAACAGGGACGCGATCAGACCCCAGACCAGGTCGGGTTCCCGCTCGAACAGCAGAGGGCCGGGCTGGATGCCGTACTGCTGGAAGGCGGCGAGCATCACCGCGGCGACCGCCGTGGTCGGCAGGCCGAGGGTGAGCATGGAGACGAGGGTGCCCGCCGCCGACGCCGAGGCCGCCGCCTCCGGTCCGGCGACGCCCTCGATGGCGCCCTTGCCCCACTCGTCCTTGTGCTTCGACAAGCGCTTCTCCGTGACGTAGGAGAGGAACGTGGGGATCTCCGCGCCACCCGCCGGGATCGCGCCGAACGGGAAGCCGATGAACGGACCGCGCGCCCACGACTTCCACGTGCGCCGGACGTCGTCCTTGCCCAGCCACGGCCGTCCCACCGGGATCGCCTCGCCCGGGCTGCGCCGCAGATGGGCGGCCACCCACAGGGCCTCGCCGATCGCGAAGAGGCCCACCGCGACGATCACCACGTCGATGCCGTCGGCGAGTTGGAGCGAACCGAAGGTCAGCCGCTGCTGCCCGGTCATCTGGTCCAGGCCGACGAGACCGAGCGTGAGACCGATCAGCAGCGAGGCCAGGCCCCTGATCCGGGAGGAGCCCAGCACCGACGTCACGGCGATGAACGCCAGCACCATGATGGCGAAGTAGTCCGGCGCGCCGATGTCCACGGCCAGTTCCGCGACCGTCGGCGCAAGCGCCACCAGGAGCAGCGTGCCGACCAGGCCGCCCGTGAAGTGACCGATCGCGGCGGCCGCGAGCGCCTGCGCCCCGCGCCCGGACTTCGCCATGGGATTGCCCTCCATGGCCGCGACCACCGCCGCACTCTCACCCGGGGTGTTGAGCAGGATCGAGGTGGTGGAACCGCCGAACATCGCGCCGTAGTAGATGCCCGCGAACATGATGAACGCGCCGATCGGATCGAGCCCGTACGTCACCGGCAGTAGCAGCGCCACCGCCATCGCGGGCCCGATGCCGGGCAGCACGCCGATCGCCGTGCCGAGCAGCACACCGAGGGCCGCCCACAGGAGGTTGAGCGGGGTGAGGGCCGTACCGAAGCCGTCCATCAGGGAGTTGAGGGAGTCCATGTCACAGCTCTCCCATCAGCGGACCGCCGGGCAGCGGCACTCCGAGCAGGTTGTCGAACAGCACGTAGGTGACGAGCGAGAGCACCGCCGCTATCAGCGGATCCCGGTCTACGCGGCGACTGCCGAGGGCGAACGCGGCGCCCCAGAACAGCAGGGCGCCGGCCGCCGGGAAGCCCAGCGGCTCGATGAGCACGGCCGCCCCGAGGAACACCCCGGCGAGCAGCGCCACCGTGCGCCAGTCGGCCGGCTCCGACAGGTCGATGTCCTCACCGGTCTCGGCCTGCCCCCGGCCGCCCCGTAGCACGTCCGCCGCGAGCAGCGCCGCGATGACCAGCAGGCCCACGCCGACGACGATCGGCAGGGTCCTCGGCCCGACCGGACCGCGCTGGGTGATGTCCACGTCCATGGTGAGCGCGTCGGTGAGCACCAGCACCCCGAGCGTCAACAGCAGTACACACACGCCGAGTTCCGAGTGCTCACGCAGCCATGAGCGCCGCGCGCCCGGCTCGACGGGGATCGTGTCCGGCTGCGTCGTCACAGTCCCAGCTCCTTCAGCACCGACACCACACGCTTGTCCTGGGCGTCCAGGAAGTCGCCGAACTCCTCGCCGGTCAGGAAGGCGTCCGCCCAGCCGTTCTGCTCCAGGGACTCCTGCCACTCGGGCGAGTCGTGCAGCTCCCGCACCAGCCGGGTGAGCTTGTCGCGCTCGGCCTCGGTCAGGCCCGGCGGGGCGACGATGCCGCGCCAGTTGGTGAAGTTCACGTCGAAGCCGGACTCCCGCAGTGTCGGCGCGTTGGCCAGCTCCTCGACCCGCTCCGGACCGGTGACCGCGAGCACCCGCAGCTCGCCCGCCTTGATCTGGTCCAGGTACTCGCCGACCCCGGACACCCCGAAGGCCACCTTGTCGCCGAGGATCGAGGCGAGCAGCTCGCCACCGCCGTCGAAGGGGATGTAGTTGACCTCCTTCGGCGCGATGCCGGCCGCCCTCGCCATCAGCATCGGCGCCAGATGGTCGGGACCGCCCGGCGAGGAACCGCCGCCCACCGGCAGCTTGCCCGGATCGTCCTTCCATGCGGCGATCAGCTCGTCGATCGACCTGTACGGGGACTCGTCGGCGACGACCACCACGTTCTGCTCCTCGGTGAGCCGGGCGATGGGGGTGGTGTCGGCCAGGGTCCTGGGTGCGTGGTTGGAGCGGGCCGCGCCCACCACGCCGAGCCCCATGGACATCGCGAGCTTGCCGTTGCCGTGCTCGCTCACCAGCCGGGTCAGGCCGACGGTGCCACCGGCGCCGGGAAGGTTGAACACCTCGATGTTGTGGGTGAGTCCGGCGTCCTCGGCGTTCTTCGCGGCCGTACGGGCCGTGATGTCGTAGCCGCCGCCGGGGGTGTTGGGAACCATGAAGCGCAGGCCCGGGATCTGTGTGCCGGTCTCGGCACCGCTGCCGCTGGACAGCAGCGGCGGTCCCACGAGGACCAGTACAGCGGCCCCGAACAGGGCGAGGGGAGTGCGCAGGCGCACGAGTGCCACCACCTGTCGGTGTCGGTCGTAGGGGGTGAGTGAGGTGGGCCACATCGTGCATCGACGGCGAGGGCCTGTCTCGCTTGCGGAACCAACGGAGGTTTTGGTCTTTGTGTCAGCGCACCGGACGTCTTCTCGCGGCCCCGGACGGACGCCATGATGGGGCGATCCCGCAGGTCGCAGGAGGGAGCGGGCCGTGTTCACCCCCTTCCGTCGCCAGACCCTCGCGGGCGAGATGCTGCTGCTCCAGCTCGCCGTCGTGGTGATGGTGCTGCTCGCGGTCGCGGCCGTCTCGCTCGCCCAGTCCGAGGCGACGTTCAACCGGGTCGAGGGCCGCCGCGTCACCGCGCTGGCCGAACTGCTGGCCGCCACCCCGCTCGTCCGCAGCGAACTCACCGAGCCCGTACCGCAGGAGGCCCTCGCCCCTCTGGTGAACTCCACGCGGACCCAGTCCGGGGTGACCTCGGTGACCATCGCCGACGCCGACGGCCGGATCGTCAGCTCGACCGACCCCACCGTCATCGGCGACCGGCTGCCTCTCGGCGTGGGCGCGGCGGCGGGCCGAGGCTGGTCGGGCCCGCTGACCCTCGACGGCAGCCGGGAACTCGTCGCCCAGGTCCCCGTCCTCGGTGCCACCCGCGAGAACCTCGGCCGCCACCTCGGCACCGTGATGATCGGCGCGGCCGACCCCACGGTGTGGCAGCGCCTCAGGGGCGCCTCCTCCTACCTCCTCGCCTATCTCGGCATCGCCAGCGGACTCGGCGTGGCCGGCTCCTGGCTGCTCGCCCGGCGCGTCAAACGACAGACCCTCGGCCTGGAGCCGCGCGAGATCGCCGGCCTCGCCGAACACCGCGAGGCCATGCTCTACGGCATCGCCGAGGGCGTCATCGCCCTGGACCCGGCGGGCCGGCTGACCCTCGCCAACGAGGTGGGCCGCGGCCTGCTCGACCTGCCCGAGGAGTGCGTGGGCCGCAGCCTCGACCAGCTCGGCATCGAGGGCCGGCTGCGAGACGTCCTCGCCGGGAGCGTCGACGACCGCCGCGACCAGGTCGTGGTCCGGGGCGGCCGGGTCCTGGTGATGAACCGGATGACGGTCACCAAGGACGGCCGCCCGCTCGGCTCGGTCACCACCCTCAGGGACCGCACCGAACTGGCCCGCCTCGAACGGGAGATCGGCTCCTTCCGCAGCTCCACCGAGCTGCTGCGGGCTCAGGCCCACGAGTTCGCCAACCAGCTGCACACCATCTCCGGGCTCATCCAGATCGGCGAACAGGACGAGGTGGTCCGCTACATCCGAGCCCTCAACCAGCGCCGCCAGTCCCTCGACGTCACGCTCAGCAGACGGGTCCGCGACACCGCCGTGGCCGCCCTTCTCATGGCGAAGGCGTCCCTGGCCGCGGAACGCAGAGTGACGCTGCGGATCTCCGAGAGCACCGCCCTGGACCGGCTGACCCCCGAGGACGCCGCCGACGTGGCGACCGTGCTCGGCAACCTCGTCGACAACGCCGTGGACGCGGCGGCGCCCGACGGCTGGGTCGAGGTCGAACTGCGGGGGGACACCTGCGGCGTGGAGATCGTGGTCCGCGACTCCGGGCCCGGGGTCGCGCCGGAACTCGCCCGCGAGGTGTTCACCCACGGCTTCACCACCAAAGCGGCCCAGGAGGGCGAACGAGGCGTGGGTCTGGCGCTGACCCGGCTGGTCTGCGAACGTCACGGCGGTGAGATCGCGGTGACCAACACGCCCGACGGGGCCATGTTCACCGCGCGCATGACCGTCGGCCACCTCACCGACGCGGTGGCGGAAGGAGCGACATGACGACCGACGAGCGGCACGGTACAGACGCACGGCACGAGGCGGGCGAGCGGCGCGCCATCGGCGTCCTGGTGGTGGACGACGACTTCATGGTGGCCAGGGTCCACCGCGCCTTCGTCGAACGCGTCCCGCACTTCGAGGTCGTCGGCACCGCCAGCACCGGCGAGCAGGCCATCACCGCGGTCGACGAGCTCCGCCCGGACGTGGTGCTGCTGGACCTCTACCTGCCCGACATCTTCGGCCTGGACGTCATTCCCCGGCTGCGCACCGCCGGACACGACTGCGACGTCATGGTCATCAGCGCCGCCCGCGAGGCCGACACCGTGCGCGGCGCCGCACGGCACGGTGTCGTCGACTACCTCCTCAAGCCCTTCGAGTTCCAGGATCTACGGCTGCGCCTGGAGCGGTACGCCGAGCAGCGCGGCCGGTTGCACGGCACCGTCGTGCACAGCCAGGCCGACGTGGACCGGGTGCTGGCGGGAGCGTCGGCACCGGCCTCGGTGGTCGGCGCGCTGCCGAAGGGCATGAGCGTGGAGACCGCGGAACTGATCGAACGCACCCTGCGCGACTGCGCGGGCACCCTCTCCGCCACCGAATGCGCGGGCCTCACCGGCATCTCCCGCGTCAGCGCCCGCCGCTATCTGGAGCACTTCCACACCATCGGCCGAGCCGCCGTCTCCCTGCGCTACGGCACGACGGGCCGACCTGAGCGGCGGTACAGCCTGAACGGGCGGGTGAGCGGGGCACGGGAGGAGGACGAGGCGCGGGCCTGAGCGCGGTTGTCGGACCTCGCCCCACCGGCCTACCGTCGAGCGGTGGATCTCTTCTCCCGTTCCTGGACCGCCCTGCGCACGGCGGTCGCCGATCGGCCCGACGAGGACTTCGAACGCCCCACCGGCTGCGCCGGCTGGTCGGTCAGGGACCTGGTGTGCCATCTGCTCATCGGCGCCCAGGACGTGCTGATCACCCTGGTCACCCCGGCCGAGACCGAACCGACCGTGAACGCGGTCACCTACTGGCGGCTCGTCGAGGCCCCGACCGGCGAGGACCCGCTGGACGCGCTGATCCCGCGCCTGGCCGCGGCGTACGGCGAGCCCAAGTGGCTGAAGCTCCACTTCGACGACGTCGGCTCCGCCGCGGGCCGCGCCGCCGAACTCGCCGACCTGGGCGCCCGGGTGAGCACCCGCGACGAGGTGCTGACCGTCGGCGACTTCCTGCACGCCTACGTCCTCGAATGGACCCTGCACCACCTCGACCTGGCCGCCCACCTCCCCTCGGTCCCCGAACCACCCGCCGAGACCCTCGCGGCCACCCGCGATCTGCTCGAGAGGCTCGCGGACACGCCGTTCCCGGCCGCGCTCTCGGACAAGGACGCGCTGCTGATCGGCACCGGGCGGCGCGCGCCGACGGAGGCGGAGCGGGCGGAGCTGGGAGAGCTCGCCGAGCGGTTGCCGCTCGCGGTGGGTTGAGCGCTCACGCGGTGAGCTCCGGTCGCCGTCCGGGTCAGCTCTCGTTGCCCGCCCGCAGCCACCCGATGTAGTCGGCCGCGGCCCGCTCGGTGTCGTACTCGGGCCGGTAGCCGGTGTCCTGCGTCAGGCGGCTGATGTCCAGGACCAGGTGCTGCGCCGAGCCTCCGGCGGGGAGGTCGACCCGGGCGTCGGGCACCACTTTCCTGATCGCGTCGGCGAGCTGGGCGTTGGTGGTGGCCCGGCCGGATCCGACGTTGTACGTACGGTGGTTCAACCGGTCCGCGAGCTGGAGCAGGGCGATGGCGCGCCCGGTGTCCTTCACGTAGTTCAGGTCGAGCCCGTCCTCGGCCTGGGCCGGTCCCACGAGGTGGGAGAGGTCGGGAGCGGTGCCCCGGGCGGCGGCGTGCACCAGGGCGGGTGCGGCGAAGAACGGGTCCTTGTGGCCCAGCGGTCCCCAGGTCCCGGAGACGCGGTAGTTGACGATGTCGAGGCCGGCGGCGTCGGCGAGATAGCCGCCCAGCAGCTCGCCGACCTTCTTGAACGCGGGGATCGACACGGGCACGTCCATCGCCAGCGGGACGTCCTCGCGGAACCGGCCGGCGTTCTCGGCACCGACGTAGACCCCGATCGTGCTGGCGAGACCGAGCCGCCGTACGCCCCAGTCCTGCGCGGCCTGCACGATGTTCAGCAGGCCGTCGAGAGCGCTGCGGGTCGCCGCGACCGACGTGTCCGGATCGGTGGACCGGGGGAAGGAGCCGGCCAGGTGCACGATGCCGGTGATGTCGTGGCGGCGGCCGAGGGCGAGCAGGGCCGCACGGTCGGCGACGTCCGCCTGCTCCACCGTCACCGGTGCGTCGGCGAGGACGGCGGGCAGTTCGCGGGGGCGCCGCTGGACGACGACGCATTTCTCGCCCTGGTCGAGCAGGGCGCGCACGGTGTGGGACCCGATGAAGCCGAGTCCCCCGGTGACCAGAATCATCATGTGTCCTTTCGATACGGGGGGTTCACTTGGACCGCAGCTCTCCGAGCGGGCTCGGGCCCTCCGCCAGTGCGGTGACCTCCGCCCGCCAGTCGGTGTCGTCGGCGTGGAGGGCGCCGCGCAGGAAGGCGGTGGTGAGCCGCTGGACGAGGGCGACCCGGGCGGGGCTGGCGTCCGTCGTCTCGGCGGCCTCGTGTCCGGAGACGCCGCCGAGTGAGTGCTCCGCGTCGAACAGCGTGAGCAGGCTCTTGGGGCCCGGGCTGTGCGTGTAGGGGTCGGTGAACCAGTCCGGTCCGCGCGTGGACAGTTGGGACTGGTCCTTGTCCCCGGCGACGATCAGCGCCGGGGCGGTCATGGTGGCGAAGGACGGCCGCATGAAGGGGAAGTGCTCGGCGGCGAAAGGGGTCAGATCGTCGCCGAGTCCGGTCAGGGCGAGCAGGACGCCGGCCTGGACGCGAGGGTCGGTCATGTCCTCGCCGGGCAGCCCGTCGGAGCCGAGGACCCGAGCGCCCAGCAGCGCGCTCGCGCTCTGGGCTCCCCAGGAGTGACCGGCCACGGCGACGCGATCGCGGCGCACCCGACCGGCCAGACCCGGCAACGCGGCCGCCAGGAGGTCGAGTTCGTCGAGGACGCGCCGGAGGTCCTCGATGCGGTGGCGCCAGATCCGGGGCGTACGGGGGTCCTCGGCGGGGAGGCCGAGGGTCCTGGAGTCCAGGTGAGTGGGTTGCAGGACCACGAAGCCGTGGGCGGCCCAGTAGTCGGCCAGCGGGGCGTAGCCGTCCATCGACCAGCCGAAGCCGTGCGAGAAGACGAGAACGGGCAGCTTGTCGCCGGTCGCGGGGGCGGACACGCGGACCTGGAGGTCCTCGCCACGGCCCGGGGCGGACAGGACGACCGGCTTCGCGGAGAGAACGGTGGCGGGCGCGCCCGCGCGGTGGTGCGGGGATGCGGACATGGAGGTGCCTTCCCTTCGGTGCTCGCGCACTCCGGGTTCGGTTCGGGGTGGCTCGGGCGGCATGGTCGGCCGTGGCCCGGTCTGCCATCATGGAGTGAAACGGAACGGCGTTCCGTTAATCACGACGATACGGAACGCTGTTCCGTTTTGCAAGGCCTCAGGAAAGGAGTGCCGCCGGTGAACGACAGCGGCCAGGGCGCGGGAAGCTCGGCAAGGTCCAAGCGCAAGGACGCGCGGCGCAACCAGCAGACGCTGCTGGACGCCGCCGCGGCGGTCTTCGTCGCCTCCGGCGTGGACGCGCCCGTGCGGGACATCGCGGCCGAGGCCGGTGTCGGGGTGGGCACGATCTACCGGCACTTTCCCACCCGGGCGGACCTCGTCATCGCCGTCTACCGCCATCAGGTCGACGCCTGCGCCGAGGCGGGCCCGGCCCTGCTGGCGAGCGGCCCCACGCCCCACGCGGCCCTCGCGCGCTGGGTCGACCTCTTCGTCGACTTCCTCGTCACCAAACACGGCCTGGCCGCCGCGATGCAGGGGGACGGCACCGGATTCGAGGCCCTGCACGCCTACTTCCTCGAACGTCTCCTGCCGGTCTGCGCCGACCTCCTCGACGCTGCCGCCGCCTCCGGCGAGATCAGCTCCGACCTCGACGCCTACCACCTCATGCGCGGCATCGGAAACCTGTGCATCGGCGCCGAGAGCGACCCGCGCTACGACGCGCGCCGACTGGTCGCGCTGCTGGTCGCGGGGCTGCGCGAGCCGAAATGAGATCAGGGGGCCAGGGTTCGGGCGGAGATCAACCGGTCGGCGCAACGACAAATCGATACAGCGGGTGAAGAGGCCCGCCCCTTGATCAACTCGGCGATGTGGGGCGGTGATCCTGGGTCGGCATCGATCAACGGACCGTCCGGCGAGCGTCGTCCGGCCCCGGTCCTCCTAGCGGCATGGAGTTCCCCTTGCGTGTTCGTCGTTTCCTGACCGGCGCTCTCGGCAGCGCGGCCCTCGTCCTCACCTCGTTCGGCGTGGTCACCACGTCCGCCGTACCCGTTGCCGCCGACCCGTGCGGCTTCTACGAGACCGGCTCGGACGCCTGGTACAACCACTGCACCTCCGACGGCTCGAATGTCGTCATCAAGGTCGAGGTCGCCTGGCAGGCCGACTACGAACGATGTGTCGGACCCGGCAGGAGCTGGCTGGGCTCCGCCTCCAAGATCCAGGGCGCGCACTACGTGGGCCGCACCTGCTGATCCGTCCACACGCGTGAGGGGTGGAGGGGCCGAGGCCCCTCCGCCCCTCCTCCTTCTCAGCAGATGGTCTGCCGGCTGTTCACCAGCGTGTTGTTGCGGAACGTGGTGTTCGTCCCGCAGGGGTTCTCGATGATCGCCGAGTTGGTGACCGTCAGGTTCTGGACGGTGATGTCGGAGTTGTTGGGGAACTCCGAGCGGGCCGCGAGCCGGATCTCGCCGCCGCCGGTCACACTGCCGCTCTGGGCTGCGATGTTCACGTTGTAGCAGTTCTCGATCAGGATCGAGTTGTTGCCCGTGTTCGAGAGGTTGACCCGGTCGATGACCGCGCCACCGCTCTCGGACACGCAGAACACCCCGCGTCCGCCGCCGCGCGCGACGACCTCGCCGACCCGGATGTTGGTGGGGTACGAACTGCCCACCCGGCCATTGCGGTTGGCCATGCGGAAGGCCGCGTAACCGGTGCCGGTACCCGCGCCGTCGGCGTCGACCCTGGTGACCGTGGCGTTGATCGTCTGGTTCAGCAGCAGCCCGGACTCGCCCACATGGCGGGCGGTGACCGTGCCGACGGTGAGGCCGTCCACGCCGTACGTCTCCACCGCGTGACTGCTCGCTCCGGACACGTAGACGTTGTCGATCCGCACGTTCCGCGTCCACTGGCTGGTGTCGCCGCGGTTGTCGATGCGGACACCCAGGCCCGCCGAGAGGCGCATGTCGATCTGGCCGAGCACCACGTTCTGGACGTTGCGCAGGAAGATGCCGTAGAGCGGCGCGCCGGTGACGTTGAGGTGCTGGACCTCGATGTCCCGGACGCCCCGGGCGTAGACGGGGGCCTGGTCGCCGGAGCCGGATCCGGTGACGTTGATCGTGCCGCACACGTCCAGCACGGTGTAGCTGGGCAGGGAGACCCGGGATCCGGCGCTGATCGATCCCGAGCCGCGGACCACGACCCGCTCCTTCGAAGTGCGCCCCGCGGTCAGGCTGTTGACTGCCGCCTGCATCGCGGCCCGCATGTCCGTACCGGTGTACACGACGGCACCGCCGCGGCGGGCGGTCCAGGTACTGCCGCTGAGCACGGCCTCGGCCTGGTAGGCGCCCTCACCGCAGGCCGCCGCGAGACGCGGGGCGACGGCGCTCGCGGGTTCGGTGAGTAACGCGGCGCCGGTGAGCAGCGCGGTGGCACAGGCGGCGGAGGCTACGGCCCGGCTTCTGTTCTTCATCTCGGCTCCTATGGGGGGTGGTTCACGCCGGTACGTCCGAGGCGGCCGAAACCGAGGAGATTGAATCGATTCACGTACGCGGCGTGACATAGCAAGCGTTTTCTGCAACGGCTCGGGAGTGTGCCAACGGGCCTACGGGGCGTCAAGGGGGACGGTTCCAGTGGTGGTGCGCGGGGGCGGCGTACCGCCATTCGAGTGGTGGCGGTTCGGGGGCGGGCGTACCGTCGAACGGTGGACCGACAGTGGACGCGGTCGTTCACCGACCCCGCGCGTGGGTGAGAGCCCCGAGAGTGCGAGACGCCATGACAAGCAGCCCGCAGCCCACCTCCCCGCAGACCACCGCCCAGGAGAACGGCGGTGGCGGAAGCGCGATGGCCCTGCTGGTCATCGCCTCATGTCAGTTGATGGTGGTCCTGGACATCACCATCGTGAACATCGCGCTGCCGGACATCCAGCGCTCCCTGGACTTCTCCACCACCAGCCTGTCCTGGGTGGTCAACGCCTACACGCTGACCTTCGGCGGACTGCTCCTGCTCGGCGGACGGGCCGGTGACATCCTGGGCAGGCGCCGGGTGTTCATCTTCGGCGTCCTGCTGTTCGTGTTCGCCTCCCTGCTCGGCGGCTTCGCCCAGAACGAGGCCCAACTCCTCGCCGCGCGCGCCCTCCAGGGCGTCGGCGGCGCCATCGCGTCACCGACCTCCCTCGCCCTGATCAGCACCACCTTCCGCGAAGGCCCTGAACGCAACCGGGCGTTCGGGGTGTTCGCCGCGGTCTCGGCGGGCGGCGGCGCGATCGGACTGCTCGCCGGCGGCATGCTCGTGGAGTGGCTGAACTGGCGCTGGGTGCTCTTCGTCAACGTCCCGATCGGCCTGCTCATCGCGCTCGCCACACCCCGCTGGATCAAGGAGTCCGAACGCCACCCGGGCCACTTCGACATCACCGGCGCGCTGACCTCCACCGCGGGCATGGTGCTGCTGGTGTACGGCTTCATCCGCGCCGCACAGGACGGTTGGCGGGATCCGCTGACGCTGGCCTCGTTCGCCGCGGCGGTCGTCATCCTCGTCGTGTTCGTCCTCGTGGAACGGCGTTCCGCCCAGCCGATCACCCCGCTGCACATGTTCGCCGACCGCAACCGCGCGGGCACCTACGGCATCATGCTGTGTCTGGCCGCCGCGATCTTCGGCATGTTCTTCTTCCTCACCCTCTTCGTGCAGAACGTGCTGGACTTCAGCCCCTTGCAGGCCGGGCTCGCGTTCCTGCCGGTCAGCGCGGTCATCGCGATCGGCGCCGGACTGGCCTCGAAGTTCCTGCCCACCTACGGGCCCAAACCCTTCATGGTGGTCGGCGCGATCCTCGCCGCCGCCGGACTGAGCTGGCTGACGCTGACCGACGTGAACTCCACCTACGCCGGCAGCGTGCTCGGACCGATGCTCGTGTTCAGCCTGGGCATGGGTATGGAGTTCGTCTCGCTGACGCTGATGGCCCTGTCCAATGTGGCCGTCCGGGAGACCGGCGCGGCCTCCGGCCTCCTCAACGCCACCCAGCAGGTCGGCGGTTCCCTCGGCCTGTCCATCCTGGTCACGATGTACGGCACGGCCAGCAGGAACGAGGCGGAGCAGCAGATCCCCCTCTTCCAGGCCGAGGCGACCCCGGCGCAACGGCTGGAGTTCCAACGCACGGGTGAGTTGCCGCCACCCTGGGGTGACGAGGTCCTCACGGCCGGAGTCTCCTCGGCCTTCACCACGGCGGCGATCTTCACGGTGGTGGCCGCGCTGATCGCGGTCCTGGTGATCCAGGTCCGGCCGTCCGATCTGGAACGGCTGAAGGGCGGCGGGGGTATGCCCGGGGCGGTGTGAGGCCGCTCCGGCGTACGGCGGCTGAGGGTCCCGTGGTTCCGGCAGCCGCGTGTCACATGACCCGGGGCTCCGCTCCCCATGCCGCCGCGCACAGAGCCCGGTCGACCTCCGACGTGTAGTGGGCCGCCGCCAGCCAGGCCCGGGCGAAGCGGTCGAGATCGGCCGGGACGAGACGCCCGAAGACATCCCGGTCCCGCTCGGCCGCCGCCGCGTGCAGTTCGTCGAGAAGGTCTCCGGCCGTGGCCAGTCCCAGCCGGCGCAGGCGCCGACTGTCGGCGGCGCTGTCGCCGGGGAAGGCCAGGACGCGTCGGCCCCCGGAGCTCGCCTGCTGAACTCGTCGGCGGAGCAGGTGCAGCGGTGGTTCGTCGGCGCTGGGCGACGGGCCCACGGGCGACGTCGACACGGCCGTCGGCAGGTCGGCGCGCTGGAGTCGGTCGAAGCCGAGGTCGATGCGGGCGTCGGGGTCGGTGGGGTGGCTGGTGGCCAGCAGGAGGGCGCGGGCCAGCGGGGCCGGGGTGAGGCGGGCGACGACGCGCAGGCGGGTGCCCGGCGCCGCGGCGAGCAGCCGTAGGTTGTCGCGGTACGGCAGCGCCGGGTCGTCATGGGCGGCGGCCAGGCGGACCGTCAGCCCCGCGCAGTCGGCCAGCAGACAGTCGCCCGCCGCCTCACGGACCGCGCCGACCAGGGTGACCTCCAGGAACAGCAGGCCGTGCCCGTCCTCGGTCAGCGCGCGCACCGCCTGCTCCGCGACCGGCACGCGCCACAGCCGGTCCAGTGGCTCGCCGTCCCAGGCCGCCCCGGACGCGCGCACCGCCCGTACCCCCTTTCCCGCGCCCAGCCGTCCCGTCGGCGACACGGTCGCCCCGGACACGGCGAGTCCCGCGCGGGACAACTCCCGGTGGGACAACGCCGTATCGCCGACGCGTACGGCACGCTCGGCCGCCCCGACCGCCCGGCCCGCCCCGCCCGGCGCCACGTCGGACACCGTGTACAGGCGGCCCTCGGCGTCGGCGGTCCAGGTCACGGCGCCCGCGTAGCCGGTCGCGGTGAGCACGGGTTCCGAGAACAGGCCGTACAGCCGCAAGGACCCGTCCGGGGTGTAGGGCTGGCGGACGCTGCCCCTCAGCGCGGCCAACTCCGGGCCCGTGGCGCGCGGGACGCGATGCGCAGCGCTCAGGACTGCGTGCAGCCGGGCGACGAGGTCGGTGAGCCGGTACGACGGATCCGCGCCGCGCGCCGCGCGCAGGGCGGTGACGGCGGCGACCGCCGAGGCCGAGGCCCGGGGCAGCCCGGCGAGCCGCGCGGTATGCGCCGCGCGCAGCAACTCCGCCTGGAGCACGGCTCCGGACCCGTCCGTACCGGCGTCGAGCACGGCGGCGGCGGCTTCGCGCAGGGCACGGGCGGCCGTGAGTTGGGCGGGGGTGGCGGCGAGCTGATCGGGGGCGACGGCCGGGGCGGGGGTGGCCGTCGGGTCGGGGGCGGAAGTCCGGTCGGGGGTAGCTGTCGGTTCGGTGGCCGATTTCGACCGGGGCGCCGACGCCGACTCGGGCGTCGATTCCGACCCGGGTGCCGGGTCCGGCGCTTGGCCTGTGTCAGGTGCCGCGTCAGCCTCTTCCGACGTGCCCGGACCCGTCTGCGTCTCCGAGGCGATCGGCGCCGCCGACGCCACCGCCGCGCGGTGCAGGCAGTCCGGTGCCAGCAGGCACCCGCAGCGGATCGCGCCCGCGCTGGTCACCACCCCGCCCGGGGCGTGCAGTTCGAGGTCGGTGTCGTCGTCGACGGCGAGGCGTACCGTGTCGCCGTCGACGACGACCGGCCGGGCCGCCAACTTGGCGATCCCCGCGTCCAGCCGCTTGCGCAGCCGGGGCGACAACGCTCCGACCAGTTCTGCGGTCACCTCCGGGGCGACCGGCGGAAGGCCCGGGCTCATGCGATCTTCTCTCCTACCCAGCGGGCGAGTTCGAGCGGACTGAGGGCGGCCACCGGCATGCCCGCGGCGACGAGCTGTCCCGCCACGCCGGTGGAGTAGCGGGGTCGGCCCGCGTCGTCGAGGCTCGCGCAGCCCAGCACGTGGCAGCCGGCCCCGACCAGGGCGCGCACCTCGGCGAGGAGTCCGCCGAGCGGATAGCCCTCCTCGAAGTCGCTGACGACCACCACCAGCGTGCGGGACGGCACGGTGACCAGTTCGCGCGCGTGTCGCAGCCCGGCGGCGATGTGCGTGCCGCCGCCCACGCTGACCTCGAGCAACAGCGACAACGGGTCGTCGACATGGCCGGTGAGGTCGATGACCTCCGTGGAGAAGGCGAGGAAGTGCGTGGACAGGGTCGGCACCCCGGCCAGCACGGAGGCGGTCAGCGCCGCCCAGACCGTGGACGCCTCCATGGACCCCGACACGTCGGTGACCAGGATCAGCCGCCAGTCGGCGGCCCGCTTCGCCCGGGTACGGAACACCGGGCGCTCCGGGACGACCACGACCCGGCCGTCCGGGCCGCGCCGCGCGGTCGCCAGGTTGGCGCGCAGGGTGCGCGGCAGGTCCAGGCCGCCGCCCGGCCGACGACTCGGGCGGGGCAGCGCCGTGCCGTGCAGGGCCGGGCGCAGCCGTGTGGCCAGCTCCCGGGTCAGCGCCTCCACCAGGCGGCGCACCAGCGGACGCAGCGCGGCCAGGCGCGCCTCGGGCAGTCCTCCCGCGTGCATGAGCACCGTGCGCAACAGGTCGACGGAGGGCCGCGCACGGTCCGGATCGAGCTCGGCCAGCACATCGGTACGCCCCGAGGCGGCGGCTGCCGCCAGCACCTCCTCCCGGATCCCGGGCCCGAACAGCGCGGCCAGTTCCTCGGACCACTCCCGCACACCCGGGTACGGCGCCTCCCGGCCGCCGCCACCCGCCGCCCCGGGCAAGCCGCCTCTGCTGCCCTCGCCGCGACCGGTGCCGTACAGCTCGTCCAGGGCGGTCGCCAACCCGGCGGCGGAACGCGGCAGTTGATCGGCCCGCCGACCCAGGACGAGACGCCAGCGGTCGGTGGGGGAGAGGCGGTGGTCCGCCGGGGAGGGGGCCGACGGCTCCTGGGAGAGGCCCGGCACTGACGGAGCGACTCGTCCGGCCGCCTTTTCGTCGTCTGCCGACCGAGGGTTCGAAAGCAGGCCCAGCCGGTCCAGTTCACCCCGGGCCGCCAGGTCCGCCCGCGTCCACGTGGCGAGCGCGGCCGGGTCGACGCCGCCGGTGTCGGTGACGCCGACCGAGGTGCCGAGGCGATCGTCGACGGCGCCGAGGAGGCGTTCGCGGGCCGCGGGGCTGAGCGTGTCGAAGCCGCCGCGCAGGGCGGGCAGCCGGTCGAGGAACTCCCGGTCCGGCAGCTCCGCCACCCGGCTCAGCAGCGGTTCCAGCGCGGCGGGCGCCGACTCCAGGAGCGGTCCGGCGGCGGTCAGGACGCCCGTCAGACGGGCGGTGAGCTCCGAGCGGGACTCCGGGGCGGTGGCCGAGTCGACCCAGGAGGCGATACGGCCCCCCAGGGCGTCGGGTGCCTCGTGTCCGAGCAGGACACGAACGGCTCCGGCGGCGCCGCGCATCAGCGGGGAGCCGTCGGCGGCGAGCCGGGCCAGGGCGTCGGTGAGCCGGATTCCGCCCAACTGGTCTGCTCGGTGCGCGAGTTCGAGCAGGGCGTGGGCGTCGGCCGGGTCCTCGGAACCGGTCAGTCCGTCCACCTGGCGCACCGCGGCGGAGGTCAGCAGCTCGGCCACGGCCGCGGCCCGGGTCGTACGGTCCTCGTCGGCGCCGAGCCCGGGGATGTGACCGGCGTGCAGCTGGTCCAACAGGGCCAGACCGGCGAGGAGTTCGGGCAGCGTGCCGGACTGGGGGAGCACGTCGGCGACGTCGGTGAGCCGTTCGTCCGCGAGCGCGGGCAGGCCGCACTCCGCCGCTTCCCGCAGGCCCCGCAGCGTCTGGTCGGCCGTGGCGCCGCCCTCGTCCCGCTCCCCCTTCCGTCGCTCGCGCAGCACGCCCTCGGCGGCCTGCGCCGGGGTGACTCCGCGGACGCCGGCCGCGGTCAGCATCGCCGCCGTCGCCGGGGTCCAGCGCACCTCCCAGCGCGAGGTGAGCGCCTCGGCACCGCCCGCCCCGGTCACCTCCCGCGCCTGCGCGTACGGCACCCCGCACACCGTCAGGCGACGCAGCAGCAGCTCGCGCCGACGGTCGAGGTCGGAGCGCAGCGGATCGAGCCGCAGATCACGCGCGGTGCCGTCGGCGCCCGGGCCGGGCAGGCCGAGTGCGGACAGCTCCGCCTCCACCGCCGGGGCGAGACCGCTGCGGGGTGCGCCGGGCGCGGGCCGTCCGACGCGGGTCCCCACCAGCACGCGCTCCATCGCCCGGGCCACGGCCCGCCCCCGGCCGTACGGCTCACCCTGCGCGAGCACCGTCTGCACCGCTTCGACCAACTCGCCGCGCCCCGCGGCGGGCAGCCCCCGCAGCCGGGCCAGGTCACCGGCCAGCCGGCTGATCTCCCGCGCGTCGGCGGGCCCCGCGGGATGCCCGAGCGACCGGAGTTCGGCACACACCTCCACGGCCGCCCGCGTCAGCGCCTCCTCCAGCGCGCCCGGATCTCCCGCCGCCCGAAGCACCAGGTGCTGCCACTCCGGGTCCCGGATACCGGCGGGATACCCGGACCGCTCGTCGAGGAGCGCGTAGGTGTAGGGGATGAGGGAGGTGGTCCAACTCCCCTTCAAAGCGGGCACGTCGAGGGCATCCGCAGCCGGCTCGCCCGCCACCGGCGTCGGCGCGTCGGGGGCGCCGTCGACCAGCGCGCCCGTTTCCGATGTCCCCACCAGCGCCGGAGCATGGAACGCCCCCACGACCGCCGCCGCCCGCTGCCCGCCCGCGATGGCCGTCGCCAGACATGCCCGCATCCAGTGCTCGCGGCGCAGGTCCAGTTCCGGAACGCCCCCCGAGCGTGCCGCGTCCTCGCGAAGGGCCCACCCGGTGAGCAGGGCCGCTCGGCGCAGGGCTTCCGGCGGGGAGCCCGGGGCGGTGGCCTCCACGAGGCGGTCCCACAGGTCGTCCCCGGGGCGGCCGGTCAGGCGGGAACGCAGCGCGTCCGCGATGCCGGGACCCGTCGACGGCGATCCCGCCGGCCCTCGTCCCTCGCCCCACGCGCGGTCCGCCAGCGGCAGATCGCACGCGACCACCGGGACGCCGTGCCGGGCCGCCCAGCGCACCGCGGCCAGTTCCGGCGAGAAGTCGGCGAACGGGTAGAACGCCGGGCCACCGCCCCCGTCCGCCGGCGCCGCCGCGAGAGCCACCGGCGCCCGGGTCTCCTCGTGGCCGAGCCACGGCAGCCACTCCTGCATCTCGGCGGGCAGCTCGACGAGCACCACGTCCGGCTTCGCCGCGTCCAGCAGCGCGGGCACGGCCGCGGCGAGTGACGGCGCGTGATGCCGTACGCCGATGAGGTACGGCGCCGCCGGGTCGGTGAGGGCCGTCACGGCCTCGTCGGGGGAGAGGGGCACTTCCTCAGCCCTCCAGCACTGTGCGCAGGTCCCACAGGGTGCGCCACGTGGCACTGCCCTGCTCGGCCCGCCGCCGGACCGGGCCGTCCCAGTAGCCGCGCAGCCGGGCCGCGTCGGCCGGGTCGTCCTTGCGGACCACGCCGAGCAGATGGCCGGGCAGCAGTCCCAGCACATCGTGGTCGCCCGGGAAGTACGCGGCGGCGAGACCCAGCGCGCCCGCCACGGACACCGCCTCCGCGGTGCTCATCACGGTGGACGGCCGCTCCACCTCCCAGCCCTCCGCCGACCGGCCCTCCCGCAGATCACGGAAGGCGGTCACCAGCGCCTCCAGCACCGCGTCGTCCACCTGGAAATCGGCTCCGGCGCGTTCCACCGAGGCCCGTGCCTGGCTGCGCACCAGGGCGGTCTCGGCGTCGAGGTCCGCGATCGGTCCGACCGTCTCGAAGTTGAAGCGGCGCTTGAGCGCGGCGGACATCTCCGAGACGCCCTTGTCGCGCAGGTTGGCGGTGGCGATGAGGTTGAAGCCGGGCGCGGCGTGCGCCAACGAGTCCTCGCCGCCCGCCAGTTCGGGCACCGCGATCCGCCGCTCGGAGAGCAGCGAGACCAGCGAGTCCTGCACCTCGGGCAGACAGCGGGTGACCTCCTCGACCCGGGCGATGCCGCCGCGGGTCATGGCGGTCAGGACGGGCGAGGGCACGAGGGCCTGGCGGCTGGGGCCCTGGGCGAGCAACAGGGCGTAGTTCCAGCCGTACTTGAGCTGGTCCTCGGTCGTGCCCGCGGTGCCCTGCACGACCAGTCCGCTGGTGCCGCACACGGCGGCCGACAGCAGTTCGGACAGCATCGACTTGGCGGTACCCGGCTCACCGACCAGCAGCAGCCCGCGCTCACCGGCGAGCGTGACGACACACCGCTCGACCAGCGCCCGGTCGCCCACGAACTTCGCGGACACCTCCAGCCGCCGCGGCACCCCGTCCGGCGCCTCGGCGTCGTCGGGAAGCCTCAGCGCACGGCCGCCGCTGCCCATGACGAACGTGACGACGGCACGGGGCGTGAGCCGCCACGCGGGCGGCCGCGGCCCGGCGTCGTACGCGGCGAGGAAGGCCAGCTCGGCGGTGTACAGATCCTCGGGCGGGACGATCTGGCGAGTGGGAGCGGTGGGCATCGTCAGAGGTTCTTCCGGTCGGTCGGAGTGCGGACGGGTCGGGGTGGTCGTCATCGGCGCCGCCCCTTGCGCGTGGCCCGCGTGGTCAGTTCCTCGTAGGCCGGGGTGTCGCCGTCGCGGACGCGCTGCCAGGCGCGGGCGAACAGTTCGGGCAGCGGGAGCCGCGGGACCGCGCGCAGGTTGTCGCGGACCGGGTACAGGTTCTCCTTCCAGGTCTCCACCGGCAGCGCGGAATCCTTCAGGTCGCGCCAGCCGCCGGGCAGGAAGAGGGTGCGTCCGGCCCGGGGGCGCTTGGCCTCGACGACCAGGTCGGTCGCCGCCAGTTCCGCGCGCGCCTGCTTCAGGCGGGCGGGCCGCCAGCCGGTCCAGCGGGCGCAGTTGCGGTCCGTCGGGTCGGGCAGGGTGAGCAGCTGGAGGTAGAGCGCCGCCGCGTCCTCGCTCAGGCCGTGCGTCGCGGCGACCTCGGTGACCAGCTCGGGCACGCTGACGGTGGGGTCCTGGGCGTGGCCGACGGGCCCGGCGGGGTCGGTGCCCGCCGTCACGGCCCGGGTCAGGTCGTCGGAGAGCAGTGCCCGCAACGACCGTAGACCGGCCCCCCGGTTCGGCCCCACGAGCCCTTCGAGGAGACCGAACACGGCGTCGTCCGGGCCGGTGAGGCCCGCCGGGCGGACCCAGGTGCCCTCCACGTCGCCGTGCCACGGGCGCAGGATCAGCGCCTCGCCGGCCCGGGTCAGGCCCTGCGCGTCGGCCCCGCCGGTCTCCGGGAGGCCGTACGCCTTGCGCACCTCCACCGCGACCGAGCTGCCCTTCTCCGTCCAGTCGACGTCGAGTTGCAGCATCAGTTCCGGATCGGCGATCCGGCGCCGCAGGGCGGCGAGGCCCTCCGGGAGCGCGGCGCGCAGCGGGTACCCGTACGGGAGGGCGTAGGCGAGGCAGGCCAGGCTCGATTCGGCGGCCGTCAACTCGTACCGGCCGGGCAGGGCCGACGGGTCCTCGGGTACCAGGTTGCCGTCCTTGTCGGTACGCAGGACGGTGGTGCGGCTGATCCAGGGCGTGCGCCCCGGGTTGAGCACCTGCTCGCCGGTGCCGCAGGGCAGACCGGCGAGGTCGGCCGTCAGTTCCTCGGGCAGCCGGACGACGGAGCCCAGCCGCTCGGCGTACACCCGGCCCGCGGCCTCGACGTCCGGGCCGGTCGTCCACAGGTCGGCGGGGTCGGCGGGCAGCAGAGCCGCGATCAGGGCGTTACGGGCCTCCGCCGGGAGCGAGCCCAGCATGCCGTTCGCCTGGTCCATCTGGCGCGGCTTCAGGCCCGTCACGGCGAGCGCGTGGGGGTCGCGGTCGCTCGGGCGGCCCGCGAGCAGCACGGTCGCCTGGAGCGGGCCGAGCCCGCCGCCCGTCGCCGCGGCCAACGCCTCGACGGCCTCGGCCCGCCAGGGCGCGGCGCCCTTGTCCCGGATCAGTCGGGTGACGGCGGCGAGCCCTTCGGCGGGGAACGCCTGCGCGTGCCGTGTCTCGCTCTCCAGGGTGAAGTGGGCGACCGCGCCGAACGCGCCGGACGGATCGTGGTCCAGAGCCAGCCAGTTCACCCGGCCGCGGGCGGTGTCGACGTTCTGGCAGCCGAGGACGACGACGGTACGGCCGTCCTGGCGCAGCACCTGCCCGACCCGCTGCTGCTTGTCGTGCGGTTCGCCGAGGACGATCTCGCGCAGGCTCTCCCCGGGCGTGGCGAGCGGGCCCTCGGCGATGGCCTCCAACAGCAGGAGGAGCGCTTCCCGTTGGCCCTCCGGCAGGGTCGGCAGGGCGGCCCGGTAGGCGAGCGGGCGCAGCAGACCCAGCAGCGACGGCCAGACCGTGCCGATGGCCGGGATCGTGTGCTCCTCGCTGAGCCAGCCGTCGCCGAGCGGGGCCGGACGGCCGTTCTCGGCGGGCAGCGGCTTGCCGTCGGCGGGGTGCCCGGACAGGACGTGGTTCACCGCGCGGATCTGGCGCAGTACCGTCCACCTGTTCTCACCGCCCCAGCCGCCCCACAGGGAGGCGATGGCGCCGGTGGCGTCGCGCAGCGTCCGGTCGTCGCCGTGGCGGGGGCTGTAGTCGGCGAACATGCCCTCGGTGCGGCGCCGATCGGGTCGCGCCCGCTCGACCGGGGGCGTCGCGAAGGCGGTCGCCGAGTCGAGGAGCCACAGCGTGGCGCGGACCAGGGCGCCGACGCCGATGCGCAGCCGCTCGTCGGTGAGTTCCGGAACGGTCGAGGCCACGGCCCGCCGGATGAACTCGTCCGCGGCCGGCACCTGGGCCCGGGCGGGGCTGTCACCGGCCGCGGTCAGCTGATCCTGACGCTCCGCCAGGGCCACGGCGGCGGCGCGCAGCAGCTCGGTCGCCCGCTCGTCGCTCAGGGCCCGCAGCGCGGCCGATCCGCGCTCGTCCCTGGGGCGCAGGGCGTGCCAGAACGCCGTGGGCGGCACATAGCGGGTGCCGGCCGCGAACTCGCTGCCCCGCTCGCCCACCGTCACCCGGCCGAGCAGGCCGCCGTCGGTCGCGAACAGCGCCATCTGCGCGTCGGCCATCGCGACGACGGGCTCGGCGCCGCCGGGCAGCCGCAGCGCGCCCACCGGAACTCCGCGGGCCCGCCGCATGGTGACGGTCCGGCCGTCCGGCGTGCCGGCGGTCGTCAGCGCCTCCTTGCCCGTCCCCTCGGTGCGCACCCAGTGCCCCAGCACGGTGCCGTCGGTGCCGAACGGGCTGTTCTCGAGGCCGGGTTGCAGCGGCAGTACCTCGCACAGGAACTGTTCCAGCCGCGCGTCGTCGCGGATGGCGCACCGCAGGAAGGCCGGCAGGGAGGCACGCCCGTGGGTGCCGGTCGCCGGGTCGTACTCCAGCCACGCCTCCTGCCGTCCCTGCCTGCCCTGGCGCCACAGTGTGGTGCCGTCGCCGATGACGGGACGGCTCGGGGGCAGGACGGTGTCACCGGGATGGAGGGTGCGGCCTCCGGTGGCCCGGCCGCCACCGGGCAGCGGGAGGGAAGGGGAGCCGATGTAACGGCCGTACCAGTAGCCGAGTTGCTCGCCGCCCAGCGTGAACACCTCGGCCGGGCGGGACGACCAGTAGGCGGACTGCTTGCCGTCGTGCCGCCACATCACCAGCAGCTCGCCGTCGGCCCAGCGGAACTGCGGGCGGCTCCAGCGGTCCAGCCCGGCGGGCAGCCGCAGGTCGTGTTCGAGCAGTACCTTCTCCGGGCCGACGACCACGGCCTTGTGGCCGCGGGAGACGATCAGCGCGGGCCAGGCCTCGTTGACCGCCAGCTCGTTGAACGGGCCCTTGTCCCGGGTCTCGGAGTCGAGGATCCGCAGCGCCTCCTCGAGGGCGGGCCAGCCCAGCTCGTCCAGGATGCCCGCGCGCAGCGTACGGCCGAGCAGCGGCGCGATGTCGTGGGCGGCGACCCGGGCGACGGCCTCGGCGTGGACGCGGAACGCCACCGGGCGGAAGGGCCGCAGCCGCTCCAGCGCGGTACGGGCGTCGGGCAGGCCGGTCGCCTCGGTGAACTCCGTGGCCGAGTCCGCCAGCCACTCGCCCAGGACTTCGCCCAGCACCGGATGGTCGGCCAGGCCCGTCAGCAGGTCGGACAGGGAACGGTCACTGCCCAGGGTGCCGATCGCCTCGTAGAGCAGGCGGCGCAGGCGGGGGTCCGCGGCGGTGGCCGTGAGGTCGCGGCGGCCGGGGCGGTCGTCGCGCAGCCAGCGGTCCAGGGCGAGATGGACGCGGGTCTCCGCGTCGGGCACGGCCAGCGGGACGCCCTGCGCCGCGCACAGGTCGAGCAGGTCCAGGTCGGCTCCGGCGTGCCAGCGGCCCGTGAACAGGTCGACCGCGCGGCCGTCGGCCCGCAGCCGCGGCGCCATGCGCTCGACGAGCGCCAGGGTGGCGGGGGACCGTCCGCACCACGTGGCCCCGTGCTTGCGGTGCAGCGCCCACCGCCCGAGCCAGTCGGCCGCGTCGACCTCACCCGCGCTCTCGGCATCCTCACCGGTGAGCAGCAGGTCCGCGCCGCTCTCCGCGAGCACCGCCAGCCAGAACTCGTCGTCCTCGACGGACCGTCCGAGGCCGTTCGGCATGATCTCCAGCAGCCGAAGACGTACGGCGGGGCGCTCCTTGGCGAGCACCGCCAGCGTGGCCCGGTAGGTGTTCCAGAAGGAGGCCGGGGCGCGCACCGCCGCCGGGGAGGCGATCAGGTCGGCGACCAGGGAGCCCTCCTCGACGGACCGGGACAGACCCGCGGCCTTGATCAGACCGCGGGCGTCCTGCGGCAGCGAGGCGTACGGCGGCATGCCCGCGGCGCAGCGCTCCACCGTCAACTGCCGGTACTGCGACCACGCCTCACCGGGGTCGAGACGGCGGGACAGGTCCTTCACATGCTCCTTGAGCGCCTTGACCGTCAGCGCCCCGGCGAACGCGAACTCCAGGAACACCGCACGCTGCCGGTCCTCGTCCACGGCGAGCGCGTGCACGCGCTCCGCCGCGCGCGCCTTGCCGAAGAAGGCCGCCGCGTAGGTCGTGTTCTCGTGCCCGAGGAAGATCCGCGCCGCCTGCTCGTAGAAGGTCGGCAGGAAGTGCGGGACGGCCCGTCCCAGGCGCTCGCCCAGCTGCTCGAAGCCCTCCTTGGCGGTGCCGGGGCGGGACTTGGCCTGCCGGGCGAGCCGTTCGACGTCCTTGACCAGGGCCAGCGCGTGGTGGCCGTTGGCCGGGTCGTTCACCAGCGCCCAGGCCGGGAAGCCGAGCGTCTCGCGGCGCACCTGGCCGACCTCGGGCGCCTCCGGCTCACGGGCCAGACCCAGGAACTCCAGGGCCAGGTCCTCGGCGTCGCCGAGGGTGCCCGGCACCAGGCGGACGACCTGCCGGTCGTCCAACGCCGGGTGGGTGTACGTGCGGACGGTGAGGGTGTCCGCGTCCTCGCGGGTGGTGGAACCCGGCGGCAGGACGGCGCCCGCCTCCAGCAGCGCGGCCGCGGTGGTCTCGTCGTACGTGCTCATGCGGCCTGCTCCTCGTCCTCGATGTCACGGCCCGCGTAGAGCGCGGCCGCCATGCGCATGCCCTCCGACCAGGCGACCGGCCCGACCTGACCGAGCCTCAGTGCCCGGCCGCTGCCGTCTGCCCAGGTCAGCGGTCCTGTCTCGGTCTCGTAGTAGGACTCGTAGTCGCCGATCCAGACGCGGGCCTCGATCGCGCGGCCGTCCTCGCGCAGCGAGCAGACGGCGTCGCCGCCGCGGACGCGGTAGCCGAGCTGGGTGGTCCGGCCGGCCAGGAAGCGCAGTTCCTTGAACGAACCGCCCGAGTATTCGTCGACGGCCGTCGCCTCGGTGTCGACGGTGTCCGGGCGCCGCCACACTTCGCGGAAGAGCTGCTGGGCCCGCTGCTCGACGCCGAGTTCGACGGCGAACTCCCGCAGTTCCTCCAGATCGTCGAGGAGCACCGGGTGCGGGATGCGGACGAGGTCGGGGCTGATGCGCACGGTGTCGCCGTCGAGGTCGACGAGACCGAGTCCGCGGTCGGGGTCGGCGTCGCGCAGGAATCCGGCCACTTCACCGTCCGGGCCCGTCACGACGAGGTCGCGCAGGGCGCTCTGCCACGCGGGGTCCGGCCACACCCGGGCGATGACCGGGAGCGGCACCGGAAGCGAGCGCACCATCCAGCGCTCGACGTCGGTCAGGCACTGCCGTTCGTGCCGCTCCAGCCACTCGGCGAGCTGCCGCAGCCCCACCACCGCGGGATCGTCGGCGAGTTTGGCCGGCACCGACTTCAGCCGCCGTCCGGCCGCGTTGCGGCACACTACCTTCCCCGCGTCCAGCGCGACCTCGTAGTCGCCCGCCGTCACCCACCCCACAGGTGCCTCCCCGCACTTCGGTGATCAAGTGACCGGAACTCTAGGCGAGACCACTGACAATGCCCCGCCGGGGTCCTTGACCTGCGCGGGAACCGCTCATGCCAGGGTCAGTGACCCGTCGTCGGCAGGCAGGAGGCGGACGTCGTCGCTGATCTGCTCGAGCGTCTCGCGCAGCCACGCCCGGTCCCGTGCCGCCGCCCGTTCGAGCCGCATCCGCCGGGCCCGCAGCGGCACCATGCTGAGCCCGGTCAGCCGGCCGCTGCGGGCCGCGAGCGTGACGAGGAACATCAGCCGGAGGTCGTCCCGGTACTGCTCGAATCCGCCGATGCCCTCGTAGTCGTCGACGAAGTCCCCGCAGCCGTACAGGATCAGCCGCTCCCGGTACACCTCCACCGGACGCGGGTGATGCGAGGAGTGCCCGTGGACGAGGTCGACGCCGCCGTCCACCAGGGCGTGCGCGAAGGCGATCTGGTTCCGGGGCACGCCGTAGCCCCAGTTGGACCCCCAGTGCACCGACACCACCACGAGGTCGCCGGGGAGCCGGAACCGCCGTATCCGCTCAACGACCTGCCTCGCCGCGGCCGGCGTCGGAGCGGGCACGTACGCCACCCCGGGCTGCTCGTCGGTCGCCGCCCACCAGGGCGGGACGCCGCTGGAGCGCATCCCGAGTGCGAACACCAGCACCCGGCGTCCGCCGGCGAGCGGGACCACGGCCGGCGCGTACGCCTCTGCCGCGTCCCGGCCGGCGCCCGCCGTCCGCAGTCCGGCGCGGGTCAGGCAGTCCACCGTCTCCGTCAGTCCGGAGCGGCCGAAGTCCAGGACGTGGTTGTTGGCGAGGACGCAGACGTCGGGCCGGGCGACGGCCAGGGCGGCCAGGTTGTCGGGATGCGTCCGGTAGTGGATCTCCTTGCCGGGCGCGAAGGCGCCGCCGCCGGTGACCGACGTCTCCAGGTTCACGATCCGCACGTCCGGGGCGGTCGCCTCCAGCACCGGCAGGGCCTCGCCCCACGGCCAGGACGGCGGCACCGGGGCGGGCACCGGGCCGCTGACCGACTCCGCGAGCCGGACGTAGTCGCGGGCGTCGTGCACGTACGGCTCGCGCAGGCCCGGATCGCACGGGTGCGCGAGGATCTGGTCGACGCCGCGCCCGAGCATCACATCGCCGCACAGGAACAGCGTCACCGCGTCGCCGCCCATGTCTCCACGGTAGGCCGGTTGCCCGGCCGGATCGGAGGAACCCGGGAGGTGTGGAAGGGAGCGATGGTGATGATCTCCCACTCTGTGGTCGTGCCCGCGGGCCCGGGCGTAGAACTGGCGGGCGACCTCGTCGTACCGGACTCCGCGCGGGCCGTCGTGCTCTTCGCGCACGGCAGCGGCAGCTCCCGGCACAGCCCACGCAACCGGCGGGTCGCCGAGGCGCTGCGCACCGCCGCTCTCGGCACGCTGCTGATGGACCTGCTCACCGAGGAGGAGGAGCGCCGGGACGCCCTCACGCGGGAGCATCGTTTCGACATCCCGTTGCTGGGCCGGCGGCTGGTGGCCGCGATCGACTGGCTGGGCCGACGGGACGACACCCGGGATCTGCTGGTCGCCCTCTTCGGCGCCAGTACCGGGGCGGGCGCGGCCCTGGTGGCCGCTTCCGAGCGTCCCGCGCGTGTGCTGACCGTGGTCTCCCGGGGCGGGCGGCCCGACCTGGCCGAGGACGCCCTGTCCGTCGTACGGGTGCCCGTGCTGCTGATCGTGGGCGGGCGGGACCTGCAGGTGATGCGCCTCAACGAGGAGGCGGCGGGGCGGCTGCGAGTGCCCTGCACGCTGCATGTCGTGCGGGGCGCCACCCATCTGTTCGAGGAGCCCGGGGCCCTGGACGAGGTCGCCGACGTGGCCCGGCAGTGGTGCGCCGACCACGTCCGGGCCTCCGCGGGGGACTGAAGTCGTTCCCCGTGCCTACCCTGAACGTGTGGCTCGTGCCAACGACGAGATCGCCGCGCTCTTCCAGGAGTACGCGGACCTGATCTCGATCACCGGAGGAGACGCGTTCAGGGCTCGCGTCTACGAGAAGGCCGCCCGCGCGATCGGCGGCCACCACGCCGATGTGTCCACGCTGGACGTCAAGGGGCTCAAGGAGATCCCGAACGTCGGCAAGTCGATCGCCGAGAAGGTCGTCGAGTACCTGGGCAGCGGCAGTGTGGCCGCGGTCGAGGAACTGCGCGGCAAGATCCCGGCCGGGGTGCGCCGGCTGACGGCCATTCCCACGCTCGGCCCCAAGAAGGCCCTGACGCTCTACGAGGAGCTGGGCATCTCCTCGGTCGACGAGCTGGCCGACGCCATCGGCGCGGAGAAGCTGCGCGACCTCAAGGGCTTCGGACCGCGCACCGAGGAGAACCTGCTGCACGGCATCGACCTGCTGCGCTCCTCCGGGGACCGGGTGCTCGTCGACGTGGCCGCCGATCTGGCCGAGGACGTCGTCAGCGCGCTCGGTGAGCTGAGCGGTGTCCTGCGGTGCGCCTACGCGGGGTCGCTGCGGCGGGGGCGGGAGACGATCGGCGACATCGACGTCCTGGTCGCCGCGCGCGGCTCGGGGCCGGTGATGCGGGCCTTCACCGAGCTGCCGTACGTCACCGAGGTGATCGCGCACGGCGAGAAGAAGACGTCCGTGCGCACCGACCGGGGCCTCCAGGTCGACCTGCGCGTCGTACCGCCGGACTCCTGGGGCGCGGCGATGATCTACTTCACCGGGTCCAAGGCGCACAACATCAAGATCCGGGAACGGGCCGTCCACCAGAAGCTGAAGCTCTCCGAGTACGGCCTGTTCGACGCCGAGAGCGGCAAGAAGATCGTCTCCCGCACGGAGGAGGACGTCTACGGGCGGCTCGGGCTGCCGTGGTTCCCGCCCACGCTGCGCGAGGACCGCGGGGAGATCGAGGCGGGCCTGCGCGGCGAACTGCCCGAGCTGGTCACCGAGGCGGACGTGCGGGGCGATCTGCACACCCACACCGACCTCACCGACGGTCTGGCCTCCCTGGAGGACATGGTCACCGCGGCCGCCGAACGCGGCTACGCCTACTACGCGATCACCGACCACGGCCCCGACCTGTACATGCAGCGCATGACCGACGAGCGGATGCTCGCCCAGCGGGAGCGGGTGCGCGCGCTCAAGCCCAAGGGCGGCATGCGGCTGCTCCACGGAGTCGAGCTGAACATCGGCCCGGACGGGGGCGTCGACTGGCCCGATGACTTCCTCGCCGGTTTCGACCTGTGCGTGGCCTCGGTGCATTCGCACTTCAACCAAGGGCGGGACGCTCTCACGCGACGGCTCGTGCGGGCCTGCGAGAACCCGTACGTCAACGTCATCGGCCACCCCACCACCCGCCTGATCGGCAAGCGGCCGGGCATCGACGCCGACCTCGACGAGGTCTTCGCGGCCTGCGCCCGCACCGGAACGGCTCTGGAGATCAACGCCCACCCCGACCGGCTCGACCTCGGCGACGAGCACATCCTGCGGGCCAAGCGGCACGGCGCGCGCTTCGCGATCGACAGCGACGCCCATGCCGTACCCCACCTGGCCAACCTGCGGTACGGCGTGGCGACCGCGCAGCGCGGCTGGCTGACCAAGGACGACGTGATCAACACCTGGACCCTGACCCGACTGCGCCGCTTCCTGCGCAAGGGCCGATGACCGAAGAGGTGCCTCATGACCCATCGGATACGTGACGTGATGTCGCCGGGCGCGGTGGCCGTCGAGCCGATGACCACGGTGGAGAAGGCGGCCCGCGTGATGAGCGAGCACAACGTCGGTGACGTCCTCGTGGCGTACGACTGTGATCTCTTCGGGGTGCTCACGGACCGCGACATCGTGGTCCGGGCCGTCGCCGACGGAGCCGACCCGCACACCACGGCGGTCGGGGCGGTGTGCAGCAGGCCGCCGGTCGTCACCATTGGCCCCGACGACACCACCGAGCACGCCGTCGAGCTGATGCGCGCGCACGCCGTGCGACGGCTGCCCGTGGTGGAGCACGGCGGCTGCCCGGTCGGCATGGTCTCCCTCGGCGACCTCGCCGTCACCGAGGACCCGCACACCGCCCTGGCGGACATCAGCAGGGCCGCCCCGAATCACTGACGGTGCCGCTGCCACCAGGCGTGGTGGTGGTTCGGCACCGTCAGCGCCCGCGGGCCCCTTCTCGCTCTCGAAAATACCCCCGGGGGTACCCGTGCTATCGTCGTCGTATACCCCGGGGGGTAATTCTGGCTCGGAAAGGAATGCCCGACGTGTTCTTCATCGACACCCTCGACGTGACGGGACTCGGCAACCGCTGCTATCTGGCGGGCGGCGAGCGCGCGGCGGTCGTGGTCGATCCGCCGCGTGACATCGACCGGGTGCTGGCGGAGGCCGCCCGGCGGGAGGTGCGCGTCACCCATGTCGTCGAGACGCACCTGCACAACGACTACGTCTCCGGCGGTCTGGAACTCGCCCGGCTGACCGGCGCCGCCTACCTCGTCCCGGCCGGCGCCCGGGTCGCCTTCGCCCGGACCCCCGTACGCGACGGAGACCGCGTCGCCCTCGACGTGGAGGCGGGTCTGACCCTGCGTGCCCTTGCCACGCCCGGCCACACCCCGCACCACACCTCCTACGTCCTGGAGGAGCACGGCTCGGCGGTGGCGGCCTTCACCGGCGGCTCCCTGCTCATCGGCACCGTCGGTCGTCCCGACCTTGTCGAACCCCGGCTGACCGAGGAACTGGCCCGCGCCCAGCATGCCTCCGCCCACCGCCTGGCCGCCGAACTGCCGGACGAGACGCCGGTGTTGCCGACCCATGGTTTCGGCAGCTTCTGCTCGTCCGCCCAGGCCGCGCGTGAGGCCACGACCATCGGGACGGAGAAGGCGGCGAACGAGGCGCTCACCCGCGACGTCGACACATTCGTCGCCGAACTGCTCGCGGGGCTGGACGACATACCCGCGTACTACGCCCACATGGGTCCCCTCAACGCGGCCGGGCCCGAGCCGGTCGACCTCACCGCGCCGGCCGTGGCCGACGCGGGGGAGATCGCCGCGCGGCTGGCGGCGGGGGAGTGGGTGGTGGACCTGCGCAGCCGGGTCGCCTTCGCCGAGGGACATGTCGCGGGCTCGTTCAACTTCGAGGCCGACGGCCAACTCGCCACCTACCTCGCCTGGTTGATTCCCTGGGGCAGGCCGGTCACGCTGCTCGCCGAGTCGGCGGAGCAACTGGCCGACGCCCAGCGCGCGTTGGTGCGCGTCGGCATCGACCGGCCGGCCGCGGCGGCCACCGGCGGACCGTCCGACTGGGTCCGCGCGGGCGAGACCCCGGCCGCCTTCCCCCGGGCCGGTTTCGCCGACCTCGCGAACCGCCGCCCGGCAGCGGACGTCGTCGTCCTCGACGTGCGGCGGGCCTCCGAACGCGCCGGCGGTTACGTCGACGGCTCGCTCCACATTCCCCTGCACACCCTGCACCGGCGGCTGGACGAGATCCCCGAGGGCGAGGTGTGGGTGCACTGCGCGGGCGGGATGCGCGCCGCGATCGCCGCGTCCCTGCTCGACGCCTCCGGCCGCGAGGTCGTCGCGGTGGACGACGGGTTCGACGCCGCGGAACGGGCCGGACTCACCGTGGTCGTCAAGGGCGGCGCGTGACCGCGCTGCTCCTCGCCCTGGCCGCCGGGGCCGTCGTAGGTCTGGCGCTCGGGGGGCTCGGGGGCGGCGGCGGTGTGCTCGCGGTGCCCGCGCTGATCTATCTGCTCGGCTTCAGCCCGGCGGCGGCCACCACCGCCTCTCTCGTCATCGTGGCCCTCACCTCCGCCACCGCGCTGTGCGCGCACGCCCGGGACGGACGGGTCCGCTGGCGCACCGGGCTGGCGTTCGCGGCGGCGGGAGTCGGCCCGGCCCTGCTCGGCGGAGCCGTCGCGGCGCGGACCCCGCAGACCCTGACCACCGGGGCCTTCGCCGTCCTCACGGCTCTGGTCGCGGCCCGGATGCTCCGCGCGAGCCGTACGGAGCCGGTCATGGGCGAGCGTCCGCTACGACCCCGCCGGGCGGCGGCGGTCGGTGCCGGACTCGGCGCGGTCACCGGAGTCCTCGGAGTCGGCGGCGGTTTCCTCGCCGTGCCGGCCCTGGTGACCGGCGTCGGGCTGCGGATGCGGGCCGCGGTGGGCACCAGCCTTCTCGTCATCACCGTCAACGCCCTGGCCGCGCTCACCCTGCGCGCCGGGACCGGCGAGGGCCTGGACTGGACCCTCCTCGCGCCCTTCACCGGGGCGGCCGTACTGGGGGCGTGGGACGGGCGGCGGCTGGCGGCGAAGGTGTCCGCGTCGGCACTTGAGCGGGCCTTCGCCTGGGCGCTGCTCGCGGTGGCCGTCCTGATGGCGGGAGACGCGCTCCTGTGACGGCACGCCTTCGGCCGGGATCGGCCGCGACGGCTGCGGGCCTGCGCTCACGCCTTCGGTCGGGATTGGCCGCGATGCCTGCGGGCCTGCGCTCACGCCTTCGGCCGGGATCGGCCGCGACGGCTGCGGGCCTGCGCTCACGCCTTCGGCCGGGATTGGCCGCGACGGCTGCGGGCCTGCGCTCACGCCTTCGGCCGGGATCGGCTGCGACGGCTGCGGGCCTGCGCTCACGCCTTCGACCGGGACCGGCCGCGATGCCTACGGGCCTGCGCTCACGCCTTCGACCGGGACCGGCCGCGATGCCTACGGGCCTGCGCTCGCGCCTTCGACCGGCATTGGCCGCGATGCCTGCGGGCCTGCGCTCACGCCTTCGACCGGGATCGGCCGCGACGGCTGCGGGCCTGCGCTCACGCCTTCGACCGGGACCGGCCGCGATGCCTGCGGGCCTGCGCTCACGCCTTCGACCGGGACCGGCCGCGATGCCTGCGG
>NZ_JBSFOK010000045.1:0-70604 GCF_053587635.1 Streptomyces sp. NPDC003635 | reverse complement strand
CCGCTGAACGCGGGCGGCGTCGGGTACGTCAGCGGCATCTACCTCAAGGGCGACGAGACCGGCGGCGTCACCACCAAGTGCTCCTGATCAGCCGGCGCAGGCCGGGACGGACGGATGGCTCCTGGTCCGTACGTCGGGCAGCCAGGCCGTGGTGCGCAGGGTCTCCGGTCCCTTCTCGGCCTTCGGCAGCCGTACCCGGTACCAGCGTGACGAGCGGACGCCCGCCTCGTCGGTGATGGGGACGCCGCGCTCCAGGCCGCACTCGACGACCAGGGTCTCGCCGTGCCACACCCGCGTGCGCACAACGTTGTCAAGGACGTACGGCAAGGTGGGGTCGATGGCGAGGCCCAGGCTGCACTCGGGGTGCCGGTCGGTGCGGGCGCGGCACTTGTCGTCGGCGTTGTACACGGTCAGCCGCGCCTGCTGCGCCGTACGCCCGGGGTCGCGGTTGTCGGAGGGTCCCCACTGCCACCAGGCGGCGCCGCCCGCGCCGAGCACGGCCAGGGCGGCGCCGGCGGCGAGCGCGGCGGACCGCTTGGCCGTGCGCGGACGGCCGGCGGGGCGGCCGTCCCCGGGCCCGGCGGCCCGGACGCGGTCCAGCAGGCTCTCGGCCGTGTGTTCGGCCCGGTCGGTGTGGGCGGGCAGCAGACAGTCGGCGGCCAGGGCGCGCCAGAACTCCGGCACCACGACGTGCAGTCGGAGCGGCGCCCTGCCCTCGGCGTACTCCTGGACCGCCGAGGCCCGGGAGGTGAAGGTGGCCCCGGGGAAGGGCGAGGCGCCCCCGGTGAACACCTGGTGGATCATCACACCGAGGGCCCAGACGTCGGCCGTGGGCCGCACCTGCACCCCGCGTTCGTCCAGCGGGGCCCGCCAGCGCTCGGGCGGCAGGTAGTCGGGCGAGCCGAGGGGCGGGATCCAGCCGTGGGTGCCGCGCGTGCCCTCCAGTTCGGCGGTGAGGCCGAAATCGGACAGCCGTACCGAACCGTCCGCCATGATCAGCACGTTGTCCGGCTTCAGGTCGCCGTGCACCCAGCCGAGCCGGTGCAGATGGGCCAGGCCCTCGCAGATCTCGGTCAGCAGCCGGTCGGCGTCCGGCAGCGGGCCGCCGTCGGCGGCGTCCAGCAGATCCTGGAGGCTGCTCTCGGCCCGCTCCATGACCAGCACGACGGCACCGTCGAGTCCGGGCACCTCGCAGTCGCCGAGCACCACGGAGTCCAGCAGCCGCATCAGCCGGGGGTGGTGGGCCCGACTGCCGAACTCGATCTCCCGCCGCGCCGTCTCCGCGATCCGCTCGGCCTGCCGGGGGGCCAGCCCCGAGGTCGGCAGGAACTTCAGCGCGACCCGCCGTTCCGGCTCGGGGTCCTCGGTGTCA
Organism: Streptomyces sp. NPDC003635; assembly: GCF_053587635.1. Classification (NCBI taxonomy): domain Bacteria; kingdom Bacillati; phylum Actinomycetota; class Actinomycetes; order Kitasatosporales; family Streptomycetaceae; genus Streptomyces; species Streptomyces sp. NPDC003635. The sequence goes on along the minus strand of NZ_JBSFOK010000045.1, from coordinate 69,232 downwards.
CGGCCCTCGTAGACGCGGCCCCAACCCCCGTCGGCGATGGGTTCGGTGACCTCCCAGCGGCCGACCCGGAAGCCCGGGGGGATACGGCCGGTTCTCCCGCCGTCGCCCGTCCCGCCGCTCCCGCCCGTCCCGCCCGTCCTCTCGTCGTACGTCTCTTCCGTCCCGCTCACCGGTGGCCCCCCGACGGTGCCGGTTCCGGGAACGAAAGGTCCTGGGAGCGGGGCGGCAGCAGCGCCAGGTGCTCCTCGCGGACCAGGCCGAAGCGCAGCGCGACCCCGACCACGGCCTCACGCTTGCCGGTGCGCCGGGCGCCGCCCGTTTCGACGGCGTCCTGCGGTCCGCGCACCCGCAGCTTCTGCTCCGCCAGGTAGTCGATGTGGGAGGTGACCGCCCGCGCGGTCAGCCGGGACAGCGCCGGATGGCTGCGGATGCGGTCCACGACCTGCGGGGTGGTCGGCACACTGACGGCCGACTCGTCGCGCAGTCGCGGTTCGCACAGGGCCACCAGGACGAGGAAGTAGGTGGCGGTCTCGTCCAGGGAGTACGCGTTGACGGTACGGGTGCCCCAGGCGCCGCCGGGATCGTCCGCGTCGAGGTAGACGTGGTCCGGGGCGAACACCTGGAAGCTGACCGTCGAGCCCCGGGTGGGCAGGACCACCCGGGCGAACTCGAAGGGGATCGGCGCCCCCGAGCGGCGCGGCGGCACCCGCAGGTACTCCCCGGCGCCCTCCGGGTTCTCGACGAGATAGCTGTGGGTGGTGGAGTAGTTGGTGAGCTGCCAGTGGTCCTCCGTGACCCGGACCTCCCCGGCGAGCCGGGAGACGGCCGGGTCGGGCAGCAGCAGTTCGACCGGATGCGTCTTCGTGCCCCGGCCGAAGCGCGCCGCCTCCCCCGGCCCCAGACGCAGGGTCGTCGCCGGTTCGGTGCGATGGGCTGACGGCAGATGGATCAGTATGCCGCTCATGGGCAGATTTTCCTTCCCCGCTTTCGGCCTGGTCAGCGGCCGCGCCGCATCGTAGCCCCGGGGGGTATCCGGCGGGACTCGATCGCGTGCCCGGTGGCCGGATTCCGCCGGAGGGCTTCAGCGGCCGCTGTCCGGTGCCTTCTACGAGGAACAGAGGGGCACGCCGGGCAGTTGGTTGCCGGGCGAGCTGATGTAAATGTTGGTCATGTACCCGCCGTACTGGGGGAGGTAGGCCCACCACGTGTTCGTGTATGGCGGAATGCTGACCTCCTGTCCCGACTTCTGGCAGCTCACCAGGACTTCGACGCCCGCCGGCAGGCTCGTCAGCGGCGCCGAGTCGACGGTGGTCGGCCGGGGGCGCACGTTCACGCCCGAGCTCCAGGTGCCGAACCAGGTGCCCGCCGGGCGGACCGCGCCGGGCACGTCGAGGGAGCGGGTGAGCCTGCCCAGGTCCGTGTACGCCTTGCCGTACGGGGTGCCGTCGGGGTGCAGGGTGAACACGGCGACGATCGTGCGGTCGTCGGGCCCGACCGTGCCGGTGCTGTGCAGCGCCTCCCGGGTGAGGTCGACGCCCGCGGCGGCGCGCGGCGCGGACTTCGGCGCTGACCGCTCGGCCGACGCGGCCGGGACGGTCGTGGCGGGTTTCGGCGTGCACGCGCCGGAGTCGCCGAAGCCGGACCACCCCTGCTTGACGGCCCACGGCCGCTGGAAGGAGCCGGCGATACCGAACTGCTGGTCGAACCCGTCGGTTCCACAGCGCGTCGACTGCCGCAGGTTGCCCATCACGTAGTCGCGCACCGGCGCGGCGGCGGTGTCCAGGACGTACCGGTAGATCCGTACGGTGTCGGCGGCCGACAGGGCCACATAGCCCCAGTAGTCCTCGTAGCCCGCGGGCGGGTTGGCGGTGTCGGTCAGGCCGAGCCGTGTCACCGTCCGGTCGATGACCGCCGTACGGCCCCCGGCCTTCCAGTAGTAACTGGCCGCGTTGTCGTCGCTGCTGCGCAGCATCGCGTCGAGCCGGGTGCGGTCGGCGGTGGGCAGGGTGCGGGGGTCGCGGTCGCGCAGGTAGTCGAGGGCGATGAGCAGCTTCACGACCGAGGCCGAGCGGAACTGCAGGTTCTCGTTGAGCCGTTCGGTGAAGGCGCCGGTCGTGCGATCGAAGACGGCGACTCCGGCGGTGACGCCCGCGGGCACCTCGGCCCGTGCGGAGGGGGCGGCCGCCGTTGCCGGGGCGGCGGCCTGTGCCGACCCGGTCAGGGCCGGCACGGTCGCGGCGAGCGCGAGGACGGCGGCGACGGCGCCGAGTCGGCGCGGGCGGGTGGTGGGACTGGTCAAGTGGGGGTTCCCCTTTCGGCTCCGGGTCCTGGGCCGCGTACGGCCGCAGGTGGCGTGGGGACGCTACGGCGCCGACCGGGCGCGCGACATCCGGAAGTTGACGGGGTGTCGTGACTGGTCGGCGCCATCCCGGACCGGGTCCGAAGGCCTCTACCCCACCGTCACGCGGGGCGTCATTCCGCGAACTTCCGGATGACGCGCCGGGCCGCGCCCCGGATACGTTCCGCAGCGTTCGACCGCACTCGACGACACGGGATGGAGTTCCGATGAGCGGAAAGGCTCTGCTCCGCACGCTCGCCGTGACGGGCCTGCTGCTCGTCACCGCCTGCTCCGCCGCCGACCGGCCGGCCGAGGACACCGGCGGCCCGCTGCGCACCGAACTGACCGACGGGGAACGCAGGCTCCTCGGCACGGCGGAGGAGCGGCTGATCGCCGACTGCATGCGCGACCAGGGCTTCCAGTACCGGCTCGACCCGGGCGGCCCGCGCACGCAGGCTCCCGAGCGGAGCTTCGGCCTGGACGACGTCGCCTGGGCCCGCCGCCACGGGTACGGCCTGGCCGAGGCGGCTCGAGTCGCGGACGGGGCCGTTGAGGGGGGTGGCGGGAAGGCCGCGGCCGAGAAGGGCACCCAGGCCCGGTAACTCGCGTCCCTCCCGGCCGAGCGCCAGGCGGCGTTCGACCGCGCTCTGAACGGAACCGACCGTGCCGCCATCGTCGTACCGGCGCCCGGCCGCGGTCAGATCTTCACCAGCGCCGACGGCTGCCAGGCCGACGCCCGCCGGGAGCTCTACGGCGACCTGCGCCGGTGGACCGAGGCCAAGGCGGCCGTGGTGAACCTGGAGTACGTCACCTACGACGACGTGGTCGCCGAAGAGGCGTACACCGAGGCACTGGCCGACTGGCGCGCCTGCATGCGGGAGCGGGGCCTGCACTACCCGAGCTCCTCGGACGCCATCGGCGCCGTGGCGAAGGAGAACCGGGACCGCTCCGCCGAGAAGGCCTGGAAGCGGGAGGTGACCGTCGCCGTCGCCGACGCCGAGTGCAACCGCGCGGCGGGCCTCGCCAGGACCGGCGCGAGCCTGCAACGGCAGCACGTGCGGTACGCCGCCCACCACGAGTTCGCCCGTCAGACCCGCTACTACACCGAGGCCGTCACGACGGCGCTGGACCGGGCCCGCACGGTCACCGGCGCAGCCTGATCGACTCCAACCAGCCTTCGCGCCCGGCCGCCCTCGGCCCGGGCGCGGGCCCCGGCGCGCATGCCGCCGCCCGGGGAAAACCCACCACCAGGAGAACACCATGCGTACGAGCAAGCGCGCCCTGCTGGGCCTGGCCCTCGCCTCTGCCCTCATCCCGATCGCCGCCACCACCGCCCAGGCCGGCGGCACGACCCCCACCTACAGCCAGCGGGACCCGGGCAACTGCCCCCCCGGGTTCCTGTGCGTCTACAAGGGGATCAACTACGACCTCCAGGACGTCGGCATCGCCAAGTTCCAGTACGACAACCCCATCTGGTCGAACACCGAGAACCGCTTCATCGCCCACGAGGACTCCTCCTGGTACAACAACGGCACCGGGAGCTCGTGGAGCTCGGTGGAGATCTTCAGCGACAACGGCTGGGGCGGCAACTCCTTCTGCCTGGACAAGGGCTGGGGCAACACCTGGGACAAGGTGGCCAACGACCAGGGCGAGGCCAACCGCTGGATCCAGGGCACCTGCTGATGTCCGCAGCGACGCCGTGACCACCGAGAGCGCCCCCCGGGTCACCGACCCGGGGGGCGCCCTTCCGAGGTCACAAGAGCACCGCCATCGCGATCAGCCCGATCACGACCAGCAACACCAGCACCATGATCAGGACGATGGGCATCGGCCCCCATCCCTTGCGCAGCTCGGGCGGCTCGGGATGCGAGATGCCGTACGTGCCTCCTTCGGAGGGCGGTGTCTCGCCCGGGGGCACCTCGCCACCCGGTTCGAGCCCCGGGGTCCTCCTGGGTTCCGGGTCAGGAGTCGTCATCGCGCACGCTCCTCTCATGCTCAGGCACCGGGTTCCCCTCGGCTCCGGCCTGAAAAGCGCCTCAGAGATCGTGCCGTTTGAGCGGTCGTACGGCGGGCCCCTGGAGGATCTCTCCGTCCGGGGCGAACCGGGAGCCGTGGCACGGGCACTCCCAGGCCTGTTCCGCGCGGTTGAAGGCCACCAGGCAGCCGAGGTGGGTACAGCGGGCCGAGACCGCCCGGAGCTGGCCGTTCTCGTCCTTGTGCACGGCCCAGTGCCCCGCCCCCACCCGGACCACGGCCCCGTCGCCCGGTGGAATGTCCTCCGGCGCGGGCCCGCTCAGCGAGGGGATCCGGTCGCCGACGAAGTGCCGGGCCACCTGGGCCTGGTGCTTGAGGAACGTCCCGCCCTCGCGCACCACGGAGGCCAGTCGGCGGGGATCGTAGAGGTCGCTCCACTCGACGCCGCGTCCGGTCACGAGGTCGCCCAGCAGCCGGCCCGCCATGATGCCGCCGCTCAGGCCCCAGCCGCCGAACCCGGTCGCCACGTAGGTGTGGCGGCTGCCGGGGTGGAACCGGCCGACGAGGGGGACGGAGTCGGTGGAGTCGTTGTCCTGGGTGGCCCAGCGGTGGGTGAGGGAGACTCCGGGGAAGCGTTCCTCGGCCCAGGCGGTCAGCCGGGCGAACCGTTCGTCGACGTCGGCGGAGCCCGGGGTGAAGTGCTCCCCGGTGACGATCAGCAGCCGTTCGCCGTCGCCGAGGGGCGCCGAGCGGACGGAGCGGGTGCCCTGCTCCGGGGTGATGTACATGTCGCGAGGGGCCCGTGCCTCGTCGATGGTCCCCGCCACGACCAGTTCCCGGCGCGGCGACAGCCGGGTGAAGAGCAGGGCCCGGTCGAAGACGGGGTAGTGCGTGGCGATCACGACATCGCGGGCGCGCACCGAGACCCCGGCGTCGGTGGACAGCACGCAGGGTTCCCCCTCGGTGAGTCCCACGACCCGGGTGCCCTCGTGGACCGAGCCTCCTCGCCGCCGCAGATCGTCCGCGAGGGCGAGCAGGTACTTCCGCGGATGGAACTGGGCCTGCCCGCCGACCCGGACGGCCCCGGCCACGGGGAAGGGCAGCCCCGTCTCCGTGACGAACTCGGCCGGCAGCCCCGCCTCCCGCGCCGCCTCCGCCTCCGCCCGCAGCTCCTCGACGCCGCGCGCGTCCTCGGCGTAGGTGAAGGCCGCCGCCTCCTCCCACTCGCATTCGATGCCCAGCTCGTCCACGATCCCGGCGGCGTGCCGGATCGCCTCGTTCTGGGAGCGCGCGTACAGCCGGGCGCCCTCGGGGCCCCGGGTACGGCGCAGCCGGTCGTAGACGAGGGTGTGCAGAGCGGTGAGCTTGGCGGTCGTGTGCCCCGTGACCCCGGCGGCGATCCGCCCCGCCTCCAGCACGGCGACGTCACATCCTCGCCGCGCCAGCTCCCAGGCCGTACTGAGGCCCGCGATGCCCGCGCCGACGACGGCCACGTCGACGGTGAGATCACCGGCGGGCGGGGGAGCGGGCTCCCCGGCGGGCGCGGTCTCCAGCCAGTAGGACCCCTGAAACTGCGCGTCGGTATTTCTCATGGCCACCGAGTTCCCCTCGGGCGATCTTTTACGTTCGCCCTTCCGGGTACCCGGCGCATCGCAAAGGTACGGCGACGAGCCGACAAGGAGGCTCTGATGAGCACGGTCAAGGAAATGGTCGAGGTCGAGGTCCCGCTGCGCATGGCGTACGACCAGTGGACGCAGTTCGAGGAGTTCCCGAACTTCATGGAAGGCGTGGACGAGGTCCGGCAGGTCGACGACCGGCACAACCACTGGACCACCAGCATCGGCGGCGTACACCGCGAGTTCGACACGGAGATCGTCGACCAGATGCCGGACGACCGGATCACCTGGCGGACGGTCGGCGGCGACACGCAGCAGCGCGGCTCGGTCCGCTTCGAGCGCATGGACGACACCCACACCCGGGTGGAACTGACCATGGAGGTCGAACCGAGCGGAATGGCGGAGAAGGGCGCGGACGCCCTCGGCATGATCGACCGCCGGGTCAAGGGCGACCTGCACCGCTTCAAGGACTACATCGAGGGCGGCGGCAGCCACACGGGCGGCTGGCGCGGCCGCATCCGCCCGGAGAACCCGGGCATGACCCACTGACCCGACCGCAGGCCCCGGGCCAGACCACCGCCTTGTCCCGCGGCAACGGGCCCGGGCGGGACGCGCGAGTCACCGGGTTCGGGCTGACGGGAGCGTCACCGGGTTCGGGCTGACGGGAGCGTCACCGGGCTTGGGTTGGGCGCCGTCGTGCGACGCCGGGCGCGGGCAGAACACCGTGCCGCAGCAACGGTCCCGGGCGGGACGGACGGGCGCGTCGTCGGGCTTGGGCTGACGGGAGCGTCACCGGGCTTGGGTTGGGCGCCGTCGTGCGACGCCGGCCCGGGCTGGGATGGCCGTGGGGCGGCAATGACCCGGGGCACGATGCCGTCGAGCGGCGCCGGACCCAGGGTTGGACGTCGTCACGCGGCAACGAACCCGGGCGGAACGGAAGGGCGCGTCACCGGTCGGCCCCGATCCCTCAACGGGGTCGGCCGGTGAGCGAGAGCCCGCGCGTCCGCCCGGGACACACCCGTCCCCATGGGCCCCGCACGGAGTGCGCACTCGCCGTGGCGGGGCCCTCGGCCGAAGTGACCGGCTCCGCCGACCTGGCTGTGGACCCCCACCCAGCGGGCGGCACCATGGGCCGCGCCCTATGCCCGGGCCTCGCGGGGCGCCGCTACGGCACCGAAACCGCCCGCCCCTCGTGGCCCGGCACCAGGGCCGCGCCCTATGCCCGGCCTCGCGGGGCGCCGCTACGGTACGGAAACCGCCCGCCCCCTCCCGGCCCTCCCCGTCGAGGACCTCCCACCACGGGCCGCAGACCCGGTCGGCCTAGGCCGAGCCCGCGTCCTCACCCTGGCCCGGCTGCGGATGACGCAGGCAGGAGACCACGACCACGAAGGGCCACAGGGACTGAAGGGCTGTCACGAAACGCTCGGCGACACCGGCGGCGCCCTGACGCTGTATCTCGAACATGAACCAGGCCGCCCCGACGCCCATGAGGGCGGTCGCCGTCCGGGAGGGCACGGGCCGTAATCCCCAAGGCGCCGCTTCGCTGCGATGGGCGGCCAGGACCGGCCAGACGGCCAGCAGCACGAAGCCGACCGCGGCGACCGAGCCATGACGCAGGGAACCCCCGCTGCTCGGCGCCGGGAGCAGCACCACCGCCAGCGCCGCCACGCCACCACCGGCCAGCGCGACCCGCCCGGCGGGCGCGGCCGCGCGGAGCCCCCAGGCGGTCAGCAGATGGCAGACCCCGAGGGCGAGCAGCGCGCCGGTCATCACCCAGAACCCCGCGGCCCCGTAGGCCGCCAGGACGCTGATCGTCTGCGTAACAGGGTCATAGGCGGGCCCCTCCAGGAGTGCCGCGATCGTCCAGCCCCCGATCAGCAGGACCGGCGCACACACCGACGAGAACAGGGCCCATCTGGGCACAAGTCGCACCACATCACCGTAAGCCGCCCCACTCCCCACACACCGCCGCCGCGCCAACTGGAAACCGGCGCGAACCAGGCCTGCAGCCGTTACTCCGTTACGGGATGAGGATGTTGTGGGCCTCGACGACCGACGTGTCGAAAGGAGGCGCGCCGATCTCCTTCGCCGCGGGGATGACCTTCTCCTCCAGGAAGCTCCGAAAGGCCTCCTCCGTCTCCCAGACGTCGACGACCTGCCAGCCGCCGGTCTCTCCCGGCGCGGCGAAGTGCGCGATGAGCCCCGCGGGCGGATTCGCGGGATCCGGAATCGCTCGCTCGAACGCTTGCTGGTAAAGCTCCTGATTCCAGTTCGCCGCGTAGTTCTGCACCAGCACACTCATGGCAGGGCTCCTCGATTCCCGGACGAAGACCACCCCCCTTCCCCGACGCTACGCCGGTGCCTCATGAGCCGCGAACGATGACCGTCCCAGACCACGACGTCGACCAGAGCGACCCACGAAGGCCGAGCCGTGCCCGACGGCCGTCACCTACCGCCCGGTTCCTGTGTCGCCCACCGCTTCGCGAACGAAGGTCCTCTAGGCTCACCTCGCCACATACGACCCTTGATCGACGGAGGGCGGCACGGCGGGCATCAACCGCGAGCGGCTCATCAGAACGCTGACATTCTGGCTGCGTCCTGCGTTCATGCTGCGCGTCATCAACCGGTTCCAGAAGATCGCGGGCTTCGACCGCTCGATGGCTCTGGCCTCCGGCGCACTGACCGCGCTGATCCCGCTGGCGGTGTTGAGCGGCGCCGTCTTCGGCGGAGAATCCGCAGACCGGATCATCAGCCGCTACGGGCTCACGGGCGGGGGTGCTGAAGCCGTCCGGGCGGTGTTCTCCGCCGAATCCACGACTGACGGCGTCGGTGTCTTCGGGACGGTGTTCCTGGCCATCTCGGTGCTGAGCTTCTCCCGGACCATGCAGCGGCTGTTCGAGCAGACCTGGGAACTGAAGCCGCTAGGCGTACGCAACACACGCAACGGTCTGTGGTGGATCTGCGCACTCAGCCTCTACACCGCGGTGATCGGATGGCTCTACGTGGTTCTGGGCGGCGGACGCCTGGGACTGGCGGCCGCGGTGTGCGAGGTCCCGGTGACCACGGCCTTCCTCACCTGGAGCGGCCGGATCCTCTCCGCGAAACGGGTCACCGGGGCAGCGCTGCTCCCGTTCGCGGTGTCCGCGGCCGTCCTGTCCGCGGCCTATTCGGTGGCCGCGACCGTCTACCTGCCACCCCTGTTCAATTCCTACGCCTCGCGCTACGGCGCGGCCGGCGCGGTCTTCGGGATGGCCTCGGCCCTCTTCGGCGCCATGCTCGTCCTCGTCGCATCAGCGGCCCTGGGCAGGGAAGTACGAGACGAACTCCTCCGGATCCGGCACGGCCGACGCCCGTCCCAGGACGAAGTCCGCCGCCAGTGGGACAGCATCGTCGAACAGACCCGGTCCCGCTGGCGCGCAGTACGCAAACAGTCCCCGCCCCATCAGCCGGAGAACTCCCCCTGACACCGAGACCGCTTCAGTGTCCCGGCACGGATCTGCCCCGAGACAGCGGATCACCACGGACAGCAAAAAAGGCCCGGGTCGACGACCTGGGCCTTCTCCATGGAGCGGGTGACGAGAATCGAACTCGCGCTCTCAGCTTGGGAAGCTGATGTTCTACCATTAAACTACACCCGCGTAAGACGCCGAGCGGAGTCGGTGTCCGAATGCTCGCTCACTGTACCTCATGGCAGGCCCCTGGTGTTCTGGACCGGGGGCCTGACGGTGTTTCAGGGGTGGGATGCGGCTGCGGGGGGCCGGAGTTGGGGCGTACGGTGAAGGGGTGGGAGAGGGTCCGGGCGGGACCGGAGTGCCGCCTGGAGAGCCGTCCCTTTCATCCCGTAATGTGGCCTTTCGTCGCCCGGCGGGCAGCAGCCGGGTGCGGCTCTTGGGGAAGGGACTCAGAGGACTTGATGGAGCGCACCGTCGTCCGATGTGCCGATGGGCACGTGTTCAGCACCGCTTCGTTCCCGATGCAGCAGGCCGAGCGGCTCGGTCCCGGACGGCTCGTCCGGTGTCCGCGCTGTGCCCGGCTTCGCAGTGTCGTTCCCGTGATCTTGCAGAAGCGGTGAAGCGGTAGAGCGGCAGCAGGCACAGACAGCCAGGCGCGCGGTGCCGTCCGATGGTGGTCGGCCCGCGCGCCTTGCGTATCCTCGGGACGTGCTTCTCTCAGACAAGGACATCCGGGCCGAGATCGACGCCGGGCGGGTGCGGATCGATCCCTACGACGAATCCATGGTGCAGCCGTCCAGCATCGACGTACGGCTGGACCGCCTCTTCCGGGTGTTCGAGAATCACCGGTACCCGCACATCGACCCCTCCGTCGAGCAGGCCGATCTGACCCGGCTCGTGGAGCCCGAGGGCGACGAGCCCTTCATCCTCCACCCCGGGGAGTTCGTCCTCGCCTCCACCTACGAGGTCATCACCCTGCCCGACGATCTCGCCTCCCGGCTGGAGGGCAAGTCCTCCCTCGGGCGGCTCGGGCTCGTCACCCACTCCACCGCCGGGTTCATCGACCCCGGGTTCTCCGGTCACGTCACGCTGGAGCTGAGCAACCTCGCCACGCTCCCCATCAAGCTGTGGCCCGGGATGAAGATCGGCCAGCTGTGCATGTTCCGGCTCAGCTCGCCCGCCGAGTCCCCGTACGGCAGCGAGCGGTACGGATCCCGGTACCAGGGGCAGCGGGGGCCGACCGCCTCCCGGTCCTTCCTCAACTTCCACAGGACCCAGGTATGAGCGCCGTACGCGAGAACCTCACCTACGAGCGGTTCGGCACCGCCGTTCGTGAGCTGGCCCAGACGATCGCCGATGACGGGTACGCGCCCGACATCGTGCTGTCCATCGCTCGTGGCGGCGTCTTCGTCGCCGGCGGGCTCGCCTACGCCCTGGACTGCAAGAACATCCACCTCGTGAACGTGGAGTTCTACACCGGCGTCGGGACCACCCTCGAGATGCCCGTCATGCTCGCGCCCGTCCCCAACGCGATCGACTTCTCCGACAAGAAGGTCCTGATCTGCGACGACGTCGCCGACACGGGCAAGACGCTCAAGCTGGTGCACGACTTCTGCCTCGACCACGTCGCCGAGGTCCGCTCCGCCGTCATCTACGAGAAGTCCCACTCCCTCGTGAAGTGCGAGTACGTGTGGAAGCGCACCGACGACTGGATCAACTTCCCGTGGTCCGTCCTTCCGCCCGTCCACAAGGCCGGGGAAGCGGCCAGGGAAAATAGGGAAGCGCTCTGACGAGGGCTCCCGTACGATCTTGCGGTCGCGTCTGATCGCGCACGTCATCACGACATCCCGTGGGGGGACACACTTCATGCGCACACCCATGCGCCTGCGCCTTGCCCTGCTCGCCACCAGCACCGCGCTGGTCGCCACCGGCGCAGGTGCCGGTACCGCACAGGCGGAGGACGGCGGCAGCGGCGACATCACGATCGACAAGGTCGTCATCAACGGCGGCAAGCCGGTCGTGGTCGGCGTCAGCAACGTGGTCAAGGCCAAGGTCACCGTGACCGCGTCGGACGACTCGGGCATCAAGGAGACCACGTACATGAGCGCGTACGGTCCGAACCCGAACTACGACCAGATCTGGTACGACGAGGGCGAGATCACCTGCGCCGAGGTGAGCGACACCACCTCGACCTGCACGGGCACGCTGACGTTCGACCCCACCGGTTGGGGCTCCGCCATCAACGGCAACAGCGCGGCCGGCAACTGGCGGCTCGCCACGCTGGTCTCCGCCACCGACTACGACTACATTCACCGGGACGCGGCCGGCACCTTCAAGGTGCAGCGCCTGTCCAAGCTCACCGTGAACGCCTCGCCCGAGCCGGTCAAGAAGGGCAAGACCATCACGGTCACCGGCAAGCTGTCCCGGGCCAACTGGGACACCCACACGTACGCGGGCTACGCCGGGCAGAAGGTGACGCTGCAGTACCGCAAGAAGGGCTCCAGCACGTACACCAACGTCAAGAGCCTCACGACCTCCTCGACGGGCACCCTGAAGACCACGGTCACCGCCTCCGCGGACGGTTACTACCGCTTCCACTTCGCCGGTACGACGACCACGCCGGCCGTCGCCGCCGCGGGCGACTACGTGGACGTTCAGTAGACGTCACAGAGAAGAAAGGAAAGGGGCTCCCCGCACGGGGAGCCCCTTTCTGCCGCCCGGGAACGCCGGACGAACTAGAACGTGCCCAGCTTCACGATCGACAGCAGTGCCACCAGCTGGATCGCCGACGCGCCCAGCGCCTTCGGCCAGGGCAGGTCGTGGGAGCGGCTGACCATCATCGTCAGCAGGACGCCGGCCGCGACCCAGGTGGCCCAGCCGAGGAGCTGGACGAAGGTCGCGTCGCCGCCGAGGAACATCGCGACGACCAGGCGTGGGGCGTCCGTGAGGGACATGATCAGCATCGACAGGCCGACCGTGGGCTGCCAGGCGCCGTCGCCGCCGAGCTGGCGGGCCAGGGTGTGGGTGACCACGCCCAGGACGAAGGAGGACAGCACCATCGCCACGGCCGTGGTCAGCACGATCGGGACCGCGTTGGAGAGGGTCGCGTTGATCGCGTCCTCGCGGGCGCCGTCGAAACCGAACACCGCGAGCAGACCGTAGAGGAACGTCACGATCAGGGCGGGGCCCCACATCGCGTAGTCCCGCATCTGCAGGAAGGTCCTCGCGGGGGCGAGGAAGATGCCCTTCAGCAGGTCCTTCCAGTGCAGGCGGGGTCCGATCGGGGCCGCCGGGGCCGCGCCCGCGTGGTAGGTCTGCCCCTGGTTGTAGGGGTCCTCGTGGACGGAGAACGCCTGGGTGTGGCCCGGGTTGTTCGCCGCGTACGGGTCCGGACCGCCGCCGTGCCCCTGCGGGTGGTGGTGTCCGCCGTCACCGAAGTACTCCGGCTCGCCCTGGCCGCCGTAGCCACCGCCCTGACCGCCGTAGCCGCCGCCGTACGGCTGCTGCGGCGGCGGGGGATAGCCGTACGACGGTCCCGACGGCCCCTGCTGCCCGTACGGAGGTTGTTGCGGGCGCGCTTGCGGGGCCCGGTTGTCCCGGCCGCCGCGTCCGATCCTGAATCCAGCCACGTCTTCGAACGTACCTGGTCCCGGAGAGTGACGTGCCGGGCCCGGCGGTCCGGGCCCGGCTTTGCTGCCGAGCTGTGACATCCCTTAGGGGACATGTCAGGGTCGGTCAGCCCTCCAGCACCGTCCCGAAGTACGCCAGCCCCGACGGTCCCCCCAGCGTGGTGCTGCTGAAGGACTTCGCGCCGGTCGCCGTCGTACCCGTGGACGTGCCGCGCAGCACCCACAGCGCGCCCGCGCCGGAGTTCTCGCCGCGGGCGCCCGTGACCAGCTCGGCGCGGCCGTCCTTGTTGGCGTCGGTCAGGAAGACCGAGTCGCCGAAGTAGTCGTACGACTCGGCCGTGCCCGGGACGCCGGAGGTGTCCTGGGAGAAGGACTTGGCGCCGGAGCCGGTCAGGCCCGAGGCGGAGCCGCGCAGCACGGTCACCGTGCCGGCGTCGGCCTTCGAGCCCAGGGACTCGTCGGCGGCGCCCACCGCGATGTCCTGGTATCCGTCGCCGTTGGTGTCACCGGCGGCGACGCTCCAGCCGAAACGGTCGTTCTTCTCGGCCGTGCCGGGCACGCCCGCCGTGTCCTGGGTGATCCGGACCGGGGTGCGGGTGCTCAGGCCGGTGGCGGCGCCGTAGGTGACGGTGATCGCTCCGCCGAGGCCGCCGTTGGGCTCGTCGGTGGACTTCTCCGAGAAGTTGCCGGTGACGATGTCGCCGTGGCCGTCCTTGTCCACGTCGGCGATGACGGCGTCGTAGCCGCCCGCGACCTTCGCCCCGGGCACCAGGCCGGTCGCGGACCCCTTGTAGAGGACGCTGCGGGTGCGGTAGCCGTCGGTGATCTCCTGCTGGCCCATGACCAGCAGGTCGGCCCTGCCGTCGCCGGTGACGTCGCCCGCGGTGATCCGGTCGGTGTTGATGCCGGTCTGGTCGTAGGTGTCGATGCCCACGAGCTCGGTCGCCTGGCCGGTGCGGGTGAACGGGCCCTCGAAGACGTTCAGTTCGGGCATGGAGATGTTCGCCGCGGCCAGGTCGGTGTCCCCGTCCCCGTCGAAGTCGCCGGCCGCCACCGACCAGCCGAGTTCGGAGCGGTACTCGGGCAGCGGCGAGGCGATGTCCGTGCCGCTCCTGATCCCGTCGGCCCCGCCCCACAGCACGGTCAGGGTGCCGTAGTCGTCGGTGGAGCCGATCCGCTCGCCGTACACGCCGACCACGATGTCGGTGTAGCCGTCGCCGTCGAGGTCCCCGGTGGTCAGGCGGTCGCCGAAGTGGTCGCCGGTCTCGGGCGTGCCGGGTATGCCGGTCGTGGCCTGGCTGAGGACCTGGCGCCTGCTGGTGTCGAGGCCGTTCGCGGTGCCGTAGACCACGCCGACGTAACCGGCGTTCGACTTGCCGTCGATCTTGGCGAGGGGCGCGCCGATCGCGAGGTCGCGGTAGCCGTCGCCGTTGAAGTCGCCGGACAGGCCCGAGGGCGCGGCGGACGCGGTGGCGGCGGGGAGGGCGGCGAGCAGGCCGGTGGTGAGGGCGGTGGCCAGCAGGAGGGTGGTCTTCTTGCGCATCAAGTTCCGTTCGAGAGGTTCGAGGGGGCTCAGTCGGCGAACGAGCCGCCGAACTCCGGCAGGACGAAGGCGCCCGTCGCCGTCGTACCGCCCGAGGCGCCGCGCAGGACGACGGACGGCTGCCCGCCGATGCCGAGGTCCGCCTTGCCGTCGTGGGTGAGATCGCGCAGGCGCAGCGTGTAGCCGAAGGAGACGTGGGAGTCGGCCGGCCCGGCCACCGTCTGCGGGATCCAGGAGGAGCGCAGGCCCGACAGGCCGCCGGAGCCGCCGCGGAAGAGGTGCACCCCGCCCTGGTCCTCCTTGCCGCTGACGTCCTCGTGCGGGACGCCGACCGCGAGGTCCGCGTACCCGTCGCCGTTCGCGTCGCCCGCCGAGAGGGCGTAGCCGAAGTTGTCGTCGGCCTCGGGGCTGCCGGAGACGCCGGAGCTGGCCTGGTTGTACATCGCCGAGCCGCTCGGTCCGGCGGAGGTGCCGCGCCAGACGAGGACCGAGCCCTTGCCGTCGTGGGAGTCGGGGCGGCCGAAGGCGATGTCGCCGTAGCCGTCCTTGTCGAAGTCACCGATCGCGGCGGTCCACGCGGCGACCGTCTTGGAGGCGCCCGACGTCAGGCCGCCCGAGGCCCCCTTGAGGAACCAGGCGCGCTGGACCGGCTGCCCGTCCACGAACTGCTCGCCCAGGACGACCAGGTCCGTCCTGCCGTCACCGTTGACCTTGCCGGCGGCGAGGCCGTACGAGTACCAGCCCGCGCCTTCCTTGTCGATCTCGCTGACCCCGCCGGTGGAGCCGGACTTGGTGAAGCCGCCCCGGTACAGCCAGGTCTCGGTACCGCCGATCACCGCGAGGTCGGGCGAGCCGTCGCCGGTGAAGTCGCCGGTGGCGACATCGCGGCCGAAGTGGCCCTTCGCGCCGGACTTCGGGGCGACGGCGGTACCGCCGGACAGGCCCGAGGCCGAACCCCACACGATGGTCACCGAGCCCTGGTACTGCGCGCTGCCCACGTGCTCCGTCGAGTTGCCGACTACCAGGTCCGCGTACCCGTCCTTGTTGAGGTCGGCGGAGGCGATGCTCTCGCCGAACTGGTCGTCCTCCTCGCCGGTCCCGGGGATGCCGGGGCTGTCCTGGTGGATGAACTGGGTACGGGTGCCGGGGCCGTCGGCGGTGCCGTAGACGACCGTGACGGTGCCGCCCTGGCGGTCGACGTCGTTGTAGCCGCCGTAGGCGACGTCCCGATGCCCGTCCCCGTTGAAGTCGTCGTAGTGCTTGGCCACCGCCGCGCTGGCGGGGGCGGTCGCGAGCAGCGGGGTGAGACCGCCGGCGAGGAGGGTCGCGGCGAGGAGGGAGGCCGTGCGTCGGGTCATGAACGGAGTCTCCTTGTAGGTCACTTGGCCAGCTCCCAGCCGAAGGTCGAGCCCTTGACCCCCGCGCCGGCGGCGGTCAGGGACTTGGCGCCGGTGGTCGTGAGGCCGGAGGCGGTGCCGCGCAGGTAGGTGATCGAGCCGTTCTCGTTCTCGTAGCCCGCGCCGGTCACCAGGTCGGCCTTGCCGGTCTTGTCGAGGTCGAGCAGGCGCACGGACAGGCCGAAGGCGTCTCCGCTCTCGGCGGTGCCGGGCACGCCCGCGGTGTTCTGGTGGTACGACGTGGCGCCGGTGGTCCTCAGGCCCGTGGCCGAGCCGAACAGCACGGTCACCGTGCCCGCGTCGCGTGCCGAGCCGATGTCCTCGCCCCAGGCGCCGACGACGACGTCGGCGTACGTGTCGCCGTTGATGTCGCCGACGTCGACCGCGGAGCCGAACAGGTCGTCGGTCTCGTCTGCGCCGGGGACGCCGGGGGTGTCCTGGTGGACGACGGTCGGCGTCTGCTGCGGGTCGGGGCCGTTCGGGCCGCCGTACCAGACGCTGATCTGGCCGCCCTTGCGGGCCGTGTAGTCGCCGAGGACGAGGTCGCCGTAGCCGTCGCCGTTGATGTCGCCGGCCGCGCCGAGGGCGCCGTCGGCGTTCGGCAGGGCGGTCAGGGCGTAGTCGGTTTCGGGGTGGTCGCCGAAGGGGTCGTAGTGGAAGTACCGGATGTCACCGGCCGGGTCGCCGTCGTGGTGCATCGGGTACACGCGCTCGGCCGCCTTGTCGCCGGTCAGGTCGCCGGCGATGACCTCGTAGGTGGTGCCGACCTCGCCGACGCCGGTGTGGCTGAGCGGGGTGCCGGTGCGGGTGAAGGGGCCGCGGTAGAGGTGGGTGTGGGTCTGCCCGGTGGCGGTCACGTCCGTCTTGCCGTCACCGTCGAAGTCGCCGGTGGCGACGCCACGGCCGTAGCCGCCCCACTGGCCCAGTTCGTCCGCCGGGGGCTGCGGCAGCGCGGAGCCGCCGCTGAGGCCCGAGGAGCCGCCCCAGACGACGGTGACGCTGCCGACGCCCTGCCGGTCGCCGATGCTCTCGAACTCGGAGCCGACGACCAGGTCGGCGTAGCCGTCGGCGTTGAGGTCGCCGGTGGCGAGGCTCGCGCCGAAGCGGTCGTCGGACTCGGCGGTGCCGGGGACGCCGGTGGAGTTCTGCGTGATGACGGTCTTCTTGGTGGACGGCACCCCCGAGGACGAGCCGTACAGCACGACCACGGCACCGGCGCTGTGCGCGGAGCCGACGTCGGCGCCCATCGCGCCGATGGCGAGGTCCCGGTACCCGTCACCGTTGAAGTCGCTTGCGAGACCCGAGGGCGCGGCGACGGCGGGGGTGGCGGGCAGGGCGGTGAGCACGCCGGTGGCGAGGGCGGCGGCGATCACGAGGGTGCGCTTCAAGACGGGACTCCAGTGGGGGGCCCGCACCGGCGGGCCCCATGAGGTGTTACGGCTGCATCGATGCGGCTGCATCGATGCGGCTGAATCGACAGGGCTGAACCGACAGGGCTGATCAGTCGGCGAAGTTGGCGCCGAAGTAGGGCGAACCGGTCGTGGAGACGCCCGCGTTGCCCGGGGAGACCGTCTTCGAACCAGTGGTGGTGATCTTCGTGCCGTTGGACGGCAGGTAGGTGACCGCGCCGTCGCCCGCGTTCTCGCCGGAGCCGATGATCAGGTCGGCCCTGCCGTCGCCGGTGAGGTCGTCGAGCTTGAGGTCCATGCCGAAGTAGTCGTTGTCCTCGTCGGTTCCGGGGACACCGGCGGTGGACTGGGCGAAGGACTGGGCGCCCGAGGAGGTGTCCAGGCCGCTGGCGCCGCCGTAGAGGAGGGTGACCGCTCCGGTGTTGGTGGCGGAGCCGATGTTCTCGCCCGCGACACCGATCGCCAGGTCGAGGAAGCCGTCGCCGTTGATGTCGCCGAGGTCCAGCTCGTGGCCGAAGTAGTCGTTGCCCTCGGAGGTGCCGGGGACGTTGCCGGTGTCCTGGGTGATGCCGGTGGCGGTACCGGGGCCGTCGACCGTGCCGTAGGTCACCCAGACCTTGCCGCCCTTGGCGGAGTTGGGGACGGCGGTGCCGTCGGAGGTGGTGTTGTTCCAGTAGGCGCCGCTGACGATGTCGCCGAAGCCGTCCTGGTCGATGTCGCCGATCGCGGTGATGACACCGGGCTTGAGGGTTTGGATGCCGGACGTGGTCAGGCCGCCGGAGGAGCCGGGGATGAAGTAGTTGGTGTTCCAGCCGTACTGGGTCTGCGTCTCGTAGCCGTCGACGACCAGGTCGGTGCGGCCGTCGCCGTTGACGTCACCGGCGGTCAGGTTCATCGGGCCGCCCGCGTCCGAGCCCATGATCGGGGGCTTGACGGTGGAGCGGCTGCCCGGGGCGCCGGTGGCGGAGAAGCCGCCCTTGAGGACGTGGACGGTGGCGCTGTTCGCGCCGACGGCCAAGTCGGCCTTGCCGTCGCCGTCGAAGTCGCCCGCGGCGAGGTTGCCACCCCAGAAGTCGTGCGAGGAGGCGGCCGGGTCGGCGACGGTGACGCCCTTTCCGGTGATGCCGGAGGCCGAGCCCCACAGGATCGCGAGGGAGCCGCCGTCGGTGTCGCCGCCCATGTCCTCGCCCGGGGAGCCGACGGCGATGTCGTCGTAGCCGTCGCCGTTGAAGTCGGCGAAGGCGGTGTCGATGCCGAAGGCGTCGCCGGTCTCGGCGGTGCCCGGGGTGCCGGTGGTGTTCTGGCTGACGGTGACGCGCTTGGTGGCGGAGACACCGGAGGTCGAGCCGTAGAGGACGACGAGCTGCCCGGCGCCCTTCTTGCCGTTGACGTAGGCGTCGCTCGCGGAGAAGGCGACGTCGCCGACCCCGTCGCCGTTGAAGTCGGCCTTCGCGACGGTGGTGGAGTCCGCGGCCGTCGCGGTCGCGGCCGTGAACGTGAGCAGACCGCCCGTCAGAGCGGCGGCGGTGGCCGTCGCGAGGGCGAGTCGCAGCGTCTGGTGCATGCGGGTTCTCCTGCTGCATGCGGGATGCCTGGCGGGGCATCGGCAGTCAATGGGGTGCGGCCGGGCACGTCGTCCGGGCGTTGGCCCGGGGTGCACGCCTCGGTCGGCGATCACAAGACCCGCAAGGATGACCAAGGGTTGTACGTGAGTTCGGTAAATATTTGAACCATCTGCGAGCCGGTGGTGCGTCAGTGGCTCAGGAAGGCGGCGGTGGAGAAGGTGACCGCCGGTTCGCGCGCGATCAGGCCCTTCTTCCGTCCCGGGTAGACGGCGATGGTGTCGCGCGTTTCGCTCCGATACGTCCGCACCGTCAGGTCGGCCAGATCGTCGCCGTCGAGATCGGCGACCGACAGCACGCGGGTGGTGCCGGTCGCGGGCGGCTCGACGGTCACGACGCCGTCCGGGGAGGGGCCCGCCGTGCGGCCGGGGAAGAGCCGCAGCCGGGAGCCGCTGGAGACCAGCTCGCTCAGTCCGTCCCCGTCGAAGTCTGCGGCGTCCAGCATGGAGCCGGGGGAGTCGAGGGTGCCGCGCACGGCCGCGGGCAGGTCGTAGCGCAGGGACGTTTCCCCCATGGCCCCGACGGCCGCGTCCAATGCGGCGCCCTTGCCGAAGGAGCCGAGCGCGACGTCGATCCCGGCGGGCAGGACGGCGCCCGCACCGGCCGGGCCGTCCGGTCCGCCGAGGACGACGGCGGCCGGACCGGTGCCCTCGGCGGTACGGACGAGCAGGTCGTCGTAGCCGTCACGGTCGACGTCCGCGGCCGGGCCGGTGGGGACGTTGCCCGGTGCGGCGACCGGCGCGGTGGCGGCCCTGGGAGCGCCCTCGCGGTCGAACGGGCCGCGCAGGAAGCTCAGTCGGCCGCCCGAGGCGTGCAGGACCAGGTCGGCGGCCTCGTCCCCGTCGAAGTCGCCGCACACCGGGTAATCGGGCCAGTCGTTGCCGACGCGGGCCCGGACCGGGACGACGAGGGTGACGGCCTTGCCGGTCAGGCCCCTCGGGGAGCCGAACAGCACCTGGAGCGGGACCGGGGGCCGCCCCTGGCCGTCGTAGGGCGGATCGGTGGAGACGAGCAGGTCGGTGAAACCGTCGCCGTCCAGGTCGCAGCTCTCCTCGGCGTCGAAGAGGGCGGGGAGCCGGCCGTCGACGGCGGCGGCGTTCCGCTCGGGGTCGAGCAACTGCCGGGTGCCGGGGACGAGTCCGCGGGTGCCGCCGTAGACGATGCCGATACCGGGGTCGTCGGCGTGCGCCTGTGCCTTGACCAGGTCGTCGAGGACGAGGTCGCGGTGGCCGTCGCCGTTGAAGTCGTCCCGGGTGCGGCTGCCGTCGCCGCGGGGGACCGGCAGGACGGCCGGGCCGCGGGCGACCTGGACCGAGGGGGAGGGCGCCGGAGCCGCGGTGTCCGGGTGGGAACCGCAGGCGGCGAGGAGCAGCAGGCCGGAACAGCCAAGAGCCGCGGACCGGGTCCGTATGCGCACCATGCACCTCGTCTGCCTCAGGAGTAACGCCCCATGATGCATCTGTTCGAGAGAGGGCGACAGAGGTAGGTGGTGCGTCGCCCGCCGCTGAGTACCCGTACTCATGTCCGGCCGCGCGCGCCGGTCCAGTGTGGACACCGTCAACCCACGGAACGCACATCAGGGGGGCCCGCGATGGGCAAGGACTCTCGAACACGGCGACTGCTCGCGCTGGCCTCGGACAACTGGGGGGCCCGGGGCTACTGGGCGCTCTTCACCGCCTCCGTCGGCGTCGCCTTCGCCGCCCCGGACAGCGTCGTGGCCTCGCTCCCGCTGCTGCTCACGGCGCCCTGGTCCAGCATGGCGATCTTCGTCCCGATCGACCCCGGGGCCGACGCCACCGGGGCGGCCCAGGTGCTCGCCCTGTCCGGCGCGGCCGTCTGGCTGCTGCTGTGCGCGCTGGTGAACGCCGCCGCGTTCGGTGCCCTCACCCATCACGTCCGCGACAGCCGCGCCGCGCGGCACGCGTGAACCCGCCGAGGAAAGGAACGGACATGGAGCGCTCCGCGCACCCCCGCCGAAGGAGCATCAGGGCCCTGCTGGCGCCCGCGACGGACAACTGGCTCTCGCGCGGCTACCTCGCGGCCGTCGCGGCCTCGATCGGCTTCTTCCTCTACGCGGCCTATCTGACGCCCGACACGGGATTCGCCGCAATCTGGCCGGTCATGAGCACGGCCCCCCTCGGCTTCCTGGCCTTCTTCCTGGCCACGCCCGTCATGGAGGTGGAGTGGCTGAGTACGGCCGTCTTCAGCGCCGCCACGGCGGCCGCCGGCCTGGTCAACGCCACGCTGCTCGGTCTGCTGGCCCGCGGGCTGCGCGCTCCGCAGCCCCGGCCCGCCGGTCACTGATACGGCTGCCGCTGCGGCTGCCCGTACGGCTGCTGACCACCCCCGGCGGACTGCGCCTGGAGCTGCTCCGCCTGTTCCTTCGTCAGCTGCTGCTCGGCGCCGCAGAAGGTGCACTGGGTCTGGTACTTCGTCGAGAACGGGAACAGCGGCACGAAGAACAGGGTGAACTTGGTGACCCGCTTGCGCAGGGTGTGCGCGGCGGGGTTGCCGCACTGTCCGCAGACCAGCGTGAGGATCGCCAGCTGGTACAGGTAGCCCTTGGTACCGAAGATGATCATGCCGAAGCCTTCCCGATCGGTTCCTTGGTCCCAGTGTGGGCCATGACGACGGAACGCCCCCCACCCGGTCGGGCAGGGGGCGTCCGTCGTACGGAAGGGGCCGTTACTTCACCGGCTCCGGCTCCGGCTCGTTCTCCGGCTCCGGCGCGTCCTGCGGGTCGACCGGGGTCTTGACGGACTCCAGCAGGAGCTGGGCGACGTCGACGACCTGGATCGACTCCTTGGCCTTGCCGTCGTTCTTCTTGCCGTTGACCGAGTCGGTGAGCATGACCAGGCAGAACGGGCAGGCGGTGGACACGATGTCGGGGTTGGTGGAGAGAGCCTCGTCGACGCGCTCGTTGTTGATGCGCTTGCCGATCCGCTCCTCCATCCACATCCGCGCACCACCGGCGCCACAGCAGAAGCCGCGCTCCTTGTGGCGGTGCATCTCCTCGTTCCGCAGGCCCGGGACGCTGGCGATGATCTCGCGCGGAGGCGTGTAGATCTTGTTGTGGCGGCCCAGGTAGCAGGGGTCGTGGTAGGTGATGATGCCCTCGACCGGGGTCACCGGCACCAGCTTGCCCTCGTCCACCAGGTGCTGGAGCAGCTGGGTGTGGTGGATGACCTCGTAGTCGCCGCCGATCTGCGGGTACTCGTTGCCGATCGTGTTCAGGCAGTGCGGGCAGGTGGCGACGATCTTCTTCGCCGACTTCGGCTTCTTCGTCGACTCGTCCTCGTCGTCCTCGCCGAACGCCATGTTCAGGGCCGCGACGTTCTCCATGCCGAGCTCCTGGAACAGGGGCTCGTTGCCGAGGCGGCGGGCGGAGTCACCGGTGCACTTCTCGTCGCCGCCCATGATCGCGAACTTGACGCCCGCCATGTGCAGCAGCTCGGCGAAGGCCTTGGTGGTCTTCTTGGCACGGTCCTCGAGGGCGCCGGCGCAGCCGACCCAGTACAGGTACTCGACCTCGGTGAGGTCCTCGATGTCCTTGCCGACCACCGGCACCTCGAAGTCGACTTCCTTCGTCCACTCCAGGCGCTGCTTCTTCGCCAGGCCCCAGGGATTGCCCTTCTTCTCCAGGTTCTTGAGCATCGTGCCCGCCTCGGACGGGAACGCGGACTCGATCATCACCTGGTAGCGGCGCATGTCGACGATGTGGTCGATGTGCTCGATGTCCACCGGGCACTGCTCGACACAGGCGCCGCAGGTGGTGCAGGACCACAGGACGTCCGGGTCGATGACGCCGTTCTCCTCGGCGGTGCCGATGAGCGGCCGCTCGGCCTCCGCGAGAGCGGCGGCGGGGACGTCCTTGAGCTGCTCCTCGGAGGCCTTCTCCTCGCCCTCCATCGTCTTGCCGCCGCCGGCCAGCAGGTACGGCGCCTTGGCGTGGGCGTGGTCCCGCAGCGACATGATCAGCAGCTTCGGGGAGAGCGGCTTGCCCGTGTTCCAGGCGGGGCACTGCGACTGGCAGCGGCCGCACTCGGTGCAGGTGGAGAAGTCCAGCAGGCCCTTCCAGGAGAACTGCTCGACCTGGGAGACACCGAAGACGTCGTCCTCGCCCGGGTCCTCGAAGTTGATCGGCTTGCCGCCGGAGGTCATCGGCAGCAGCGCGCCCAGCGAGGTGGCGCCGTCGGCGTTGCGCTTGAACCAGATGTTCGGGAAGCCGAGGAAGCGGTGCCAGGCCACGCCCATGTCGGTCTTCAGCGAGACCGTGATCATCCAGATGAAGGAGGCCGCGATCTTCAGCGCCGCGAAGAAGTAGGTGAGGTTCTGCAGCGTGGAGAGGTCCAGGCCCTCCAGCGCGGAGACCACCGGGTACGAGATGAAGAAGGAGGCCTCGTAGCTGTCCACGTGGTGCTGCGCGCCCTCGAGCGCGTGCAGCATGAAGATGCAGACACCGACGATGAGGATGATCGTCTCGACGAAGTACGCCTGGCCCGTGTTGGAGCCCGCGAACCGGGACTTGCGGCCCGCTCCGCCCGGCCGCGACAGCTGCCGGATGACGATCAGCACCAGGATGCCGAGCACGGTCATGGTGCCGATGAACTCGACGAAGACGTTGTACGGCGCCCACTCGCCGACGATCGGCAGCAGCCAGTCGGCCTGGAAGAGCTGGCCGACGGCGTTCACGATCGTCAGCAGCAGGGTGTAGAAGCCGATCGCCACGAACCAGTGCGCGATGCCGACGACGCCCCAGCGGTTCATCCGGGTGTGGCCGAGGAACTCCTTGGCCACGGTGATGGTCCGCAGGACGGGGTCGTTGGTCCGGGCCCCGGCCGGGAGGGGCTGGCCGAGCATCATGAAGCGGACGATCTGCAGGACGGCACGGCCGAACAGGGCGATGCCGACCGCCATGAGGACCATCGACACGATGATCGCGGCGAGTTGCATTGGGGCTCTCCTCGGGCCTGCGAGGGGTCTTCAGGGGGGTCTTCGAAATTACTAAGCGGTAACTTATGCAGTCCGTCTGAGACTACCCGCATCCTCCGTCGCACTGTAGTCAGCCACTCGGTGATCTGTGTCGCTGAGGGTTGCCTTAAGAACCGATCGTGTTATTCACGTCAAATTAGTACATACGCCATTAATTTAGATCCGTGCTCTACGGGATCGCCGCCGCCACCACCGCCCTGCTCCTCGCCGCCGTCCTCACCGCCCTGGTCCGCGCCCCCGCTCTGCGCCTGGGTCTGCTGGACCGGCGGCGGCAGCGGGCCCTGCCGCTCGGCGGCGGCGTGGCCGTCGTCCTCGTCACCTGCCTGGTCGCGGCGGCCGGTGACTGGACCGGCATGGCCCCGCTCGGCTCCGGCATCCCCCGGCTGCTGGTGGCGGGCGCGGCCGTGGCCGCCCTCGGCCTGGTCGCCGACGCGCGCCGGGTCAAGGCCCGGTTCCTGGTCGGCGGTACGGCCGTGGCGGCGGCCTGTTCGGTGCCGTACGAGGAGACCGGGGTGGTGGGGGGTCTCGCCGCCGCCTGCTGGATCGTGGCCGTGACACTCGCCTTCCGGGCCCTGGACCACGCCGACGCGCTCGCCGGGACCGTCGGGGTGGTCACCGCCTTCGGGGTCGGCGCCTGTGCGGCGGCGGAGGTGATGGACGGTCTCGCGGTGCTGCTGAGCGTGCTGGCCGCCGCGCTCACCGGGTTCCTGATGCACAACTGGCATCCCGCGCGTGTGGGCCTCGGCGCCTGCGGCTCGCTGTTCGCCGGGTTCGTCCTCGCCGCCGCGGCCGTGCTGACCCGCGCCGGGTACGACGGCCCGACGAGCGCGGGGGTGCTGTACGCGCTCACCGCCGTCGCGAGCGCCGATGTGGTGCTGGTCGTCCTGGCGCGGCGGCTCGGTGGCCGGCCGTTGCTGCGCCGGGGCCCCGACCATCTCGCCCACCGGCTGCGGCGGCTCGGACTCACCCCGCAGGGCGCGACCGTCGTCCTCGGTGCCGGAGCCTTCGGCGGGGTGCTCGCCGGGGTACTGGTGCACCTGGGATGGATGGCCGCCGCGGGGGTGTTGTGGGTGGGGGCGGGCGCCCTGATCGCCGTACTGCTGCTCCTGAGAGTCAAGCGGACGCGGCCTCGCCGAACCGCGTCTGTGCAGGTCAGGGCGCAGTTGCGTGTAAGGAACGGATAAGAGTTGAGCCTCACAGACTCAGGTCTGTTGACCGGGCGGGGCGGCTCATGCACACTTGAGTCCGTTCCACTCAAGTCAGCTGGAGGAATCAACCATGGCACGTGCGGTCGGCATCGACCTGGGCACGACTAACTCCGTCGTCAGCGTTCTGGAGGGCGGCGAGCCCACCGTCATCACCAACGCCGAGGGTGCCAGGACCACGCCGTCCGTCGTCGCCTTCGCGAAGAACGGTGAGGTGCTGGTCGGCGAGGTCGCCAAGCGCCAGGCGGTCACGAACGTGGACCGGACCATCCGCTCCGTGAAGCGCCACATGGGCACGGACTGGAAGATCGAGCTCGACGGGAAGCCCTTCAACCCGCAGCAGATCTCCGCGTTCATCCTGCAGAAGCTGAAGCGCGACGCCGAGTCCTACCTGGGCGAGAAGGTGACCGACGCGGTCATCACCGTCCCCGCGTACTTCAACGACTCCGAGCGTCAGGCGACGAAGGAGGCCGGCGAGATCGCCGGTCTGAACGTCCTTCGTATCGTCAACGAGCCCACCGCGGCCGCCCTGGCCTACGGCCTCGACAAGGACGACCAGACGATCCTCGTCTTCGACCTCGGTGGCGGCACCTTCGACGTCTCGCTGCTGGAGATCGGCGACGGCGTCGTCGAGGTGAAGGCCACCAACGGCGACAACCACCTCGGTGGTGACGACTGGGACCAGCGCGTCGTCGACTACCTGGTCAAGCAGTTCCAGTCCGGCCACGGCGTGGACCTGTCCAAGGACAAGATGGCCCTCCAGCGCCTCCGCGAGGCCGCCGAGAAGGCCAAGATCGAGCTGTCCTCCTCGACCGAGACCTCGATCAACCTGCCCTACATCACCGCCTCCGCCGAGGGCCCCCTGCACCTCGACGAGAAGCTCACCCGCGCCCAGTTCCAGCAGCTGACCGCGGACCTGCTGGAGCGCTGCAAGACGCCGTTCCACAACGTCATCAAGGACGCCGGCATCGCCCTCGGCGAGATCGACCACGTCGTCCTCGTCGGTGGCTCCACCCGCATGCCCGCCGTCGCCGAGCTCGTCAAGGAGCTGACCGGCGGCAAGGAGGCCAACAAGGGTGTGAACCCGGACGAGGTCGTCGCCATCGGCGCCTCGCTCCAGGCCGGTGTCCTCAAGGGCGAGGTCAAGGACGTCCTGCTGCTCGACGTCACCCCGCTGTCCCTCGGTATCGAGACCAAGGGCGGCATCATGACCAAGCTGATCGAGCGCAACACCACGATCCCGACCAAGCGCTCCGAGATCTTCACGACGGCCGAGGACAACCAGCCCTCCGTGCAGATCCAGGTCTACCAGGGCGAGCGCGAGATCGCGGCGTACAACAAGAAGCTCGGGATGTTCGAGCTGACCGGTCTGCCGCCGGCCCCGCGTGGTGTCCCGCAGATCGAGGTCTCCTTCGACATCGACGCCAACGGCATCATGCACGTGACCGCGAAGGACCTGGGCACGGGCAAGGAGCAGAAGATGACCGTCACCGGCGGCTCCTCGCTGCCGAAGGACGAGGTCGACCGCATGCGCCAGGAGGCCGAGCAGTACGCGGAGGAGGACCACAAGCGCCGCGAGGCCGCCGAGACCCGCAACCAGGGCGAGCAGCTCGTCTACCAGACCGAGAAGTTCCTCAAGGACAACGAGGACAAGGTCCCCGGCGAGATCAAGACCGAGGTCGAGGCCTCCGTCGAGGAGCTGAAGGCCGCGCTCAAGGGCGAGGACATCGCCGAGATCCGCAGCGCCACCGAGAAGGTCGCCGCGGTCTCGCAGAAGCTCGGCCAGGCCATGTACGCCGACGCCCAGGGTGCCCAGGCCGCGGGCGGTGCCGCCGCCGGCGACGAGGCCCCGAAGGCCGACGACGACGTCGTCGACGCCGAGATCGTCGACGACGAGCGCAAGGACGGTGCCGCGTGACGGAGGAGACCCCGGGCTTCGAGGAGAAGCCCGACGTCCCCTCCGGCGCCACCCCCGAAGACGCCGAGGCGAAGGCCGCCACCCCGCCGAACGGCGAGGGGGCGGCCCCGGCCGGGGACGTAACCGCAGATGCCGGTCTGGTCGCGCAGCTGGACCAGGTCCGTACCGCGCTCGGTGAGCGCACCGCGGACCTCCAGCGGCTCCAGGCCGAGTACCAGAACTACCGCCGCCGCGTGGAGCGGGACCGGATCACGGTGCGGGAGATCGCCATCGCGAACCTCCTGACCGAGCTCCTGCCCGTGCTCGACGACATCGGCCGCGCCCGGGAGCACGGCGAGCTCGTCGGCGGATTCAAGTCCGTCGCGGAGTCGCTGGAGACCGTCGCGGCGAAGATGGGTCTGCAGCAGTTCGGCAAGGAGGGCGAGCCCTTCGACCCGACGATCCACGAGGCCCTGATGCACTCCTACGCCCCGGACGTCACCGAGACGACCTGCGTCGCGATCCTCCAGCCGGGGTATCGCATCGGCGAGCGCACCATCCGCCCCGCGCGGGTGGCGGTCGCCGAACCGCAGCCGGGCGCGCAGACGGTCAAGGCCGAGGAGGCGTCCGAGGCCGCCGAGGAGAAGGACAACGGCCCTGAGGAGGGCTGAGGTCGTAGTTTCCGACAGGAAGGAGGGACGTCGGGGATGAGCACCAAGGACTTCATCGAGAAGGACTACTACAAGGTCCTCGGCGTCCCCAAGGACGCCACCGAGGCCGAGATCAAGAAGGCGTACCGGAAGCTCGCCCGCGAGTTCCACCCGGACGCCAACAAGGGCAACGCCAAGGCCGAGGAGCGCTTCAAGGAGATCTCCGAGGCCAACGACATCCTCGGCGACCCCAAGAAGCGCAAGGAGTACGACGAGGCGCGCGCCCTCTTCGGCAACGGCGGGTTCCGTCCGGGGCCGGGCGCGGGCGGCGGCTCGTTCAACTTCGACCTGGGCGACCTCTTCGGAGGCGGCGCCCAGGGCGGCGGTGGCTCCGGCGGCTTCGGCGGCGGTATCGGTGACGTCTTCGGGGGACTGTTCAACCGGGGCGGCTCGGGTACCGGCCGGGTGCAGCCCCGGCGCGGTCAGGACATCGACACCGAGGTCACGCTCACCTTCACCGAGGCGATCGAGGGCGCGACCGTCCCGCTGCGGATGTCCTCGCAGGCTCCCTGCAAGGCCTGTTCGGGCACCGGCGACAAGAACGGCAACCCGCGGGTGTGCCCGACGTGTGTCGGCACCGGACAGGTGGCCCGGGGCTCCGGCGGCGGATTCTCGCTGACCGACCCCTGCCCGGACTGCAAGGGCCGCGGTCTGATGGCGGAGACCCCGTGTGAGGTCTGCAAGGGCAGCGGGCGCGCGAAGTCCTCGCGGACCATGCAGGTGCGCATCCCGGCGGGGGTCAGCGACAACCAGCGCATCCGGCTGCGCGGCAAGGGCGCGCCCGGGGAGCGGGGCGGTCCGTCCGGCGACCTGTACGTCACGGTGCACGTGGACGCGCACCCGGTCTTCGGCCGCAAGGGCGACAACCTGACGGTGACGGTTCCGGTGACGTATCCGGAGGCGGCTCTCGGCGGTGAGGTCAGGGTCCCGACCCTGGGCGGACCGCCGGTCACCCTGAAGCTGCCGCCCGGCACGCCCAACGGCCGTACCATGCGCGCCCGGGGCAAGGGCGCGGTCCGCAAGGACGGCACCCGCGGGGATCTGCTGGTCACCGTCGAGGTGAGTGTCCCGAAGGACGTGACGGGGAAGGCTCGTGACGCGCTGGAGGCGTATCGCGAGGCGACCGCGGGTGAGGATCCGCGGGCGGAGCTGTTCCAGGCCGCGAAGGGAGCTTGATGCCAGATGGACGGCCGTCGACGCAATCCGTATGAACTGACCGAGGAGACCCCGGTCTACGTCATCTCGGTGGCGGCCCAGCTTTCCGGCCTGCACCCGCAGACACTGCGCCAGTACGACCGGCTGGGCCTGGTGTCTCCGGACCGCACGGCCGGCCGCGGCCGCCGCTACTCGGCCCGCGACATCGAACTGCTGCGCACTGTCCAGCAGTTGTCGCAGGACGAGGGCATCAACCTGGCCGGCATCAAGCGGATCATCGAGCTGGAGAACCAGGTCGCCGCCCTGCAGAACCGGGTGGCCGAGCTCCAGTCGGCCCTCGACGGCGCCGCCGCCGCGATGCAGCAGCGGGAGGCGGCGGTCCACGCCTCGTACCGCCGTGACCTGGTGCCGTACCAGGAGGTGCAGCAGACCAGCGCGCTGGTGGTGTGGCGGCCGAAGCGGCCGCAGAACGACTGACGCGTGCTCAGAAACGCCCTGGGGGCCGCGGGTTCGAGAACCCGCGGCCCCCAGGGCGTTTTCTCCACCAATCGTTCCGATCATGATCACTTTTCGGTCACATAATCTTCATCCGGCCAAGATCACCGGTATACCTCGCACTCCGCCCCCTCATGACCACGGGGGGCCCTGACAAGGAGTTGGAGTGCCACGCACCAACCGAAGACGGTGGCTTCAGGCCGCCGCGGCGCTGACGCTCGCCGGTTTCCTCACCGGTGACCCCTCGCTCGCGTCCCTCCCGGCGCCGACCGCCGACCAGATCGTGAACAGCCCCGCTCAGGCGGTCACGCTCGGCGACGACAAGCCCGACATAGCCAAGCTGCTCGGGCTGACCGAGGAGGAGGCCGCCCGGCGCAACGCCAGGATCCAGAACCGGCGTATCGAGCTGCTCTCCCAGCGCACCGAGACCTCCTCGGTGTTCGTGAACCCCGACGGCACGCTGACCGCCGAGACCTACGCGGGGCCGGTGCGGGTCAAGCAGGCCGACGGGTCCTGGAGTTACATCGACACCGAGCTCACCGACGAGGGCGCGGCCCTGGAACCGGAGACGGCGGCCGCCGACATCACCGTCTCCGACGGCGGCGACCGGAAGCTGGCCTCCGTCGCCAAGGGTGGCGCCTCCATGGCGCTCGGCTGGGCGGACACCCTTCCCACGCCGACGGTGAAGGACGACACCGCCTCCTACGACCTGGGCGACGGGCAGACCCTCACGGTCACCGCCCTCAAGCAGGGCTTCTCCCAGAACGTACTCCTCGACGAGGCGCCCACCGCAGACCTCGCCTACCGCATCCCGGTCACCCTCACCGGCCTCACCCTGTCCGAGGCGGACTCCGGGCGGCTGCTGCTGAAGAACGGCGCGGGCAAGCTGGTCGCCGAGGCCCCCGCGCCGATGATGTGGGACTCCTCCGTCGACAGGCGGTCCGGCGAGTCGAAGCATCTCGCGGCCGTGGACACCGAGATCGAGACCGCGGCCGACGGCTCGCAGACCCTCGTCCTGCGCCCCGACGCCGCCTACTTCGAGCAGGAACTGACCTACCCGGTCACCGTCGACCCGACCACCACGCTCGCGGCCAGCACCGACACCTGGGTGGCCACCAACTACCCGGACTCCCAGGTCTCCTCGACCGAGCTGAAGTCGGGCACGTACAACGCCGGCGGGACCGTCGCGCGCTCCTTCCTCAAGTTCGACCTGACGGGCTACCAGGGCGTCCACGTCATCGACACCAACCTGGCCCTGCACTCCTACTGGTCCTCCTCCTGCACGGGGGGCACCGGCACGGCCGTGCGCCGGGTCACGGAGTCCTGGACGTCGTCCGCGGTCACCTGGGCCGACCCGCCGGCCACGACCACCACCGGACAGGTGATCAACACCGCGGCCAAGGGGTACTCGGCCGACTGCCCGGCCGGCACGCTGAACTTCGACATCGACACCATCGTCAGCGCGTGGACGAGTGGCACCGCCAACCACGGTCTGATGGTCCGGGGCGTCGACGAGACCGACTCCTACACCTGGCGGCGCTTCCACTCCGCCAACCACGTCTCCGGCGACGGCTCGACGGAACCGCACCTGACGATCACGTACAACACGTACCCGCAGGTCCCGGCCGCGCCCGCCCTGGCCCCCGTCACCGGCACCAGCGTCGTCACCTCGACCACGCCCGTGCTGTCGGCGCTCGTGAACGACGGCGATCCGCAGCGGGTGCGCGCCCAGTACGCCATCGAGCCGGACCCGGCGTACAACGACACGACGTACACGCTGACCACGGACTCCCCGTACGTCGACACCATGGAGGTCGCCGGCGTCGCCGTACCGGTGGAGAACCCGCTGCCGGACGGCAAGCACCTGCGCGTGCGGGCCCGGACCTACGACGGGACCGACTACTCGACGGCGTGGAGCGCGTGGAAGACCTTCACCGTCGACACCTCCCGAGCCGCCGTGCCCGAGGTGCCGGGCGACCTCGCGACCGGTGCCACCGAGACCGCGACGCCGCTGCTCACCGGCATCGTCACGGCCGCCGGGCGGGGCGCCGTGTCCGCCGAGTACCTGCTGTACGACGCTTCCGGCGCCGCCGTGGGCGAGCCCCTCACCGCCTCCGTGCAGGACGGCGACCGGGCCGTCGCGAAGGTGCCGGACGGGCTGCTGACCGACGGCTCGACGTACCGGTGGAAGATGCGGGCCTGTACGGGCACCGTGTGCTCGGCCTACAGCGCGCAGCAGACGTTCACGCTCGACGTGACCGAGGAGCCCGCGCCCTCCGGTACCACCGGCACCGCGCCCGCGGCGGTGACCGACCTCAAGGCCGTGCCCGGCGAGCACGGCGCCCTGGTGACGTGGTCCGCGGCGCAGTTCACCGGTGAGCCGGCGGACATGGTGACCTACACCGTCACCGCGCTGGCCTCCGACGGCACGACGGTCGGCACCAGGACCACCACGGGCCTGTCGGCCGTCTTCGACGACCTGAACGCGGACGCCGGGGACGTCACCTACACCTTCAAGGTGACCGGCACGAACGCCTACGGCACCGGACCGGCGGTCACGTCGAGCGGTGTTGTCCCGGCGGCCGTGCCGGGTGGTACGGACGTCTACTCGACGGCCGTGCAGGCGTACCACCTCGCCCGGGGCGGCCTCGTCCAGGGCAGCTATGTCGACGCGAACGACGCCGCCGCCAACAGCGCGTACGGCGCCCAGTTCGTCGGCCGTCTCGCCAAGGAGCAGGAGGCGCTGCTGCGGGAGCGGGTCGCGGGCTCCGAGGACGACTCGGACAACGTCTCGCCCGAGGCCACCCTCACCGACGTCCTGGCCATCCCGTCGGCCGACGGCACGACGGTCACCCTGCGCGCGACGGTGCGCACCGAGGACACCATCGTCACCGACGTCAGCACCGCCACCGCCGACCCGACCGACCAGACCGGCGAGACCGAGATGCGCTACACCTTCTCGACCGGCGCGCAGCCGGTGCTGCTCTCGGCGGTCACCGCGTCCGCCAAGGAGGTCGTGGTGCGGCCGACCGCCGCCGCGCTGGACGACTTCGCCAACGCCGTCGACGCGGGCCTCCTCGCGGACGGTCTCGAACCCTCGGCGTTCGACGGCGACTCCACGGACACCGGCAGCGACACCACGCAGGTCGCCTTCGGGGCCCAGCAGGCCGGCACCTACCTGCGCACGGGTGCGGCGACCTGGGCCGTGAGCAACTGGAACGCCCCGGCCATGTACAGCCAGGACTGCACCAACTTCGTCTCCCGGGCGATGCACCATGGCGGCAGCATCAGGATGAAGGGCTCCGGGGACGAGAACCACAAGAGCAAGGACTATTGGTGGCGCAAGCCGAACAACTGGATCCACGACGAGACCTGGACCTGGATCAACGCGTCCTACCTGAAGACCTTCATGGAGCGGCACATGCTGCACTCCAAGCGGAACACGAGCAACGCGTTCACCGGTGACATCGTCTTCTACGACTGGACGAACGACGGGAAGGTCGACCACGCCTCGATCATCAGCAAGATCAGCAACGGGAAGATCTACGTGACCCAGCACAACAAGAACTACAAGTACCGCGCCCTGTCGGCCCAGAAGAGCGCCCAGCCGAAGATGAAGATCTGGATCTACCGTCCCCAGCCGGAGTGGTACTGATGCGGCCGGGACCCAAGGTGTGGATCGTCGCCGCGGAGGCGGTCCTGACCCTTCTCGTCGCCCGGACCCTGTGGACCTGGCGTGATGACCCGTACGTCTTCCTCGCGGATGTCCCGTACATGGAGTGGTCCAGCGTCGGGCTCGCGGTCTCGCTGCTGCTGACCCTGGCCCTGGTCTCGCGTGAGCAGTTGTGGCCCCGGCGGGTCGGCTGGTCGCTGACGGCGGCGCGGGTGTGCCTGCTGCCGTGTCTCGCGCTGGCGTGGTACCCGGCGATGTCGCCGTACATCTCGCTGTGGTGAGGCGCCACCAGCGGTGAAGTCAGGCCGGGCCCGTCCTCACGGGCCCGGCCTTGCTGCTTACTGCGTCAGATCCAGTTCGGTCGCGACGACGATCTGGGCCTCGCCGGTCCACTGGAAGGAGGAGTTGCCGTCGTCGTCGACGGCGTCGACGATGAAGCAGCTCTCCTCGCCGTCCGGGACGGTCTCGTAGCGGTACGAGGTGGTGTCGGCGCCGACGTAGTAGCCCGGGTGAAGGGTGCAGATGCGCTGCTCCTCGTCTCCCCACAGCTCACCCCGGCGCACGACGTAACTCTTCAGGTCGGGCGTGGGGTTGGCGTCCCAGCTGATGTGGAAGCCGTACTCGGTCGGGACGACGCTCACCCCGGTCACCGCGGACGGCGGCGTCAGGTCCCGGCGCTTGCCGCTGACGGCGGTGGAGCGCGCGGACTCGTTGCCCGCCGCGTCGAGCGAGGTCACCCGGTAGTGGTAGGTGGCGCCTTCCACGGCCGAGGTGTCCACGTAGGAGTCGTCCGCGGTGCCGCCGACCAGCGTGTACGTGCCGTCCGCCGTGGCCGCCCGGTACACCCGGTACGACGCGGCCCCCTCGACGACACCCCAGCCGACCCACAGCCCGTCCGGCTCGGAAGCCGTGCCGAGCCCGCTCGGCACGCCGGGCGCCGTCCGGTCCGCCGTGGTGACGGCCTGCGCCGCCGCCCACGAGGACACGTTGCCGGCCTTGTCGTAGGCGCGGACGGAGTACTCGAACGCGGCGCCGGTCACGGGAAGGGTGGCGTCCGTGAACGACGTCGACGTCGTCGTGGCCAGGGGAGTGGCAGGGAACGTGCCGCCCTTCTCGCGCCGGTAGACCCGGTACCCCGCCAGGTCCATCTCCTTGTTCTTCGTCCAGGTCAGCTCGGCCTTGCCGGTGGTCTGGTCGTAGGAGACGGCGGTGCCGGTCGGGGCGAGCGGGGCGACGTTGTCGACGGAGGCCGAAGTGCGGGGCGTGTAGGCGAACTTGATTCTGGCGGAGCCGGTCCAGTTGACGTAGTCGATGCGAAGGGTGTGCTTGCCCTTCGGGACGGTGACGTTGACGGTCTGGGAACGTGTCGTCGAGCCGTTGGTCCACAGGCTGATCTTGCGGGCGTCGGTCGTGCCGGGGTCGAGGTAGACCCGGATGCCGTCCAGCCCCGACGCGCTGAGGGTGAAGGGCCCGCCGGACCCGAAGTCCCGTGTCACGCTCCACCGCACGCCGAAGTTGTTGCTCGGCAGGCCCGTGGCCGGGGCTCCCGTGCCCCAGTCCTGGTCGATCGTGCTGTCGCAGTCGGCCTTCTTCGGCGTGCCCGAGAAAGTGGTGTTCGCGTAGAACGTCCGCTTGAAGACCGGGGAGGTGCAGGTGGTCGCCGCGGAGGCGGGGGCCGCGATGCCGGTGACAAGGCCTGCCGCGGTGGCGAGCACGACCGCGGCGGCCGCGCTTCTGGCTGGGTTCATTCGGTCCTCTGGTGGGTCGTGGACTGTCGTGATCACGACGCACGGGGGATCGGGTTGGTTGTACGGAGGGGAGGTAAAGGCCAGTTGGAGGGGATTCCGCCAGACCTTCACAAGCCAAGCGGAGCGTGGTGTTGCGGACTCGTTAAGTGATTCCGCTTGACGCTTGGGGGCGGTGCCGCGTTGGCTTTTCAGTCAGCTGGGTCGCAATGTTGCGCCCGCGTCCGGAAGGCACCAGAAGTGAGCTCCCCAATGCGTCGTATCGCCATATGCGTGGCCGCGTCCTCGATGACCCTCTCGCTGTCCGCCTGCGGTGCCCTCGGGGTGACGGGAGACAGCGCCGACGCGAGTCCGACCAAGGGCAACGACATCACGGTGGGGCTGCTGCTGCCGGAGACGGCCAACAGCCGGTACGACAAGTTCGACCACCCCATCATCCGGGCGAAGGTGGCCGAGCTCACCGAGAACAAGGGCTCGGTCGTCTACGCCAACGCCGACGCCAGCGCCGCCACGCAGAGCACCCAGATGCAGAAGATGGTCGACGACAAGGTCGACGTCATCCTGCTCGACGCCGTGGACTCCAAGGCCATCGCGCCCGACGTGCAGAAGGCCAAGGACGCCGGCATCCCGGTCATCGCCTACGACCGTCTCGCCGAGGGCCCGATCGACGCCTACATCTCCTTCGACAACGAGCTGGTCGGCGAGGTCCAGGGCCGCTCCCTGATCGCCGCGCTCGGCGCCGACGTCGACACCTCCACCAAGGTCGTCATGATGAACGGCTCGCCCACCGACCCCAACGCCAAGCAGTTCAAGGCGGGCGCCCTCTCCGAGCTCACCGGCCAGGTGACGATCGCCAAGTCCTACGACACCAAGGACTGGAAGCCGGAGAACGCCGAGGCCAACATGGCCAAGGCGATCGAGGCGATCGGCGCCGGAAACATCGCCGCCGTCTACTCCGCCAACGACGGCATGGCCGGCGGTGTCATCAAGGCCCTGGAGGCCGCGGGCGTCACCGAGCTGCCGCCGATCACCGGCCAGGACGCCGAACTCGACGCCGTGCAGCGGATCGTCACCGGCGAGCAGTACATGAGCGTGTACAAGTCCTACCCGGAGGAGGCCGAGGCCGCCGCCGAGATGGCCGTGGCCAAGGTCCAGGGCAAGGACATCAAGTTCGACTCCCTCACCGCGGACCGGGTCGACAGCCCCACCACCAAGGACATCCCGGCCCAGCTCGTCCCCGTGGTCGCGCTGACCCAGGAGAACATCAAGGACACCGTCGTCAACGACGGCATCTACAAGCTCTCCGAGATCTGCGCCGCCAAGTACCAGGAGGCGTGCGCGGAGATCGGCCTGAACGAGTAAGCCGTACAGGAGCCGTGCGAAGGCCTGATCACGGCCCGGTCCGACAGTGGACCGGGCCGTTTCGCATGTCCGGAAACGGAGCGTTCGCGGGTGGTTCGCATAAGGGGACACACCCGGGCCAGGCGGGCCGTGCGGGACCTCGAGGCGTGTTGCGGAGCACGTCCCGTCCGCGCATAGTTGCGCTGCATCGGAACACGCGGGAACCAGGGGTGGGATGGGCGATGGCCGGGCACGGGACGGACGGGCATCCACACGGTGCTGACCGACTGTGCGAGGCCGGGGATCGGGTGTATTCCCGGGCCGTACGGCGCGGTCGCGTGCCCCGCGAGGACACCGAGGCGGTGCCCTGTCTGCTGGAACTCGCACTGCTGCACCCCGACCCCGACGACATGGCCTGGCTGGTGCCCACCTCCCCGCAGGAGGTCATGACGCGGCTGCTGCGCGGGGTCTACGACGAGGTCAGCGCGAGCCAGCGGCGGATGGGCTCGGCGGTCGCGGCCTTCGAGTGGTACGCGGGACTCGGTCCGCTGCCGCGGAACGCCTCCGCGGAAGGCAGCGCGATCCGGGTCCTGGACGGACTCTCCCGGATCCAGGCGGCCATGGACGCGGCGACCGAGGCGTGCACGGCGGAGGTGCTGACCGTGCAGCCGGGCGGCATCCGCCCCGAACACGAGCTGACGGAGGGCCTGCACCGGGCGATGTCGCTGCGCGGGCGCGGGGTGCGGATGCGCGATCTGTACACGCATGTCGCCCGGCACGGGCAGGGGCTGCTCAACTACCTGGAGCTGATGGGCGACGCGGTGGAGGCGCGGACCCTGGAGGAGGTCATCGACCGGCTGATCCTCTTCGACCGCACGGTCGCCTTCATCCCGGCCAACGCCGACCGCACGCTCGCCCTGGAGCTGCGCCATCCCGCGCTGGTGCAGTACCTGGTCACGGTCTTCGAGCGGCTGTGGCGCCTCGCGATCCCGCTCACCGCGCCGCTGCCCGAGACCGGCATCGAGGGCATCTCCTACCGCGAGCGGTCCATCGCCGCGCTGCTCGCCGAGGGCCACCAGGACGCGGTGATCGCCGAGCGCCTGGGAATCAGCGTCCGTACCTGCCGGGCCCATATCGCGCGGCTCTCGGAGACCCTCGGCGCGGTCAGCCGTACCCAGCTCGGCGTCCGGATCGCCCAGGCCGGCCTCGACGGGCCGCCCCGCCCCAGCGGCCTCGGCCCGCTCAGCCTGCCCGATGTTCCGGGCCGAGGATCCCCGACTGTCCGATGAGATAGCCGAGCTGGGCCCGGCTCTCGCTGCCCAGGGTGGCCGCCAGTTTGGCGATGTGGACGCGGGCGGTGCGGACGTTCATGCCCAGCCGGTCGGCGATCACGGTGTCGGTGTGGCCCTCGACGAGCAGCCGGGCGATGGCGCGCTGGCGCGGGGTGATGCCGTTGAGCGTGGGCTGCTGGACGGCCTCGGGATACATGGGCGTGGCCAGGTGCCACAGCCGGTCGAAGACCGTGAAGAGGTAGTGCACCAGCGCCGGGTGGCGGACCTCCAGGGCGTGGGTGCGCTCGGCGTTGGCGGGGATGAAGGCGACCGTGCGGTCGACGCAGATCAGCCGGTCGGTGACCTCGTCGAGGGTGCGCGCCGCGACATCGCCCACGAGCTCCTCGTAGCGCGCCATGACCTGGGGGGAGTGGCGCAGGGTGTGCGGGTAGAGGGTGCGGATGCGGCCCCCGCGGTCGAGCAGGTCCTGGTCGCGGGCCATGGCGGTGAGATGGGTGGCCGGGTTGGTGCGGGAGCCGTAGCTGATGGCCGGCTGGATGCTGAGCACCTCACGCTCGGCCTCGGCCATGGCCTCGGTGAGCGTGTCGTTGATGCGCTGCTTGCCGGTGACCACCTTGATCAGCGGGGACTGGGAGCCGGTGGTGCGGCGCCCGTCGATGCGCATCCACTGCTCGAAGGTCTCCGTCAGCCGCAGCTCGCGCCGGCGTTCCTCGGCGACGCGTTCCGCGGAGGAGCGCAGCAGCCGGTGCAGGGCGGTGGCCGGGGCCACGGGCTCCAGCAGGCTGATGTCCTCCACGGTGGGCTGGAGCAGCCCGGAATCGACCAGGCAAGGGGCCTCAGCGGCCTCCTGAGCGCCTATCGGGCCGTGCCGCAGGGCGTGCTCGTACAGGCGTGCGCCGGGCGCGCACAGCTCGTCCAGGCCGTGTTCGGGGTGGGGGGTCCCGTTCACCGGCCCGCTCACTGCTCGCGGTCCAGGATCCCGGACTGCGCGATGAGGTAGCCCAGTTGGGCCCGGCTGCCGCTGCCGAGGGCGTTGGCCAGCTTGGCTATGTGGGCCCGGCAGGTGCGCACGTTCATGCCCAGGCGCCGCGCGATGGCCTCGTCGACATGGCCCTCCACGAGGAGCTTGGCGATGGAGTGCTGGATGTCGGTGATGCCGTCCGGGTCGGTCTCGTAGGGGGCGCCGGCGCTCAGCGGGACCGCGCGGCTCCACATGAACTCGAAGACCTTGATGAGGTAGCCCACGAGCCCGGGGTGGCGCAGTTCGAGGGCGACCTGGCGGTCGTCCCGGATGGGGATGAAGGCGACCGACTCGTCGCAGATGATGAGCCGCTCGACCAGCTCGTCGATGGTGCGGTACTCGGCCTTGCCGTCGGCGAAGTGGTCCACCCAGGCCAGCCGTTCCGGGCTGTAGCGGGCGGTGTGCTGGTAAAGGGTGCGGATCCGCACCCCGCGCTCGATCAGCAGCTTGTCCCGCTCCAGCGCCTGGACGAGCTGCCGCTCGGGGTGGCGGTGGCTCGGCTGGACGGTGAGCATCTCGTTGCGGCACTGGGAGATGGCCAGGTCGAGCGCCGCGTTGATGCGGTCCAGGCCCTCCAATACGGTGATCGAGTGCGTGGACGCCGGCTCGCCCTGGGCGCTGAGGGCCATGAACGGCTCGAAAGCGTTGGCGAGCTCGATGGACAGCCGCCGGTGTTCGGTGATCTCCCGCTCTATGGGATTGAGCCGTTGGGCGAGGGCGACCGCGGGCGGCACCGGACGCAGCCAGTCGGCGTCGTCGGGATCGGGGTGGAGCAGGGCGAACTCCATCAGACAAGGGGCGGATTCCACGTCCGAGCGGGTGATACGTCCCGTGCGCAGTGCGTTCGCGTACAGACGACCGCCTTCCTCGCACAACTCCGTCACAGCGTGGGGATGCGTCGCTTTAGTCCGATTCATTGCTAAATCTCCACCCCCCAGGGTCCTGAACATGCAGGAACATGATGCACCGATCGTGTGGCCATGACGTGCCCGAATGAGCCATCGTCTTACTCGACGGGGGAAGAGGGGACCTTCAAGTGAGGACGAAGCCGACTATGCGTAAGAGAATGCTTCGCTCGGTGCTTGTCGCCACCTTCTCCGCCGTTGTGGCCTTCGGATCGCTGAGTGGCCTCTCCAGTGGGAAGGCAGACAGTGCCTGGTCGAGTCCGGCCGCTACCGCGGCTGGGGGCGATGCTCCTGTCCGTACGGACGACAGTGCGTGGAGTTGACGTGACGACCCCACCTGACGACCGCTCCTTCCGTCGCGAAATGGCCACCGCCTACCGCTCCGGCTGGCACTTCATCGATCTGGTCACCGCCATCCCCCACGCCGGTGACTCGCTGATGGTGACTGTCTTCGGAGAACCGGTCGTCGTCACCCGCGACGAGGACGAGGACCTGCGAGCCTATCGCTGCCTGCGGCGGCCCCGGGGGGCGCCGCAGCCAGTGCGATGTGCCATTCGATACGGAATGATCTTTGTGAACCTGGACCAGCGGGACCACCAGCAGCTGGTGGACCCGGAGGTCCCGGCACCCCGGACCATCTCAGCCACCCCCCGCAGTGCCTGACGCGATTCCCCCGTCGTAACAGATCGCTCAGGTGCTTCCCCCCGCAGCGGCGTCACCGTGACCTGAACACGGTGACGCCGCTGCAGTTTTACGGGATATTTCGGCCTATCCGTCGATTCGGCGCCTGGCTGAAAACCGCCAGTCCCCTGGCGTCAGCCGCGCCCCATGGCCCGCTCCAGCTCGATCTCGATCACCACGCGCGCCGGATTCGGCGAGGGCCGGCGCTCGTAGCGCTCGGCGTACCGCCGTTCCGCCTCCGCGATCCGGTCCGGGTCGGTGCGTACGTACGCCCTGCCCTCCAGCGTCGCCCACCGCCGCCCGGCCACCTGGCAGACCGCGACCCGCGCGCCGGCCTCCCCGGCGGCCCGCACGTTGGCGACCTTCGTGCTCGCCTTGTTCGCGATCACCCGCGCCAGCCCGGCCTCCGGGTCGTAGGTCACGCCCACCGGCACCACGTGCGGGCTGCCGTCCGGGCGCGGGGTGGTCAGGGTGCACAGGTGCCGTTCCCGCCAGAAGCTGAGAAACGAGTCGTCGGGGGCACCCGGGTCCACGGAGTAGCTCATGCGCGGAACCCTAGGCCCTTCCGCCAGGACAGGGCTCCCGGACCGTACTTGAGTGGAATAGACTCAACTTTGTGTACGTTGGCTGAGTCAGCGTGGATGAGTGCTCTGATCAGGAGGAGAACGGATACGTGGACGCAGAGCTGACCAACAGGAGCCGGGACGCCATCAACGCGGCCAGCAACCGGGCCGTGACCGAAGGACACCCCGACCTCACGCCCGCTCACCTGCTGCTGGCTCTGCTCCAGGGGCAGGACAACGAGAACATCACCGATCTGCTGGCCGCCGCCGAGGCCGACCAGGCGGCCGTCCGCGCCGGTGCCGAGAAGGCGCTCGCCGCGCTGCCCAGCGTCACCGGGTCCACCGTGGCGCCGCCGCAACCCAATCGGGAACTCCTCTCGACCATCGCCGAGGCGCAGGCGAAGGCCCAGGAGCTCGGCGACGAGTACCTCTCCACCGAGCACCTCCTCATCGGGATCGCCGCGAAGGGCGGCCCGGCCGGGGACGTACTCTCCCAGCAGGGCGCCACCGCGAAGAAGCTGCTGGAGGCGTTCCAGAGCGCAAGGGGAGGACGCCGGGTGACCACAGCCGACCCGGAGGGGCAGTACAAGGCGCTGGAGAAGTTCGGCACCGACTTCACCGCCGCCGCACGGGAGGGCAAGCTGGATCCGGTCATCGGCCGGGACCAGGAGATCCGCCGGGTCGTGCAGGTGCTGTCCCGCCGTACGAAGAACAACCCCGTACTGATCGGCGAGCCCGGCGTCGGCAAGACCGCCGTCGTCGAGGGGCTCGCCCAGCGGATCGTGAAGGGGGACGTGCCCGAATCGCTGAAGAACAAGCGGCTCGTCGCGCTCGACCTCGGCGCGATGGTCGCCGGGGCCAAGTACCGGGGTGAGTTCGAGGAGCGGCTGAAGACCGTGCTCGCGGAGATCAAGGACTCCGAGGGGCAGATCATCACCTTCATCGACGAGCTCCACACCGTCGTGGGCGCCGGGGCCGGCGGGGATTCGGCCATGGACGCGGGCAACATGCTCAAGCCGATGCTCGCGCGCGGCGAGCTGCGCATGGTCGGCGCCACGACCCTGGACGAGTACCGCGAGCGGATCGAGAAGGACCCGGCGCTGGAGCGGCGCTTCCAGCAGGTGCTGGTGGCCGAGCCGACCGTCGAGGACACGATCGCGATCCTGCGCGGTCTGAAGGGCCGTTACGAGGCCCACCACAAGGTGCAGATCGCGGACAGCGCGCTGGTCGCGGCGGCCACCCTCTCCGACCGCTACATCACCTCCCGCTTCCTCCCGGACAAGGCCATCGACCTGGTCGACGAGGCCGCCTCCCGGCTCCGCATGGAGATCGACTCCTCGCCGGTCGAGATCGACGAACTCCAGCGTGCCGTCGACCGGTTGCGGATGGAGGAGCTGGCGCTGAGCAAGGAGACCGACCCGGCCTCCCGGGAGCGCCTGGAGCGGCTGCGCCGCGACCTCGCCGACAAGGAGGAGGAGCTGCGGGGCCTGACCGCCCGCTGGGAGAAGGAGAAGCAGTCCCTGAACCGGGTCGGCGAGCTGAAGGAGAAGCTCGACGAACTGCGCGGCCAGGCCGAACGGGCCCAGCGCGACGGCGACTTCGACACCGCCTCCAAGCTGTTGTACGGGGAGATCCCGGGCGTGGAGCGGGACTTGGAGGAAGCCTCCGAGGCCGAGGAGGAGGCTGCCCGGGACACCATGGTCAAGGAGGAGGTCGGCGCCGACGACATCGCCGACACCGTGGCCGCCTGGACCGGCATCCCGGCCGGGCGCCTGATGGAGGGCGAGACGCAGAAGCTGCTGCGCATGGAGGAGGAGCTGGGCCGCCGGCTGATCGGCCAGGCGGAGGCCGTGCAGGCGGTCTCGGACGCGGTACGGCGCACCCGCGCGGGCATCGCCGACCCGGACCGCCCGACGGGTTCCTTCCTCTTCCTCGGCCCGACGGGCGTGGGCAAGACGGAGCTGGCGAAGGCGCTGGCGGACTTCCTCTTCGACGACGAGCGGGCGATGGTCCGCATCGACATGTCGGAGTACGGCGAGAAGCACAGCGTGGCCCGGCTGGTGGGCGCGCCTCCCGGCTACGTCGGCTACGAGGAGGGCGGCCAGCTGACCGAGGCGGTGCGCCGGCGGCCGTACTCCGTGGTGCTGCTGGACGAGGTGGAGAAGGCGCACCCGGAGGTCTTCGACGTCCTGCTCCAGGTGCTGGACGACGGCAGGCTGACGGACGGGCAGGGCCGTACGGTCGACTTCCGCAACACGATCCTGGTGCTGACGTCCAACCTGGGCAGCCAGTTCCTCGTGGACCCGCTCACCAGCGAGCAGGAGAAGAAGGAGCAGGTCCTGGAGGTGGTCCGGACCGCCTTCAAGCCGGAGTTCCTGAACCGGCTCGACGACCTGGTGGTCTTCTCCGCGCTGACGAAGGCCGAGCTGAGCCGGATCGCCCGGCTCCAGATCGACCGGCTGGCCAAGCGCCTGGCGGAGCGCCGGCTGACCCTGGAGATCAGCGACGAGGCCCTGGAGTGGCTCGCCGACGAGGGCAACGATCCGGCCTACGGCGCCCGCCCCCTGCGCCGGCTGGTCCAGACGGCCATCGGTGACCGTCTCGCCAAGGAGATCCTCGCGGGCGAGATCAAGGACGGTGACACGGTCCGGGTGGACACCTTCGGCGACGGCCTGATCGTGGGGCCGGCCACCGGCAAGACGCTCTGAACGGTCCGGGCGCCCGTGCGCGGGCGCCCGCTCAGGCCGTCATGACCCAGATCGCGACCAGGGTGAGGAATCCGCCCACGGCGAGGGCGGGCAGGCCCAGGATGGCGGCGACCACCCACCATCGGGTGCGGCCCGCCGTCGCTGTGGTCCGTGTCGCCGTGGTCGCTGTCGCCGTGGTCTGTGAGGTCGCCATGAAACCGCCCTTTCACCCGTCCGCCGCGCCTACCGGCCAGATCCTGTCAGCTGAAGGCTGACAGGCCCGGTCGGGGCTTGCCACCCCCCTCCCTGCATGGGGGAGGATGGCGGAATCCGTACGAAGGGAAATTCACGGTGACCATCGACCCGTCCTCGATTCCGAACTTCGGGGGCCAGCCCGAGCCGCAGCCGCAAGGACCGGCGGGCCCCGTCGTCCCGGATCAGGACCTCGTGAAGCAGCTCCTCGACCAGATGGAGCTCAAGCACCTCGTGGACGAGGAGGGTGACCTCGTCGCGCCGTGGGAGCAGTTCCGTACGTACTTCATGTTCCGCGGCGAGGGTGACCAGCAGGTCTTCTCGGTGCGGACGTTCTACGACCGCCCCCACAAGATCGACGAGAAGCCGCAGCTGCTGGAGTCCATCGACGACTGGAACCGGCGGACCCTGTGGCCCAAGCTCTACACGCACACCCACGACGACGGCACGGTCCGCCTGATCGGTGAGGCGCAGATGCTGATCGGCACCGGCGTCAGCCTGGAGCACTTCGTCTCCTCCACCGTCAGCTGGGTGCGGGCCGCCATCGAGTTCGACAAGTGGCTCGTCGAGCAGCTCGGTCTGGAGCAGGAGATCAACGACGCCGAGAAGCCCGAGGGCGACGAGGAGTAGTCAGGCCCCGCAGCCGCACGAGAGCCCGCCCGAGGCACCGACCAGCGAGGTCGCGTGCCGGGGGCGGGCTTTTGCCGTGCCGGGGCGCCCCCGTCAGCCCGCCAGGCGCTTCAGCCGCTGCGCCGCGTCCTGGAGGACCTCGGTGCGCTTGCAGAACGCGAACCGGACGAAGGGCGCGCCCTCCTCGCGGTGGTCGTAGAAGA
Source organism: Streptomyces sp. NPDC003635 (assembly GCF_053587635.1). Lineage (NCBI taxonomy): Bacteria > Bacillati > Actinomycetota > Actinomycetes > Kitasatosporales > Streptomycetaceae > Streptomyces > Streptomyces sp. NPDC003635. The sequence continues at coordinate 24,805 of NZ_JBSFOK010000045.1, read as the reverse complement.
CCGCGCTGGGAATGGCGACGACCCCGGCGCGCTCCGGCAGGTTCCGGCAGAAGGTGACGCCGTCGGTCTCGCCGAGGGGGCGGATGTCGGTGGTGACGAAGTACGTGCCCGATGGGCGGAAGACCCGGAAACCCGCCTCCTCCAGGCCCGCCGCCAGCAGGTTCCGCTTGGCCAGCATGTCGGCCCGGAAGTCCGAGAAGTACGAGTCGGGCAGCGCGAGCGCCTCGGCGACGGCGTACTGGAACGGGCCGGAGGCGACGTAGGTCAGGTACTGCTTCGCCGAGCGTACGGCCGTCACCAGGCCGGGCGCGCCGGTCACCCAGGTGACTCCTCGTTCACGCACCCATTCGCATGCGGGCTCACAGGGCTGCACCGCCGAGCGGCAGTGAGCCGTTGTGTACACATAAGACACCCGGTACCCTTGGGCGCATGACACAGCCGATGCCCATAGAGTCCATCCGCGATGTCCGGGCACACCTGGCCGAGGTCGTGGAGCGGGCCGACCGGGACGATGTGCCCACCGTCATCACCCGGCGCGGCAAGCAGGTCGCCGCCGTGGTTTCCATCGAGGTGCTGCGCAAATACCAGGAGTGGGAAGAGCGCGAGATCAACCGGATCATCGACGAGCGCATGACCAACCCGGCACCCGGCATCCCGATCGAGGACATCATGAGGGAGACGCTGGCGCGCAGTGAGTGAGTACCGCACCGTCTTCCGGGCCGAGGCTCAGGCCGAACTCCGCAAGATCCCCCGGGACATGGCCCTCCGCATTCTGGCCAAGCTGACTGAGCTGGAGAGCGACCCGATGGGGTTCAACACCACGGCCCTTGTCTCCCAGCCCGACCGGCGCCGCCTACGGGTAGGCGACTACCGCGTGATCTACACAATCGACAACGGCGAGCTGGTGGTGTGGGTCGTCCACGTCGGGCATCGCTCCACCGTCTACGACACCTGAGCACTCCGGATATGACCACGCGGTCCAGGCCCTATGCGCTGAGTGTCTTGAGGCGGGAGGCGGCCTCCTCCAGCACGGCCTTCTGCTTGCAGAAGGCGAACCGGACGAAGGGGGCGCCCGCCTCCCGGTGGTCGTAGAAGACCGCGGTCGGGATGGCGACCACTCCCGCGCGTTCCGGCAGGGCCCGGCAGAACGCGATGCCGTCGCTCTCGCCGAGCGGGCGGATGTCGGCGGTGATGAAGTACGTGCCCGCCGTGTCGAAGACCGAGAGACCCGCCTCCCGAAGCCCCGCCGCCAGCAGGTCCCGCTTGGCCCGCATGTCGTCGCGGAAACCGGTGAAGTACGACTCCGGCAGAGCGAGCGTCTCGGCGACCGCGTACTGGAACGGGCCCGCCGAGACATACGTCAGGTGCTGCTTCGCCGAGCGCACCGCCGTGACCAGCTCCGGCGCCGCCGAACTACGACGACTGCACCACGAAGTACGGCCGCTACGGCATCCCGATCTACCTGGTCGTGGACCCCTACGCCCAGGAAGTCGTCCTCCACACCCAGCCGACCGCCACCGGTTACATCGCGGCGCACACCCACAAGTACGGCACAGGCAAGCTCCCCCTCCCCCTGGCCGACGGCCGCACCTTCACCCTCGACCTTGACGAACTCCCGCTCCCGGAGCCCGAGGCGGACGCCCGCTGACGAGGGACTCCCCGCCAGCCAAGCCACGCCAGGCCCCGTGCCGTTCCATGCCGCGAGCGCGTGCGACGAAGTCCGTTTCGCCGCAGGGAGGTTCGAAGCCGCGTTCGCTGCGGGCGACCACCACACGCAGCCCTGAGGTAGCGGGCCCGCTCGTCCTCGGCCGAGTTGCCGGCCCTGGTTCGGCGATAGCGTGGAACGGCAAGGACTGCTGCTGACAGGTTGGACGAGTTTCATGCGGATGCGGTTCGAACCCGAGGCCGAGGAGGAGTTCGAGGCGGCGTGCGGGCTGCTGGTGGACCGCCTGGTCCGGTGGGCCGGGGAGCAGGGGCTGCCGGTGGACGGGTTCACGGCTGAGACGGCACTGGACTACCGGCACCGGGCGACTGCCGACGGCCGACTGGGGTTGTGGGAGTCGCGCCATGTGGAGGAGCTCCTCCTCTCCTGGCTTCCCCAGCAGGTCACCGAGCTTCCCGGGGAGGAACGCGCCGACGCCCCGGGCACACTGGGCACGCTGCTGCGCTTTCTGCACGCCGCGCAGTTGGCCGACCCGCGCGGCCCCTCACTCCAGGATTCCCTTGGTGCGGTCGACAGGGTCGCGGACCGGCATCCGGCGGCGATGACGGACCGCACCCGCTGGGGACTGGCGAAGTTCTGGGCGATGACGGCCGCGGAGCAGGGCGTGGACGTCCAGGACGAAGCGGAGTTTCAGCGCTTCGCGGACCGGGCGCGGCGCGGGGACGTCGCCTATGATCAGCAGGCTCTCGCCGCGATCATGGAACGGCGGCAGACCGGCCGTGCGCTGTCCGGCACGGCCCGGGCCGAGCCGCAACTGCCCGTGATGCTTCCCCCGGACGACGAACTGCGCCGACGGGCCGAGGCGTCGACGACGCTGGCGCAGCTGCGCGGACTCGCCGAATGGGCGGGCCGGGGCGGCCGTCCGACGACTGCGACGGGACGACTGCGGATGGCGGAGGCCCGCGAACTGGTGGACGTACTCGGTACCGGCGACAGGATTGAGGGTGTGCGCTCCTCAGCCGACCTGCCGCGGCTGGGACTGCTGGTGGAGTGGGCGAAGAAGGCGCGCCTGGTCCGGGTGGTCAAGGGGCGGTTGTACGCGGTGGCCAAGGCCCGGCCGGTGCTGGCCGACCCGCTCCAGCTGTGGCTGCGCGCCTTCGACGCGTGCTTCGAGCTGCGGCAGGCCCTGATCGGGGCACGCAGCGGCTGGCACGTCGAGTCGATGCTCTTCGACGTCTACGAGGACGTCCTGGAGGATGTGCTGAACACGCTCTACAGCCTGCCGTACCCGATGCCCTGGCCGCGGCTGCGAGACACGGTACACCTGGCCTATCGCACCTCCTTCCAGTTCGACGCCGGGTTGGACCTTCAGCACCGCACGTGGTTCGAGCACGCCGACCGGGACCTGCGCACGGTACCCGACCTGCTGGACGACCTGGGCGCGATCGAGCGGGACCGTGGGATGGCCGACCCGGTGTTCCTCGACATCGACCTCTCCGATGCCGGTCCCGAACTGCTCGCGGACCTGCCGCCGGAGCTCGCGGAGCTACTGGGCGTCGCGGGGGCGGCAACCGACCTGGCGGCGCGGGAGCGTGCCGATGCCCGGCGAGAGGAGCTGACCGCCGGGCCGGTCGAGCTCATCCGTCTCACCGAGCTCGGTACCCGGGCCGTACGACAGCGGTTGCTGGCGGCCGGCAGGGACGCACCGCTGGTCGGTGAACTGGCCCAGGCACCGGCGGCCGGCCTGCTGGGGGTGCTGGCCGAGGACTACGACCCGGACGCCGCCCGCACGGAGCTGGCCGGCTGGATCACGGCCCGCGGCGGGCGGGAAGGTGCCCTGCGGCAACTGACCGACGCCGTAAGGACCATGACCTTCCGCACGCGTGCGCAGGCGATGCTCGACGTGCTGCTGGCGGCGTTGCCGGACGGTGAGGGCGAGCGGCTGCTGCGCACGCTGCGGCGAGACACACAGCTGGCGCCGCTGGCGCTGAACGCGCTGGCGCACCGTGAGTTGCTGTCCCCCGAGGACATGACCAATGCCGAGCATCTGCTGGTGCTCGCCGAGAGCCTCCTTCAGCTCGTGGAGTTGGCGGGCGGCGGGGACGGCGCCGAGGAGACGCTGCGCGCCCAGGGCCCCGAGGTCAGGGACGCGATTGCCGCCGCGTTGGACTCCGCGCACCCGGACCGGGCCGGACTCGACGAGCTCAGGCAGCTGGCGGCCAGGGCACTGGGTACCCACGGCGCCCGCGCCCGGAAGGCTCGGCGCTCCTCGGGCAAGAACAACCGCAAGCGGCGCCGCTGACCGGGCAGCACCGCCTGGCGCCCAGGCGCCGGGTGCGCCGGCACCGGCACGGAGCCGGGCGGAGGGAAACCGGTAGGTCCCGGTGTCGTACGTCTTCGGTGGCGCGTTACCGTCGGGGTCGTGGTTGAGGGATGGGGCGAGGACGGGCTGCGGGCCCTGCGTGGCGCGCTCCACACGCAGGACGGAGTGGCGCTGCTTGCGGCGTTGCGTCGTGGACCCGTGCGTGAGGTGCTGCAGCTGGCCGGCGATGGTGTGGCCGGGGCCGCGGCGCAGGGCCTGCCGGGGGCTGCGGAGATGGCGGCCTTGTTTCTCGGCGCGCTCCAGGAGCGCGTCTCCCAGGGCGATGAGGAGCTGGCGGATCGGTTGCGCGCGGCCGAGGGAGACGCGGCGATCCCCCTCCTGCGCCCGCTCGCGGTCGATCTGGAGATGCTCGCCATGCTGCTGGAGGGCGACCCGGCCGAGTCCGGTGGCCGGGTCGATCTGTCCACCGGGGAGTGCCGGCCTGCGTTCACCGATGAGCGGGGGCCTGGGCCCGAGGCCGAGGAGGACGACGATCCCGAGCGATGGCTGTACGTTCCGGCTCTCGGGTCCCGGGCCGGTTACCGGGACATGGAGCTGTTCGTCGAAGAGGTCGAGGACGCAGCCCTTGCCGACCGGCTGCGGATCGCCATCGGCGGGCGGGGCGCCTTCCGGCGCTTCAAGGACGTCCTCGCCGGTGACGAGCACGTCTGGCGCCGCTACCACCGGTTCCGCGATGAGCGACAGCGCGGCAGGGCCCGCGCCTGGCTGGCCGAGGAGGGCTACTGCCCGCTTTCCGGCTCGTGGCAACCAGGCCGTGTGGCCGGTACAGATGCTGGTACGTCTGTTGTCGTCAGGCGGCCAGCGTCTTGAGTCGGGAGGCCGCCTCCTCCAGCACACCTGTCCGCTTGCAGAACGCGAAGCGGACAAAGGGTGCGCCCTGCTCGCGGTGGTCGTAGAAGACCGCGTTGGGGATCGCGACCACCCCGCAGCGCTCCGGCAGTGAACGGCAGAAGGCGAAGCCGTCGCTCTCGCCGAGGGGGCGGATGTCGGTGGTGATGAAGTACGTGCCGGCCGGTCGGAAGACCGTGAAGCCCGCCCGCTCCAGGCCGTCCGCGAGCAGGTCGCGCTTGGCGAGCATGTCCGCGCGGAGTCCCTCGAAGTAGCTGTCCGGCAGCGCGAGGGCCTCGGCGACGGCGTACTGGAAGGGCCCAGAGGCGACGTACGTCAGGTACTGCTTGGCCGAGCGGACGGCGGCTAGGAGATCGGGGGCGCCGGTCACCCAGCCGACCTTCCAGCCGGTGAAGGAGAACGTCTTTCCGGCCGAGCCGATGGTGACCGTGCGCTCCCGCATGCCGGGGAAGGTCGCCGGCGGGACGTGCTCGGCGTCGTCGAAGACCAGGTGCTCGTAGACCTCGTCCGTGACGACCAGCAGATCCCGCTCCACGGCCAGCTCCGCCACCGCCGCCAGCTCCTCGCGGGTGAGGACCGTGCCGGTCGGGTTGTGCGGGGTGTTGATCAGCAGCAGCCGGGTGCGGTCGGTGACGGCGGCGCGCAGCTCGTCCAGGTCGAGCCGGAAGCGGCCCTCCGACGGGCGCAGGGTGACCGGGACGCGGCGGGCGCCCGCCATGGCGATGCAGGCCGCGTAGGAGTCGTAGTACGGCTCCAGGGCCACCACCTCGTCGCCCGGCTCCAGCAGCGCGAGCATCGCCGCCGCGATGGCCTCCGTCGCGCCGGCCGTCACCAGCACCTCGGTGTCCGGGTCGTACGTCAGCCCGTAGTGCCGCCGCTGGTGCGCGGCGACCGCGCTCCGCAGCTCGGGCACGCCCGGGCCCGGCGGGTACTGGTTGCCGCGGCCGTCGCGCAGCGCCCGCACCGCCGCCTCCCGCACCGCCTCGGGTCCGTCCGTGTCCGGGAAACCCTGGCCCAGATTGATCGATCCGGTCCGCAGGGCCAGCGCCGACATCTCCGCGAAGATCGTCGTTCCGAACTCGGCGAGACTGCGGTTGAGGAGGGGACGCACGCCAGAAGTCATGCCGGCCATCCTGCGCCGAAGCTCTGGAGTTCCTCAACTCTGCTTTGGGCCGTGAGAGGGCGGGGCAATTCCCGGTCACGCAGCTGGCGAGGCGCCCACGGGGGGCCGCTTCGGGGGAGCTGCGGAGAAACGGAAGGAGGGTGACGTCATGCCCATGGCTCTCGGCATCATCCTGGTAATTCTGTTCGCGGGTCTGGTCACGCTGGCGATCGTGGGCGCGGGGCGCCGGCAGATGGCGCGGGGGAACCGGCGCTCCTACGGCCGTCGCGACAGCCACGACAGCAGCGGCAGCTGGTGGGTCGGCGGTGGCGACACCGGCGCGTCGTGCGGCTCCTCGGGGCATTCCTGCGGTGGCGGCTCGTCGTCGTCCTGCGGCGGTGGTGGAGGCGGAGGCGGATGCGGGGGAGGCAGCTGACACGGGGCAGCTGAGCTCCAGCAGGGGGAACCGCATCAAGGGCAGTGGGGTCCGCTCGTCGGAGCGGGCCCCACTGCTTCGTCGTCCGCTCCGGCGCACGCCCCAGCCGACACGGCGCGCGCCGTGGTTGAACAGTTGAGCTGTGGAGCCCTCTGATGGATGGAAACCCTCCGAAGTTGGGTAAAAGCGCTGTGGGGGCAGCACCGTTCATGATTCCCTCTAAATCGCCAACGCATCCCCTCGGACGTCCCGCGGCCATCCCCTCGACTCGCCGACTGGGCTGACCGGACCGTTCGCCAGGTGCCGACCGGGGTGCGCCGGACGCACACTCCCTCCCTCCCTCCTTACTTTGCGTGCTAGCGGAGCCGATCCATGCTCACGACCCTGAACACCGCCTACACCGACACGCGCGCGGCCGACCTCGCCTGGGCCCTGGGACGCGAGCCGCTCCCCGCACTGGCCACGCTCGACCTCGAACTGTCGGGGACGAAGCTCCAGTTGAGACTGCTCGGCGCGTCCCATCAGGTACTCCTGGAGGAGGAGCGGGGCAGTTGTTCGGAGACGGTGGCATGCATCGCGGGCAGCAGCACCCCCCTCCCGCTCGGCGTCGCCAAGCGGATCGACAACTGGGAGTACGAGTTCGCCGCCCGCGTCGAGCTCCTGGCGCCGGGTCAGTTCGCGGGCCGCGCGCAGGAGTTGCTGGCGCTCGTGGCCGATCACCCCAACGGCCTGGCCGGGGTCTTCCCCGGCAGCCCGTACGCCTTCACCGCCCTGCTCGCGCAGCGGCACCAGGGCCAGATGCACTGGCGGACCTGGCACGCCTACCCGCAGGACGGCCAGTTGGTGGCGACCCGCACCCGGGTGGGAGTGCGGATCCCGGCGGGCGTGTGAGCTACTCGCGGGTTTCGGGGGGCAGTTCCACACGTGTGGGTGACGAAGCGTGATGCCGCCGTGACGTAACGTCGCAGCGTGATCGAACCGCACGCGCCCGCCCCGCCCGGCACCCCGCCACCCTGGGGCGGCCGGGCGCGGCTGCCCGTGGGGCCGGGGACGGGACGGTTCCTGGTCCTCGCGTGCGTCTTCGTCTGTGCCGCCTGCGGACTCGTGTACGAACTCGAACTGGTCGCCCTCGCGTCGTACTTGATCGGTGACTCGGTCACCCAGGCCTCGGTCGTGCTGTCCGTCATGGTCTTCGCGATGGGGCTCGGCTCGCTCGTCGCCAAACGCCTGCGCTGGCACGCCGCCGCCGGCTTCGGTGTGATCGAGACGCTCCTCGCCCTCGTCGGCGGTTGCAGCGCGCTCGCCCTGTACGCCGCGTTCGCCTGGACCGGCGGCTGGGGCGGGTTGTGGGGACAGGGGCCCCGGGTGCTGCTCGTGACCTTCTCGCTCGCCATCGGCCTGCTGATCGGTGCCGAAGTGCCCTTGCTGATGGAACTGATCCAGCGCATCCGGCGCCAGGACGCGGGCGGCGCGGTGGCCGACCTGTTCGCCGCGGACTACGTCGGCGCGCTCGTCGGCGGCCTCGCCTTCCCCTTCCTCCTCCTGCCCCTGCTCGGCCAGCTGACCGGCGCGCTGATCACCGGCGCGGTCAACGCGCTGGCGGGCGGCGCCCTCGTGCTCGGCCTGTTCCGCGGCGACCTGACCCGGCGCGGACGCTGGCTGCTGCTCGCCGCCAACCTCACCGTCCTCGGCCTCCTCGCGGCGGCCGCGCTCCACGTCGACGACTTCGAACGGGCCGCCCGGCGCGCGGTGTACGGCGCCGACGTACGCGTCGCGCTGCAGACCGACGTACAGGAGATCGTCCTCACCGGCGGCACCGACGGCCGCTCGGCCGACCTCTTCCTGGACGGCCGGCTCCGGGTCAGCGGCCGGGACGAACACCGCTACCACGAGGCCCTGGTCCACCCCGCGATGAACGGCCCGCACGCCCGCGTCCTCATCCTCGGGGGCGGCGACGGCCTGGCCGCGCGGGAGGTGCTGCGGCATCCCCGCGTGGCGCGGGTGGACGTCGTCGAGCTCGACGCCGAGGTGGTCCGGCTCGCCCGCGAGGACCCGGCCCTGACCAGCCTCAACGGCGGGGTGTACGACGATCCTCGGGTCCGGGTCACCACGGCGGACGCCTTCCGCCAGCTGCGCCGCCCGCCGGACGTCCGCTACGACGTGGTCGTCTCCGACCTCCCCGACCCGGGCATCACGGCGAGCACCAAGCTGTACGCCCAGGAGTTCTACGGTCTGGCCCGCCGTGTCCTCAGCGACGACGGACGCCTGGTGGTGCACGCGGGCCCGGTCGCCTCCCGGCCCCGGGTCTTCTGGACGGTGGAGGCGACCCTGCGCGCGGCGGGCCTGCGGACGACGTCGTACTGCGTGGCGGGCCGCGCCCCCGGTTTCGCGGACGGACCCGACCGCTCCGCCGGCCGCGCGGACGCCCCGCACGACTGGGGCTTCATCCTCGCGACGAAGGGCCCGCAGCCGCCGTCGCCGGGCCTGTCCCCGCACGGCCCGCGACTGCGCACGCTGACCGAGGCACGGCTGCTGGAGGACGTGCGGGCGGCGGAGGAACTGCGGGTGCGGGGGCTGCCGACGTCGACGCTGGTGCATCCGCGGTACTGAACCGGCGCCCGGGGATACCCGGACGTGCCGCGAGATTACGCCGACGGGGGGTGCGGGCGACCGTCTCGTGGGTAGGCTCCGCTGACATGGAGCTTGAGGTGTTCGTCCCGGTGGCCACGGCTCGTGTGCGGCAGGCCCTGTCCGACCCCGCTCGGGTGGCCCGGGCGCTCCCCGGCCTCCAGCAGGACGCGGGCGCCGAGACACCGGTGAGCGGCCGCCTGAAACTGAGGGTGGGCAGCCACTCGGTCACGTACCGGGGAGCGCTGCGGGTCTCGCCCCGGGAGGACGGCTCCTTCGCGGTGGAGGGCGAGGCGACGGAAACCAGGGGTACGGGTGGGGTCGAACTGTCCCTGACACTCCGGCTGGACGACGCCGAGGACGGCACGACCCTCACCTTCGACGCCACGGCCAAGGCGGACGGCCGCATCGCACAACTCCCGCCGGAACAGGTGAGTTCAGCGGTGACACGCCTGCTGAACCGTTTCGCGGAGAACCTGGGGACGGTGGAGAGCGACGAGAAGGCGCCCGCGCCGGGGCCGGAGCAGGCGGAAGCGCCCCCCACAGCCCATGAGCCCGCCCCCGAACCGGCAGCCGCCGACGACGAGGAAGCCCCACAGGCGCTGCCCGCACCCGCCGACGAAGCCGAGGACCGGACGGCCGAAGCCGCGCAGGAATCCGCTCCGGAGGCCGCCCACGCCCGCCGCACCATGATCGGCCGCAGCGCCGAGGAGGTCGACCACGCCCCGCCCCGCGGCCGTTACGCCCCCGTCCCGGCGCCGACCCCCACCGCCCCGTCCGGCGCCCTCCGCTGGGCGGCCCCCGCCGCCGCCCTCGCCGTCGCGTCCGCGATCGTCGTCAGCCGGGCCCTCAGAAAGCGCCGCTGAACCGGCGGCCCACGCCCTCTTGATCGCCCCAGTAGGGTCGACCCGTGAGTACCGAAGACATCACGCTGACCGCGGGCGACGCGGAGGTGACCGTACAACCGGGCAACGGCGGAAGGATCGGCGGCCTGAGAGTCGGCGGCACCGAACTCCTCCGCCAGGGGGAGCGCTTCGGCTGCTTCCCCATGGTCCCCTGGTGCGGCCGGATCAGGGACGGCCGCTTCCGCGACGGTGCCACCGTCCGCCAGATGCCGCTGAACTCCCCGCCGCACGCCATCCACGGCACCGTCCGTGACGGCGCCTGGCGCACCGCACGGGCGAGGGCGGACGAGGCGGTGATCACGTACGACCTCGTGGATCCGTGGCCGCACACCGGACGCGTCACCCAGGTCGTCGCCCTCACCGAGGACTCCCTGACGCTGACGATGTCGGTGGAGACGTACGAGGACTCCTTCCCGGCCCAGATCGGCTGGCACCCGTGGTTCAACAGGAACCTCGGCGGCGCGGACGCCACCCTCGACTTCACGGCCGCCTGGCAGGAGGAGCGCGGCGACGACCACCTGCCCACCGGCAACCGCGTCGACCCCAAGCCCGGCCCCTGGGACGACTGCTTCGGCATGCCCGGCGGTGTCGACGTCACCCTCACCTGGCCCGGACAGCTCCGGCTGCACGTGACCAGCGGCGAGGAATGGGTCGTCGTCTACGACGAGCAGGAGGCCGCGGTCTGCGTGGAGCCGCAGACCGGGCCGCCCAACGGGCTGAACACGCTGCCGCGCCTGGTCACCCCGCTGGAGCCGCTGGAGGCCACGACCACCTGGAGCTGGACCCGCATCTAAGCTGGTCGGCATGACGGATGTCGACGAAGTAATGCCGCCAGGCACACGTGGCGCGCTGCTGCAGCAGATCAAGGACAAGGCCGTGGTGCACGGCAAGGTGACCCTGTCGTCGGGGCTCGAGGCCGACTACTACGTCGACCTCCGGCGCATCACCCTCGACGGGGAGGCCGCTCCGCTGGTCGGCCAGGTGCTGCTCGACCTCACCGCCGACCTGGACTTCGACGCGGTCGGCGGCCTCACCATGGGCGCCGACCCGGTCGCCGCCGCCATGCTGCACGCCGCCGCGGCCCGCGGGCGGAAGCTGGACGCCTTCGTCGTACGCAAGGCCGCCAAGGCGCACGGGCTCCAGCGCCGTGTCGAGGGACCGGACATCTCCGGCCGCCGTGTGCTCGTCGTCGAGGACACCTCCACCACCGGCGGCTCCCCGCTCACCGCCGTGGAGGCCGTGCGCGAGGCCGGCGCCGAGGTCGTGGCCGTCGCCACGATCGTCGACCGGGCCACCGGCGCCGCCGAGAAGATCGAGGAGGGCGCGGGCGTGCCCTACCGTTTCGCCTACTCCAAGGACGAGCTCGGCCTGGACTGAGGTCAGGGCTGAGACAGCTCTCGGAGCATCCCGGTTCGTCTGGAAAGATGGGCCCGCGACGACGACGTCGCCTCCCAGGTCTAGGTCAGGGCCGTAGTACGCAGAACGCAACCCGCACATCACAAGGAGCGGACAGATGCCCATCGCAACCCCCGAGGTCTACAACGAGATGCTCGACCGGGCGAAGGCAGGCAAGTTCGCCTACCCGGCCATCAATGTGACCTCCTCCCAGACCCTGCACGCTGCCCTGCGCGGCTTCGCGGAGGCCGAGAGCGACGGCATCGTCCAGATCTCCACCGGTGGCGCGGAGTTCCTGGGCGGTCAGCACAGCAAGGACATGGTCACCGGCGCCGTCGCCCTGGCCGAGTTCGCGCACATCGTGGCCGCCAAGTACGACGTCAACATCGCGCTGCACACCGACCACTGTCCGAAGGACAAGCTGGACGGCTACGTCCGCCCGCTGCTCGCGGTCTCCGAGGAGCGCGTGAAGGCCGGCCGCAACCCGCTGTTCCAGTCGCACATGTGGGACGGCTCCGCCGAGACCCTGGCCGACAACCTGGCCATCGCCCAGGAGCTGCTGCCCCGCGCCGCCGCCGCGAAGATCATCCTCGAGGTGGAGATCACCCCGACCGGTGGCGAGGAGGACGGCGTCACCCACGAGATCAACGACGAGCTCTACACCACGGTCGACGACGCCCTGCGCACCGCCGAGGCCCTGGGCCTGGGCGAGAAGGGCCGCTACCTGCTCGCCGCCTCCTTCGGCAACGTGCACGGCGTGTACAAGCCGGGCAACGTGGTCCTGCGTCCCGAGCTGCTGAAGGACCTCCAGCAGGGCGTGGGCGAGAAGTACGGCAAGTCCAGCCCGTTCGACTTCGTCTTCCACGGCGGCTCCGGCTCCACCGCGGAGGAGATCGCCACCGCGCTGGAGAACGGCGTCGTGAAGATGAACCTGGACACGGACACCCAGTACGCCTTCACGCGTCCGGTCGCCGCGCACATGTTCCAGAACTACGACGGCGTCCTGAAGGTCGACGGCGAGGTCGGCAACAAGAAGACCTACGACCCGCGCACCTGGGGCAAGCTGGCCGAGGCGAGCATGGCCGCGCGTGTCGTCGAGGCCTGCGCCAACCTGCGTTCCACGGGCACGAAGATCAAGTAGTCCCCGAGTGCACTGCCGAGCCCGGCGCCTGCCCCCAGGTGCCGGGCTCGCTGTATACCTGGGGGCATGCCCGACGTACGGCTCGCCTCCCCGCAGGGCCGCTGGATCCTGCTGACCACCGTCCTGGGCTCCAGCATGGCGCTGCTGGACTCCACCGTCGTCAACGTCGCCCTGCCCCGCATCGGTGAGGACCTCGACGCGAACCTGTCCGCGCTGCAGTGGACGGTCAACGCCTACATGCTCACGCTGGCCGGGCTGATCCTGCTCGGCGGGTCGCTCGGCGACCGGTACGGCCGGCGCAAGGTCTTCGTCATCGGGGTCGTGTGGTTCGCCGCCGCCTCGCTGCTGTGCGGACTCGCCCCGAACGCCGAGGTCCTCATCGCCGCCCGCGCCCTGCAAGGGGTCGGCGGGGCGCTGCTCACCCCCGGCTCCCTCGCCCTCATCCAGGCCTCCTTCCACCCCGACGAACGGGGGCGGGCGGTGGGCCTGTGGTCCGGCTTCGGCGGCATCGGGGCGGCCGTCGGCCCGTTCCTGGGCGGCTGGCTGGTGGACGGGCCGGGCTGGCGCTGGGTGTTCCTGCTGAACGTCCCGCTGGCCCTGCTGTGCGTTCCCGTCGCGCTGCGGCACGTGCCCGAGTCCGGTGGGGGAGGCACCCGGCACGGCCGCTTCGACGTGCTCGGCGCGGCGCTCGGCGCGTTGGCGCTCGCGCTGGTGACGTACGCGCTGATCGAGGCGGACTGGATCACCGCGGTGCTGGGCGTGGGCCTCGGGGTGGCGTTCGTGTACGTCGAGAAGCGGCGCCCCGACCCGATGATGCCGCTGGGGATCTTCGCGTCCCGTCAGTTCACCGCGGTCAACCTGGTCACCCTGTGCGTGTACGCGGCCCTCGGCGGGTTCTTCTTCCTCGCCGTGATCCAGCTCCAGGTCGTCGCCGGCTACTCGGCCCTCGCCGCCGGTACGGCACTGCTGCCGACGACCGTGCTGATGCTGCTGCTCTCCGCCCGTTCCGGCGAGCTGGCCGACAGGATCGGCCCGCGGATCCCGCTCACCGTGGGCCCGCTGGTGAGCGCGGCCGGGCTGCTGCTGATGCTGCGGGTCGGCCCGGACGCGAACTACCTGACCGACGTGCTGCCCGGCGTCCTGGTCTTCGGCCTCGGCCTGGTCACCCTGGTCGCCCCGCTCACCGCCACCGTCCTCGCCTCGGTCGACGTCGCGCGGGCGGGCCTGGCCAGCGGCATCAACAACGCGGCCGCCCGCGCCGCCGGCCTGGTCGCGGTTGCCGCGCTCCCCCTGCTGACCGGCATGGGGGAGGAGGCCTACCGCTCACCGACCGCCTTCGACGACGCCTTCGGCGAGGCCATCCTCTGGTGCGCGGGCATCCTGGTGGCGGGCTCGGTGCTGGCCTTCACCACCGTGCGCAGCCTCCCGCCGGACTGCCGACGCCCGGAATGCCGTACACACGGCTCGATCGCGGCGCCGCCGCTGGAGGCGGAGCCGGTGCGGAAGCGGATCGCCTGACGGCCCGGGCAGGGGGGCGGGGAACCGCGCGCTCAGCCCTCCCACGCTGTCGCGGACGAAAGGCAACCCGGCCGGGCACACCCAGCGGAGCGTCATGCACCAGACTGGAACCCATGACGATTCACGAGAACCTCCTCGGGGGGCCGCCCCCGACCCACCTCCCCGACGACCCGGAGCCGCGTGAGCTCCTGGCGTCCGGCACCGCCCCGGCCGATGTCGCCGCGAAGTACCCGACGTCCTCCCTGGCCTGGGCCCAGCTGGCCGACGATGCGTACGAGCGGGGCAGCGTCGTGGAGTCGTACGCCTATGCCCGTACGGGCTACCACCGCGGCCTGGACTCGCTGCGCCGCAACGGCTGGAAGGGCCACGGCCCGGTGCCGTGGGAGCACGAGCCCAACCGCGGCTTCCTGCGCGCCCTGCACGCCCTCGCCCGCGCCGCCGGGTCCATCGGCGAGCAGGAGGAGTACGAGCGCTGCACCCAGTTCCTGAAGGACTCCTCGCCGACGGCGGCCCAGACGCTGGGCTAGACGGGGTCTCGAGTGCGGGTCCGGCTGTGATCCAGTCGGGCCTTGCACTTTTCAGGGGTGACCCCGGAGGATTCGCGGTGGGGACCGGGGCCCCCGTGTCGGTAACGGCAGGGGCGGACCGCTACCCGGAGTACACAACAGGAGACAGCGATGTCCCACGAGGCTCACGAAACCCAGGAGCCCGAGACCCCGCATCTCGACTTCGCCGGCACGACGCCGTACGAGGACTACGTCAAGGCGGACGTGCTCACCCACCTCCAGCACACCCTCTCCGACGATCCCGGAGAGATGGTCTTCCTGGTCACCACCCAGGTCATGGAGCTGTGGTTCACCGTCGTCGTCCATGAGTGGGAGACCGCAGCGCACGCGCTGCGCGAGGACCGGGTGCCGGTGGCGATCGACGCGCTGAAGCGTTCGGTGCGCGAGCTGGAGGCGCTCAACGCCTCCTGGAAGCCGCTCGGCCAGCTCACCCCGGCCCAGTTCAACTCCTACCGCTCCGCCCTCGGCGAGGGCTCCGGCTTCCAGTCCGCGATGTACCGGCGGATGGAGTTCCTGCTCGGCGAGAAGTCCGCGTCCATGCTCGTCCCGCACCGCGGCGCCCCGCGCGTCCACGCGGAACTGGAGAAGGCGCTGCACGAGCCGAGCCTGTACGACGAGGTGCTGCGGCTGCTGGCCCGACGCGGGCACGCGATCCCCGAGGCGGTGCTGAAGCGGGACGTCTCGCAGCGCTACGAACCGTCCGACGAGGTCGAGGCCGCCTGGACGGCCGTCTACTCCGGCGACGCCGGGGACGAGGTCGCCCGGCTGGGCGAGGCGCTGACGGACGTGGCGGAGCTGGTGTGGCGCTGGCGCAACGACCATCTGGTCGCCACCCGCCGGGCCATGGGCGCGAAGGCCGGTACCGGCGGCTCGGCCGGGGTGGCCTGGCTGGAGAAGCGGGCCCGCAAGTACGTCTTCCCCGAGCTGTGGACGGCGAGGTCCCATGTCTGAGCTGGTGACCAGGGCGGGCGTGCTGGACGCCGCCGACGAACTGGCCGGCCTGCGGAAGCGGTTCGTGCTCGACGAGGCTGTATACCTCGACGGCAACTCCCTGGGCGCCCTGCCCGCGAACGTTCCCGAACGGGTCGAGGACGTCGTGCGCCGGCAGTGGGGTGCCCTGCGCATCCGGTCCTGGGACGAGAGCGGCTGGTGGACCGCGCCCGAGCGGATCGGCGACCGGATCGCTCCGCTGGTCGGGGCGGCACCGGGGCAGATCGTGGTGGGCGACTCCACCAGCGTCAACGTGTTCAAGGCGCTGGTGGCGGCGGTGCGGCTCGCCGGTGAGGGCCGGGACGAGATCGTCCTGGACGCCACGACCTTCCCCACGGACGGGTACCTCGCGCAGTCCGCGGCCCGGATGACCGGGTGCCGGCTGCGTCCGGTACAGCCGTCCGAGGTGCCGTCGGTCCTCGGTGACCGGACGGCCGCCGTGCTGCTCAACCACGTCGACTACCGCACCGGGCGGCTGCACGACCTGCCGTCGCTGACGGCGGCGGTGCACGCGGCGGGCGCCTACGTGGTGTGGGACCTGTGCCACAGCGCCGGGGCGCTGCCGGTCGGGCTCGACGAACACGGCGTCGACCTGGCGGTCGGCTGCACCTACAAGTACCTCAACGGCGGCCCCGGTTCACCGGCGTACCTGTACGTCCGGGCGGACCTGCAGCCCCGCTTCGACTCCCCGCTGCCCGGCTGGAACTCCCACGCGGAGCCCTTCGGCATGCGCCCGGAGTACGAACCGGCCCGGGGCGCCCTTCGTGGCCGGGTGGGCACGCCGGACATCCTCTCCATGCTCGCGCTGGAGGCGGCGCTGGAGGTCTGGGAGGACGTCTCGGTCGAGTCGGTGCGCGCGAAGTCGCTGGCGCTGACGGACTTCTTCCTGGAGTGCGTCGGTCAGTACGTCCCCGAGGGCGCCGTCGAGTCCCTCACCCCGGTCGCCCACGGGGAGCGGGGCAGCCAGGTCGCGCTGCGCTGCGAGGACGCGGGCACGGTGATGAAGCGGCTGATCGAGCGGTCGGTGGTGGGCGACTTCCGGGCCCCGGACGTCCTCCGCTTCGGCTTCACGCCGCTCTACGTCGGGTTCGCGGACGTGGAGAAGGCGGCGCGGGTGCTCGGGGAACTGCTGCGGCCGTAGCGGCGCGCGTTCCGCGGAACCGTTACCCCTCACCCAGGGTCACAGCCCCGTGTCGGCGCACGTCACGGGGCTGGTACCGTCCCGGCACACGGTGCGGGAACGCACCTGGTCCGCCCACCCCATGTCGCCTTTGAGAGGTTGGAGCATGCCGGACGACGCCGCCGCTGCCCGGGCCGCCGCCGAGGAGCAGTCGGCCTTCTCGCACCCGCCCGTCGATCCGGATGCCACCGCCGCGTACGGCGACCACCTCGACCAGGTGATCGACTTCTACGCCCCGCGCACCTCGTCCGGCTCCGGCGCCCTCGCCCCGCTCGTCGTCGTACTGCACGGCGGCGCCTGGCGCGCGCCCTACGACCGCCGCCACATCACCCCGTTCGCGGACTTCCTGGCCCGCCGGGGCTTCGCCGTGGCCAACGTCGAGTACCGCAAGGGCGCGGAGGGTTCGGCGGAGCTCGCCGGCCGGTGGCCCGACACCTTCGACGACGTCGCCGCGGCCATGGACGCCCTGCCCGCGCTCGTCCGCGAGACCCTCCCGCAGGCCGACCCCCGCCGGACCGTCGTCACCGGCCACTCCGCCGGCGGCCACCTCGCCCTGTGGGCGGCGGCCAGGCACCTCCTGCCCGCCGACGCCCCCTGGCGCGTCGACGGCGCCCCGCTGCTGCGCGGAGTCGTCGCCCTCGCCCCGATCGCCGACTTCGCGGTCGCCGACAAGCTGGACGTCTGCGGCGGCGCGGCCCGCCAACTCCTCGGCGGGGACGAGGGGTTCGCCGAGCGGCGGCCGTACGCCGACCCCGCGCTGCTGCTGCCCACCGGTATCGCCACCACCCTCGTGCAGGGTCGCACCGACGTCGACGTGCCGCAGATGGTCGCCGAGGCCTACGCGGACGCGGCGGCGAAGGCCGGCGAGGTGGTGGGGCTGACGCTACTGGAGGACGTGGGCCACTTCCCGCTGATCGACCCGGCGGCCGACGCCTGCGCGGTCGTCGCCGAGGAGATCGCCCAGCTGGCCTGGTGAGCGCGCCGGGCCGCCGTAGTACTTGAGACGGACCCGCGAGGACCCTTCTCGCAGGTGACGACGGGACCCCGGCCGCGCCCTACCGTGCTCTACGTGACCGAGACGACCAGCAAAGACCACAGCCCGGAGTTCCGGCTGGCCGCGGACGCCCTGCGCGGGCTGCGGCAGGACCTGTTCACCGACGCCTTCGCCTACCGCCCGCTGCCGCGCATGAGCGTCGACGGCCCGCTGACCCGGCGGCTGCCCGGCCGGCTGCGGGAGTACGCGTGCTGGACCCCGCACGCCCTGATCGCCGGCCTGGCCCTGATCGCGGCCTTCGCCGCCGCCGAGGACGGCGACAGCGTGCCGCTGCTCGCCGCCGTGGTCTGCGCGATACCCGTGCTGGTGACCATGGTGCGGCCGCTCGGCGCGTTCTGGCTGTCCATGGCGGCCACCCCGGTGGCCGGGATCGTGGGCGGCGGCTCGAGCGAATGGCCGTGGATGGCCGGGGCCGTGGTCAGCCATCTGGCGGTCATGACGATCGTGGCGCTGCGCACCCGGCCGCGCACGGCGGCCTGGATGTGGCTGCTGACGGCGGCGTACGGCCTCGTCGCCGACGCCGGGTTCGGGCCGACCTACTACTACGGCACCAACACCGGCCCCGTGCTGGTCGTCTCCGCGTTCGTCCTGCTCTGCGTCGCCGTCTGGCACATCCGGCGCACGGCCGAGCAGGAGGTGACCGCGCAGGCGACGGAGACCGCGCAGGAGCGCTCCAGGCGGACCCTGCTGGAGGAGCGCACGACGATCGCCCGCGAGCTGCACGACGTGGTCGCCCACCACATGTCGGTCGTCGCCATCCAGGCCGAGGCCGCCCCCTACCGGGTGGAGAACCCGCCCGAGGAGCTGGAGCGCGCCTTCGCCACGATCCGGGAGAACGCGGTGGCGGCCCTGACCGAACTGCGCCGCGTCCTGGGCGTCGTACGGGCCGAGGACTACGAGGCTCCGGACGCCCCGCAGCCCACGCTCGCCGACCTGGACGCGCTGCTGGCCAATGTGCGGGACGCCGGTCTCGACGTGGCGAAGACGGTGACCGGCGCGGTGCGGGAACTGCCGCAGGGTGTCGAGCTGTCGGCCTACCGCATCGTGCAGGAGGCCCTGAGCAACACCCTGCGACACGCGCCCGGCGCGAGCGCGAAGGTGGAGATCGGGTATGTGCTCGGCGGGCTCGGACTGCGGATCGTCAACACCGCGCCGCCCGCCCCCGCGCTGGTGAAGCCCTCGCCCGGCGCCGGGCACGGCGTCACCGGCATGCGGGAGCGCGTGTCCATGCTGAACGGCGAGATGACGGCCGGGCCGACGGACGAAGGCGGGTACGAGGTGGCGGTGTTCCTCCCGGTCCCGGCGCTCGCGGGGGACGAGGCATGACCATCCGTGTGCTGATCGCGGACGACCAGATGATGGTCCGCGAGGGCTTCTCGGTCCTGCTGAACGCGATGCCGGACATCGAGGTCGTCGGCGAGGCGGTCAACGGCCGCGAGGCGGTGGCCAAGGTCCGTGAACTCGCCCCGGACGTCGTCCTGATGGACATCCGGATGCCCGAGTTGAACGGCATCGAGGCGACCCGGGAGATCGTGGCGGCGGACGGTACGGCGAAGGTGCTGGTCCTGACCACCTTCGACCTGGACGAGTACGTGTACCAGGCGCTGCGGGCCGGGGCCTCGGGGTTCCTGCTGAAGGACGCCTCGGCCCGCCAACTGGCTGACGGTGTACGGGTGGTGGCATCCGGAGAGGCACTGCTCGCCCCTTCGGTCACCCGCCGTCTGATCACGGAGTTCTCCAAACTGTCGGAGGCGCCGCGGGCGTTCGCCGGAGCCCAGGCGGCCTACGGGGAGCTCACCGAACGCGAGACGGAGGTCCTGGTCCTGATCGCCCAGGGCCTGTCCAACGCCGAGATCGCCGAGCGGCTGGTGGTGGCCGAGTCCACCATCAAGACCCACGTCAGCCGGATCCTGGTGAAGCTCGGCCTGCGGGACCGCACCCAGGCGGCGGTGTTCGCGTACGAGGCGCGCCTGGTGACGCCGGGCTGAGTACGGTGAGCGGATGGAACAGCGCATCACACTGATCACGCTGGGAGTCTCCGACCTCGCCCGCTCCAAGGCCTTCTACGAGGCCCTCGGCTGGCGCGGCCAGGAGGTCGAGGAGACCGTGTTCTTCCAGGCGGGCGGTCTGGGTCTGGTCCTGTGGGGCCGGGAGAAGCTGGCGCGGGACTGCGGCCTGGAGCCCGGTCCGGCGGGCGGGGGCGGCTTCGGCGGGATCGTCCTGGCCCACAACGTCCGCTCCGAGGCGGAAGTGGACGCGCTGCTGGCGGCGGTGGAGCGGGCGGGCGGGACGGTCACCAAGCCCGCCGCCGTCAACGCCATCGGCTTCTACTCCAGCGCCTTCGCCGACCCCGACGGCCACGCCTGGGAGGTCGCCCACAACCCCGGCTTCCCGCTCAACGAGGACGGCACGGTCACGCTTCCGGAGTTCGGCCCTGATCAATAAGGGGGTCCTCGACGCCGAGAAGGGGCGCGGGCAACCGCCCGACCAGCCACGATGGCGCCGCGGATGAACGGCTGCGTATTGCGGCACGGACAGCGGAGCGCTTAGCGTCCGTTCATGGGAGCCTTCGATCCATGGGACGCGGCGTTCCTCGCCGACCCCTACCCCGCCTACGCCGAACTGCGCGCCAAGGGCCGTGTGCACTACTTCGAGCCCACGAACCAGTGGCTGGTCCCGCGGCACGCCGATGTGTCGGCGCTGCTGCGTGAGCGGCGCCTCGGGCGGACGTACCAGCACCGGTTCACGCACGAGGACTTCGGGCGGACGGCCCCGCCGGCCGAGCACGAGCCGTTCCACACGCTGAACGACCACGGGATGCTGGACCTGGAGCCGCCGGACCACACCCGGATCCGGCGCCTGGTGTCGAAGGCGTTCACGCCCCGGACGGTCGAGCAGCTCAAGCCGTACGTGGCCCGGCTCGCCGCGGAGCTGGTGGACCGGCTGGTCGAGGCGGGCGGCGGGGATCTGCTCACCGATGTCGCCGAGCCCCTGCCCGTCGCCGTGATCGCCGAGATGCTGGGCATCCCGGAGGCGGACCGGGCGCCCCTGCGGCCCTGGTCGGCGGACATCTGCGGGATGTACGAGCTGAATCCGTCGCAGGACACCGCGGCGAAGGCCGTGCGCGCGTCGGTGGAGTTCTCCGACTACCTGCGCGAGCTGATCGCCGAGCGTCGCAAGGAACCCGGCGACGACCTCATCTCCGGGCTGATCGCGGCGCACGACGAGGACGACCGGCTGACCGAGCAGGAGATGATCTCGACGGCCGTGCTCCTGCTGAACGCGGGGCACGAGGCGACGGTCAACGCCACGGTGAACGGCTGGTACGCCCTGTTCCGCAACCCCGGGCAGCTGGCGGCCCTGCGCGCGGACCACTCCCTGATCCCCTCGGCGATCGAGGAGCTGATGCGCTACGACACCCCGCTCCAGCTCTTCGAACGCTGGGTCCTGGACGACATCGAGATCGCCGGCACGACGATCCCGAGGGGCGCGGAGATCGCGATGCTCTTCGGCTCCGCGAACCACGACCCGGAGGTGTTCGACAACCCCGAGCGCCTGGACCTGACCCGCACCGAGAACCCGCACATCTCCTTCAGCGCGGGCATCCACTACTGCATCGGCGCCCCCCTCGCCCGCATCGAGCTGGCGGCGTCGATGACGGCCCTTCTGGAGAGGGCGCCGACCCTGACCCTGGCAACGGAACCGAAGCGCAAGCCGAACTTCGTGATCCGGGGGCTGGAGGGGCTGAGCGTGGAGGTGGGGTGATCACCCGTCCGGGCGAGGTGAGCGGGCCGGTCCGGCGCCGGGCGTGCGCAGGCTGAGCCGGTCAGGTCGTCAGGTCCCGGCGGCGCAGCCCCGCCAGACCGGTGACGGTCAGTACCGCCGCCAGGACCAGCAGGACGAGCACCGGCCCCCAGTCCATCTGCCCGCCCGGCAGCTTCGGCAGGTGACCGAAGGGGGAGAGGTCGAGGACCGCCTGGGGGACGTTCAGCGCCGGGCCCACCCAGCCGATCAGCAGGGCCGCTCCGGCCACCGCCCAGGCCGCCGGCGCGGCCCTCGGCACGACGCCGTACAGCAGGACGGCCAGGCCGCCGATCGTCCAGATCGCCGGGAGCTGGACGAGGCAGGCGCCCAGGAGGGGGGCCACCTCCTCGCCGTGACCCGCGGTGAAGCCCAGCCAGGCGCAGAGCATGATCAGCGCCGCGCCCGCGAAGGCGATCAGCAGGTGGCCCGCGGCCCAGCGCAGGCGGCCCACCGCGTTCGCCAGCACCGGTTCCGCCCGCGTCGACGTCTCCTCGCCGTGCAGGCGCAGGACCGAGGAGACGACGTACAGGGCCGCGATCAGGCCCAGCATGCCGACCATCGAGGCCAGGAAGGCGTCCGTGAGGGCGCTCTGGCCGCCCATCCGCTGGAAGATCTCCCGGGCGTTGTCGTTGTCCCCCACCAGGTCCGCCACCCCGTCCGTCAGACCGCCGTACACGACCCCGGCCAAGAAGAACCCGATCGACCAGCCGAGGACGGATCCGCGCTGCAGCCGCCAGGCCAGCGCGGCCGCCGTGCCGAGGCGGCCCTCGGCCGGGCCGGGCCGGGCGGGCAGGAAGCTCATGCCGACGTCCCGGCGGCCGGCCAGCGCGTAGGCCACCGCGGCCTGCACGCCGATCGCCGCCGCGAAGAGCAGGAGCACCCACCACCGTTCGTCCGCGAAGGACCGCAGGTTCTCCAGCCAGCCCAGCGGCGACACCCACGTCAGCGCCGACGAGCCGTCGTCCGAGGCCGCGTCGCCCGCCGCGCGCAGCACGAAGGCCGCGCCCAGCAGCCCCGCCGTCAGCCCTCTGGCCAGCCGCGCGCTCTCGGTGAACTGCGCGACGATCGCCGCCAGCGTCGCGAAGACCATGCCCACTCCGGCGAGGCCGAGCCCGAAGGCCAGCGCCCCCGCGGCACCCTGGCCGGCCAGTCCGGCGGTCACCAGCAGCGCCAGCACCGCGTTCGCGACCGCCGCCGCCAGCAGCGACGCCGTGAGCGACGCCCTGCGGCCCACCATCCCGGACGCGACCAGCTCCTGACGCCCGCTCTCCTCCTCGTCGCGCGTGTGCCGTACGACGACCAGCAGGCTGACCACGGCCGCGAGCGCGCCCGCGTACACGCCGGCCCGCCAGGCCGTCAGCGCGCCGAGGGAGTCGTCGAAGGCCGGGCCGATCAGGGCGCGGAAGGAGGCGTTGGCCGCCGTGTCCGCCACCAGCTTCGCGCGGTCCTCGGCCGTGGCGTAGACGCCCTGCAGCGTGCTCGGCATCGACAGGATCATCAGGGCGTTCACCGCGACCCACGCCGGGATCATCAGCCGGTCCCGGCGCAGGGCGAACCGCAACAGTGTTCCGGTGCCCGTCAGTTCGGCGGTGGCCGTGGTCATCGGGCCACCGCCTCGTCCTGGTAGTGGCGCAGGAACAGTTCCTCCAGCGTGGGCGGCGTCGAGGTCAGCGAGCGCACCCCGGACTCGGCCAGCGACTTCAGTACGGCGTCCAGTTTGTCCGTGTCCACCTGGAGCCGGACCCGGTGCCCCCGCACGTCGAGGTCATGGACGCCCGCCAGCCGCGTCAACCCGTTGGGCGGGCCGACCAGTTCGGCCGTCACGCTGGTCCGCGTCAGATGGCGCAGGTCGGCCAGGGAACCCGTCTCGACGGTGCGGCCCTTGCGGATGATGCTCACTCGGTCGCAGAGTTCCTCGACCTCGCTGAGGATGTGACTCGACAGCAGGACCGTCCGGCCGCGGTCCCGCTCCTCCTCCACGCAGCGCTGGAACACCTCCTCCATCAGCGGGTCCAGGCCCGAGGTCGGCTCGTCCAGGATCAGCAGGTCCACGTCCGAGGCGAAGGCGGCGACCAGGGCGACCTTCTGCCGGTTGCCCTTGGAGTAGGTGCGGCCCTTCTTGGTCGGGTCCAGCTCGAACCGCTCGACCAGTTCGGCCCGCCGCCGCTTGTCGAGTCCGCCCCGCAGGCGGCCGTACAGGTCGATCACCTCGCCGCCCGACAGGTTCCGCCAGAGCGTGACGTCGCCGGGGACGTAGGCGATCCGGCGGTGCGCCTCCACCGCGTCCGTCCAGGGATCGCGGCCGAGGATCCGCGCGGCGCCGGAGTCGGCGCGCAGCAGGCCGAGCAGGACCCGGATGGTGGTGGACTTCCCGGAGCCGTTGGGGCCGAGGAAGCCGTGCACCTCGCCGGTCTCCACCTCCAGGTCGAGCCCGTCCAGCGCGCGCGTCTTGCCGAACGCCTTGTGCAGTCCGGAGACGGTGATTGCCTTCGTCATGGCCCAGAAAGTACGCTTCTTTCAGAAATTTGTGAAGTTAAGGAAGCATATGAATCGCCGAGAGGACGGGCGCATGACGGAAGCGCGGGACACGGAGGCCGTGTCGAGGTTTGTCGAGGCGTTCGCGGCGCAGCTGGTCGAGGCCGGGATGCAGCGGATGGCGGCCCGCGTCTTCGCCGCGCTGCTCGCCTCCGAGGAGGGCGTGCTGACCTCCGCCGAGCTGGGCGAACAGCTGCGGATCAGCCCGGCGGCGGTGTCCGGCGCCGTGCGCTACCTCGCCCAGACCCACATGGTCTCCCGCGAGCGCGAACCGGGGTCCCGCAGGGAGCGCTACCGGGTCCACGGGGACCAGTGGTACGAGGCCCTGACCAGCCGCGAGGCCGTCATCAAGCGGTGGGAGGGCGCGCTCAGGGAAGGCGTGGCGAGCCTCGGACCGGACACGCGCGCGGGCCGCCGTATGGCCGAGACCCTGGCCTTCTTCGAGTTCGTCGAAGGGGAGATCGCGGAGATGATGGAGCGCTGGCGGGTGCACCGGACCAAGACCTTCGGCACCCCCGAACGGGCCTAGTGCCACGTCAGGCAACGATCGCCCCGTCGCGGCGCCCGGCACGCACTCTCGCCGCACCGGGCACAAGCCCAAGTACATCCAGTACGAGGGCTTGCACCCGGCACGCCGAGAGCACGCACCGGACGCC
>NZ_JBSFOK010000044.1:0-74252 GCF_053587635.1 Streptomyces sp. NPDC003635 | reverse complement strand
GGCGTCCGGTGCGTGCTCTCGGCGTGCCGGGTGCAAGCCCTCGTACTGGACGTACTTGGGCTTGTGCCCGGTGCGGCGAGAGTGCGTGCCGGGCGACGCGACGGGGCGAACGTTGCCTGACGCGGCACTAGGCCCCGTCGTTCGGGTCGGCCGGCTGCCGGAAGCAGTCCGGTCCGGCCCGCCCGAGCGTGCCAGGGCCCGCGACGCCGTGATGATCCGAGCGACAGGGCTCAGGGGATCGGGGCGGTGCCGACATGCGACGGCGGCGGTCACGCGACATTCCGTGACCGCCGCCGTTCTCGCCTCAGCCCGGCGCTAGCGTTCCGCGTCCAGCGGCTCCAGGTCCTCGTCCTCCAGCTCCGCCTCAAGATCGTCGTCCACGTCGTCGTCGAACACCGCGCTGACGTCGAAACGGCAGACCACCGTCTGCGGGTCGATCTGCTCGAACGGCGCCTCCAGCCACTCACCGGGGTCGGCCGGTTCGTCGGCGGCGGTCACCCACAGGGTGGAGTCGCCCTCCTCCAGGCCGAACTCCTTGTGCCGGGAGGCGATCTCGTCCGGTTCGAACTCGCCGAACAGGATGCCCAGTGCGCCGTGGACCGTGCCGGAGGCCCCGGAGTCCGCGTCCGCGTCGTAGTCCGCCGCCTCGACCCGCTGCGCCTGCGCCAGCAGCCGCTGCGGCTCCACCACGGTGTAGTCGCGGCGGATCAGCACGCTGAGCGCGTTCGGCTCCTCGGGCCCGGTGTAGGGGGGCAGCCCGTCGTCCGTACCGGGGATCTCGAAGGGCGTGACCTCGTCGTAGCGGTCGTACAGCAGCTCGTCGTACGCCTCCGCGGCCGTGGCCAGCTCGTTGAACGCCTCGTAGACGGCCGGGTCGTCCTCACCCGACCTGCGTTCGACCGCGGCGAGATGGCGGTCGAGCGCGGTCTTGACCGCCTCGGCGGCGGCGCGTACCTCGGCAGCGGTGGGCTGCGCAGCATCAGACATAGTGCAGACGCTATCCGTACCGGGCCCCAGCCCGCACAATAGATGCGATGCCGGAATACGAATTTGTCGACGTGTACGTACCGCGCGGGGTCTCCCGCAAGGACGCCACACGACTGCTGACGGACCATGCCGAGTACGGACACTGGGAATTGGACCGCCTGAGCCTGCTGCGCGACGGAAGCCGCAGGGTGCGGCTGCGCCGGAGGATCATCCGCCAGGTGCGCGCCACGTGGTGAGAGCAGACGGAGACGGAGCGGGCCCCGCCTGGTGGCGGGGCCCGCTCCGTTGTGCGCGGTCTCTCAGGCCGAGGCCCGCGCCCTGCGGTACAGCACGGCGCCCGCCAGCAGCGCGCCCGCGCCCATGGGGAGGGCGTAGCCGAGCGGCAGCTCGCTGCCGGTGGCGGCGAGCGTCCCACCGCCCTGGGGCTGGGTGACGGATCCGGCTCCTGGCAGGGAGGCCCGCGGGGAACCGTCCGGCGTCACGGTGCCCGAGCCGGGCGGGGTGCTGGTGGTGGTGCCAGGTGTGCCGCTGCGTGTGGTGGGGCTGGTGGGGCTCCCGTGGTGCGGGGGCTCAACGGGGTTGCCCGGATTGCCCGGGTTGTTCGGACCGCCGGGAGGGTTCCCCGGGTTCTCCTGTCCACCACCGGGCGGCTGGTGGCCGCCACCGGGTCCGCCCGGCCCTCCGGGTCCGCCCGGTCCTCCGGGTCCGCCCGGCCCCCCGGATCCGCCCCCGTTCGCGCAGTCGTTGCCCGTGACACCGTTGCCGATGCCGATGACATTGACGCTGTTGCCGCAGACATTGACCGGCGCGTAGACCGGCACCTCGACATGGTTGCCGGAACCCACACCGGGCGAGTGCGAGGCGTGCCCCTCGGAGTACGCGCCCCCGGAGCCGCCGTGGCCGCCGGAGTCGCCGTACCCGCCGTGCGAGCCCGAGCCGCCCCCGTGGTTGACGCAGGTGTTGCCGACCGCCGGGTTCAGGACCCCGACGACGTCGACCGTGTTGCCGCAGGCGTTGACCGGTGCGTGCACCGGTGCCTGGACCGTGTTGCCCGAGAGCACTCCCGGCGAGTGCGAGCTGGAACCGCTCGCGCCCGAGTCGGCCTGGGCGGTGCCTCCCGCGGCGGCGATCACGCCGGTCGCGGCCGCCACGGTCATCAGGCCTTTGCGGGTGACCTGTCGCATTGCTGAATTCCTGCCTTCCCCCTCGTGACCCACGCGAAAAGACCGGTCGGTCCCGGAGCGCATGGCACGCGCTCCGGGACCGACGGTGTCGAACGAAACCCCTGAAGGTCGAAACCTCAGAAAGGCAGCGTCACTTGTTCACGCAGGTGTTGCCGAAGGCGGGGTTCAGCAGCCCGATCACGGAGATCGTGTTGCCGCACACGTTCACCGGGATGTGCACGGGAACCTGAACGACGTTGCCGGACAGGACACCCGGGGAGTGCACGGCGGCACCCTGGGCACCGGAGTCGGCGACGGCCAGGCCCGCACCCGCGAGAACCAGACCACCAGTGGCAGCCGCAGCGGCGACGACCTTCTTGATCATTATTCCTCCTTGTTGGCAATGCGATCCCAAGTAACGGATCGCATCACCAGTAACGAGGAGGGAGTAATGGAGCTACGAGCTTATCGTCGCATTCACTCTTCTCAGTCAATTCCGCACAGGCGGGCGATTGTTGAAGTTTCGTTTCAGTGGGCCGATTCAGGACGGTTTCAGGACGCGTCCAGGAATCGGTCGAGCACCCGCACGCCGAACTTGAGCCCGTCCACCGGCACCCGCTCGTCGACGCCGTGGAACATGCCCGCGAAGTCCAGCTCGGGCGGCAGCCGCAGCGGCGCGAAGCCGAAGCAGCGGATGCCGAGGTCGTCGAAGGACTTGGCGTCGGTGCCGCCGGAAAGCATGTACGGCACGGCCCGAGCGATCGGGTCCTCGGCGCTCAGCGCGCTCTGCATGGCGTCGACGAGCTTGCCGTCGAAGTCGGTCTCCAGGGCCTTGTCGGCGTGCACGTCCTCCCGCTTCACCCGCGGTCCGAGCAGCCGGTCGAGGTCGGCGAGGAACTCCTCCTCGTGGCCGGGCAGGAAGCGCCCGTCGACGTGGGCGGTGGCCTGGCCGGGGATGACGTTCACCTTGTAGCCGGCGCCGAGCATGGTGGGCGCGGCAGAGTTGCGCAGGGTCGCGCCGACCATCTTGGCGATGCCGCCGAGCTTGGCGAGGGTCTCGTCCATGTTCTCGGGGTCGAGTTCGGTGCCGAGCGCGTCGGAGAGCTCGTCGAGGAAGGACCGTACGGTCTTCGTCACGCGCACCGGCCAGGTGTGCCGTCCGAGCCGGCCGACGGCCTCGCACAGCTCGGTGATGGCGTTGTCGTCGTTGGTCATCGAACCGTGGCCCGCGGTGCCGTCCACGGTGAGCCGCATCCAGTGCATGCCCTTCTGGGCGGTCTCCACCAGGTACAGGCGCAGCTTCTCGTTGACGGTGAAGGAGAACCCGCCGACCTCGCCGATCGCCTCCGTGACGCCCTCGAACAGCTCCGGGTGCTTCTGGACCAGGTACTTGGCGCCGTAGGTGCCGCCCGCCTCCTCGTCGGCGAGGAAGGCGAGGACGATGTCGCGCGGCGGCTTGCGGCCGCTGCGCAGCCGGTCGCGCACGACGGCCAGCGTCATCGCGTCCATGTCCTTCATGTCGACGGCTCCGCGCCCCCACACACAGCCGTCCGCGATCTCGCCGGAGAACGGGTGGTGGGTCCAGTCGGCGGCGTTGGCCGGCACGACGTCGGTGTGGCCGTGGATGAGGAGCGCGGGACGCGAGGGGTCCTCGCCCGCGATCCGGGCCACCGTGGAGGCGCGCCCCTTGTGCGACTCGATGATCTGCGGTTCGAGGCCCACCTCGGCGAGCTTCTCGGCCACGTACTCGGCGGCCTTGCGCTCTCCCGGGCCCGAGTGGTCGCCGTAGTTGCTGGTGTCGATCCGGATCAGCTCGCGGCAGAGGTCCACGACCTCGTCCTCGCCGGTGACGCTCCTGGTCGTGTCCGTCCCGCTCACGCTGGTTCCTCCCACTGTCACTGCTGGTGGTCCCCCTCATCCTCCTCCCGCGAGCCGCTCGCACCCAAGACCGCCCCCCGGCCGGTCACACGCCGTTCACGCGGGGACGGGGGGTGATCGGCCACCCTCGAAAGCCTGGTAATGTTTTCTCTGTCGCCGCGAGGGAAACCCCGCGCGACAGACACCTTGTCCGGGTGGCGGAATGGCAGACGCGCTAGCTTGAGGTGCTAGTGCCCTTTATCGGGCGTGGGGGTTCAAGTCCCCCCTCGGACACCAGTTGTTGCAGCATCGAGTGCCGGCCGGGAGCGATCCCGACCGGCACTTCGCGTTCGCGCGCCTCGGCCCTCCCGGCCGTGCGCTCGGGGGCATGCGGGTGTGCACTGCGGGTCAACCGGGTCCCGGCGGCCGGGCCTACGGTCCCGGGAGCAACCGTGTCGACAAGCAGGAGCACGCCCATGCCATCACCCGACTCCGCCTCCTACGCCCGCGATCTCGAACGGATCGAGCGGGCCAACGCCACCGGTCGCACCCCCGCCGTGTTCGTGCACGGGCTGTGGCTCCTGCCCACCAGCTGGGACCGGTGGGCCGCCGTCTTCGAGGAGGCCGGGTTCGCCCCGGTCACCCCCGGCTGGCCCGACGATCCGGCGACCGTCGAGGAGGCCCAGCAGCATCCCGAGGTCCTCGCGGGCAAGAGCGTCGGACAGGTCGCCGACCACTTCTGCGACCTGATCGGGAAGCTGGAGCGCAAGCCGGTCGTCGTCGGGCACTCCTTCGGCGGTCTGATCACCCAGATCATCGCCGGGCGCGAGCTGTCCCAGGCGTCCGTCGCCATCGACCCCGCGCCGTTCCGCGGAGTGCTGCCGCTGCCGCTGTCGTCGCTGCGCGCGGCACGGCCGGTCCTCGGCAACCCGGCCAACTTCCACCGGGCGGTGCCGTTGACGTTCGAGCAGTTCCGCTACTCGTTCGCCAACGCGGTGTCCGAGGAGGAGGCGCGCGAGCTGTACGACACCTTCGCCGTCCCGGCGCCGGGCGAGCCGCTGTTCCAGGCTGCCGTGGCCAACCTCAACCCGTGGACCGAGGTGAAGGTCGACACCACCGCGAAGGGCCGGGGCCCGCTGCTGATCGTCTCCGGCGAGAAGGACAACACCGTCCCGTGGGCCATCGCCAACGCCTCGTACAAGAAGCAGCTGCACAACGAGCACGCGGTGACGGAGATCGTCGAGATGCCGGGCCGGGGTCATGCCCTCACCATCGACCGCGGCTGGCGTGAAGTCGCCGACACCGCCCTGACGTTCGTCCGGCGGTTCGTCGATTAATACGCTGCGGAGTCGACCTGGCGCTCTGTGTGGGGCATCTCTCCCGCCCCGGCAAAGTGCCAGGTCATCGCGGTGCACATGTCACCCGGACGGCTCGCAAGATCCGTTCCGGGTGGCAGTTCGAAGGGGGCGGACCTAGCGTCGTACTAAAATTTCCGGCTTGTTACGGAGCTGGACCGGACAACCCCAGGCGACCCTGCGGGCCCGCCGGCGCCCCGGAGGCTTCCGGGATCGAGACGCGAGGACCCGATGGCAGCCATCCACGAGAGCAGTGCTCTCGGTCTGCTCGACGAAGAGATCCGCGAGCGGTTCGGCGATACGGCACGTTTCTCCGGGGGCCCGGCGGCCTCTCCCCGCACGCTCGTCGACATTCTCGACGCGTCCGTACGGTCGTACCCGGACGAGCTCGCTCTGGACGACGGCACGACCCGGCTGACCTACCGTGCGCTGGCCGCCGAGGTGGCGCGGGTTCGGCGGCGGCTCGCCGACGCGGGCGTCGGGCTCGGTGACCGGGTGGGCGTGCGGGTGCCCTCCGGGACCAACGATCTGTACGTCGCCGTTCTGGCCGTGCTCGCGGCCGGGGCCGCCTATGTGCCGGTGGACGCGGAGGACCCGGACGAGCGGGCCGAGTTGGTGTTCGGCGAGGCGGACGTCAGGGCCGTCGTCGCGGCGGGGCACGAGATCACCGTCCACGGCGGCGCCTCCGGGGTCCCGGCGGGGCGGCCCGGAGTCGAGCAGGACGCCTGGGTCATCTTCACCTCCGGTTCGACCGGCAGGCCCAAGGGTGTCGCCGTCAGCCACGAGAGCGCGGCCGCGTTCGTGGACGCCGAGGCGGCGCTGTTCCTCAGCGAGGACCCGATCGGGCCCGGTGACCGGGTCATGGCCGGTCTTTCGGTCGCCTTCGACGCGTCCTGCGAGGAGATGTGGCTCGCCTGGCGGTACGGCGCCTGCCTGGTGCCCGTGCCCCGCTCGCAGGTCAGGAGTGGCGCCGATCTGGGGCCGTGGCTGGTCGAGCAGGAGATCACCGTCGTCTCGACCGTGCCCACCCTGGCCGCGCTGTGGGAGCCGGACACCCTCAACGACGTCCGCCTGCTGATCTTCGGCGGTGAGGCCTGCCCGCCGGAGCTGGCGCAGCGGCTGGTGACCGAGGGCCGCGAGGTCTGGAACACCTACGGGCCCACCGAGGCGACCGTCGTCGCCTGTGCCTCCCTGATGTCCGGCGAGGAGCCGATCCGGATCGGGCTGCCGCTGAACGGCTGGGAGCTCGCCGTCGTCGACGAGGCCGGGCAGCCCGTGAAGATGGGCGACAGTGGCCAGCTGGTGATCGGCGGGGTCGGGCTGGCGCGGTACCTGGACGCCGAGAAGGACGCGGAGAAGTACGCGCCCCTCGACTCCCTGGGCTGGGAGCGGGCCTACCGCAGCGGTGACCTGGTCAAGGCGGAGCCGGAAGGGCTGATCTTCCTCGGCCGGGCCGACGAGCAGATCAAGCTCGGCGGCCGGCGGATCGAGCTGGGCGAGGTGGACGCGGCGCTCCAGGCGCTGCCCGGCGTCGCGGGCGCGGCCGCCGCCGTACGGACCGCGCGCAGCGGCAACCAGCTCCTCGTCGGGTACGTCGTCACCCAGGACGGCTGGGACCACGCGGCCGCCGTCGAGAGGCTGCGCGCCGAGCTGCCGGCCGCGCTGGTGCCGCTGCTGGCACCGGTCGAGGACCTGCCGACCCGCACCTCCGGCAAGGTCGACCGTGACGCCCTCCCCTGGCCGCTGGAGAACCTGCAGACCCCCGAGGCCGAGCAGCTGTACGGCACCGAGGCCTGGCTCGCCGAGCAGTGGACGGAAGTCCTCGGCATCCCGGTGTCCAGCGCCGCCGACGACTTCTTCGCGATCGGCGGCAGCAGCCTGGGCGCCGCGCAGCTCACCACGCGGCTGCGCACCCGCTACCCGAGCGCCGCCGTCCTCGACATCTACCAGCAGCCCACGCTGCGCAAGCTGGCCCGGCACCTGGAGAAGTCCGCGCAGGACGACGGTGCCCGGCGGACGATCGCCCCGGTGCCGAGACGCGCGCAGGCGGTCCAGCTCCTGGTGCTGCTGCCGCTCTTCACCCTGCTCGGGCTGCGCTGGTTGGTGCCACTGGCCGCGGCGGGCAACGTCCTGCCGCTGTCCTGGCTGCCGGCCGCCCCCTGGTGGCTCCTCGGGACCGGGGCCCTGGTGTTCTTCAGCCCGCCGGGGCGGCTCGGGATCGCGGCGGGCGGCGCCCGGCTGCTGCTGCGGGGCGTACGACCGGGCCGGTACCCGCGCGGCGGCAGCGTCCATCTGCGGCTGTGGACCGCCGAGCGGCTGGCGGAGTTGAGCGGCGCGACCTCGCTGACCGGGTCCTGGCTGGAGCGGTACGCCCGGGCCCTGGGCGCCAAGGTCGGGCAGGACGTCGATCTGCACTCGCTGCCGCCGGTCACCGGCATGCTCAAGCTGGGCCGGGGCGCGGCCGTCGAGTCCGAGGTGGACCTGTCCGGGTACTGGCTGGACGGCGACCGGCTGGAGATCGGCCCGGTCAAGGTGGGGGCGCACGCCGTCGTCGGCACCCGCAGCCTGCTCTTCCCGGGTGCCCGGGTCGGCAAGCGGGCCGAGGTGGGGCCGGGCTCCGCGGTCACCGGGCAGATCCCGACCGGTCAGCGCTGGGCGGGCGCGCCCGCGGTGAAGCTGGGCAGGGCGAAGCGGAACTGGCCGAAGGAGCGGCCGGTCCGGGGCGCCTTCTGGCGGGGCATGTACGGCGTGAGCGGTCTCGCGCTCAGCGCGCTTCCGGTGCTGTCCGGGGCGGCGGCGCTGGCCGTGGCGTACCCCTTCGTGAACGGCGGTGACCCGCTCATGGGCGCCGCGCTCGCGCTGGTCCCGGCGACGCTGACCTTCGGTCTGGTGTACGCCCTGGTGATCCTTATCGCCGTACGGCTGCTCAGCCTCGGCCTCGCCGAGGGCACGTACGCCACGCACAGCCGGGTCGGCTGGCAGGCCTGGACGGTCACGCAGCTCATGGACCGTGCCCGGGAGACGCTGTTCCCGTTGTACGCCGGACTGGTCACCCCGCTGTGGCTGCGGTCGCTCGGAATGCGGATCGGCAAGGGTGCCGAGGTGTCCACCGTGCTGGCGCTGCCGAGTCTGACCACGGTCGGCGAGGGCGCCTTCCTGGCCGACGACACGCTGACCGCGCCGTACGAGCTGGGCGGCGGCTGGGTGCGGATCGGGCGCGCGGAGATCGGGCGGCGGGCGTTCCTCGGGAACTCCGGGATGACCGCGCCGGGGCGGAGCGTGCCGGACGACGGTCTGGTCGGGGTGCTCTCGGCTACGCCCAAGAAGGCGAAGAAGGGCACCTCGTACCTGGGTCTTCCGCCGGTGAAGCTGCCGCGCAGCGCGAGCGACGGCGACCGGAGCCGGACGTACGATCCGCCGGCCCGGCTGCTGTGGGCGCGCGGTCTGGTGGAGCTGTGCCGGATCGTTCCGGTGTTCTGCTCGGCGGCGCTGGCCGTGCTGACGGTGGCGGCGCTGGCCGCATTGGGCGGCTGGGCCTGGCCGCTGGCCGGAATGGTGCTGCTCGCGGCCGGCGGGCTCGCGGGGCTGGTCTCGATCCTCGCCAAGTGGGCACTCGTGGGGCGGCACCGCGGCGGGGAGCACCCGCTGTGGAGCGGGTTCGTGTGGCGCAACGAGCTGGCCGACACCTTCGTCGAGGTGCTGGCCGTGCCGTGGCTGGCCGGATCCGTGCCGGGCACGCCGCTGATGACGGCGTGGCTGCGCGGACTCGGCGCACGGATCGGCAAGGGCGTGTGGGTGGAGAGCTACTGGCTTCCGGAGACGGATCTGGTGACCCTGGAGGACGCGGCCACGGTGAACCGGGGTTGTGTGCTCCAGACGCACCTCTTCCACGACCGGATCTTGCGGACGGATACTGTGGTCCTCCGTGAGGGCGCGACGCTGGGTCCTGGCGGAATCGTTCTGCCCGGCAGCACGGTCGGGGCCCGCACCACGCTGGGTCCCGCGTCGCTGGTGATGGCCGCGGAGTCCGTTCCCGACGACACGCGCTGGCTGGGCAACCCGATCGAGGCGTGGCGGCGCTGACCGCCCGTACGACGTCGGGGGACGGGGCACGTCGTACGAGCGCAGCGCGAGGAGCAGACGCAGCAGTGGCAGTTCAGCAGTCCGTGGGCGCGGACCCGTACTTTCCCGACAACGGTGATCCCCGTTACCGGGTGCACCGGTACGAACTCGCGCTGGACTACCGCCCGGGTCCGAACCGGCTGTCGGGTACGGCCCGGATCAACGCGATCGCGGGCCGGTCGCCGCTCGCCGAGTTCCAGCTGAACCTCGCGGACTTCAAGATCGGCCGGGTCCGGCTGGACGGGCGCCAGCCGCACTACACGCATCGTGGCGGACGGCTGCGGATCAAGCCCGCCAAGCCGATCCGGCCCGGGGCCGCCTTCACGGTCGAGGTGCACTGGTCGGGCAACCCCAAGCCGGTGAACAGCCCGTGGGGCGGGCTCGGCTGGGAGGAGCTGGAGGACGGGGCGCTGGTGGCGAGCCAGCCGGTCGGGGCGCCCTCCTGGTATCCGTGCAACGACCGCCCGGCGGACAAGGCGTCGTACCAGATCTCGATCACCACCCCGTCCTCGTACGCGGTGGTGGCGGGCGGCCGACTGCTCACGCGTACGACGAAGGCGTCGACGACGACCTGGGTCTACGAGCAGTCCGCGCCGACGTCCAGCTATCTCGTCGGCCTGTCGATCGGCAAGTACCAGACGGTCCTGCTGGGCGACCCCGGCCCGGGCGGGGTGCCGCAGCACGGGCACATCCCGGCGCATCTGCTCCCCCGGTTCTCCCGGGACTTCGCCCGTCAGCCGCAGATGATGGAGCTGTTCCAGGAGGTCTTCGGGCCCTACCCGTTCGACGAGTACGCGGTGGTGGTGACCGAGGAGGAGCTCGATGTGCCCGTGGAGGCACAGGGGTTGTCGCTGTTCGGCGCCAACCATGTGGACGGCGCCCGGGGTTCGGAGCGGCTGGTCGCGCACGAGCTGGCCCACCAGTGGTTCGGCAACAGCGTCTCGATCGCCGACTGGCGGCACATCTGGCTGAACGAGGGACTCGCGAAGTACGCCGAGTGGCTGTGGTCGGAGCGGTCCGGCGGCCGGACGGCGCAGCAACTCGCCGCCACCGCGCACCGGTTGCTGTCCGGGCTGCCGCAGGATCTGAAGCTCGCCGACCCCGGCCGCAAGCTGATGTTCGACGATCGCCTCTACGAGCGCGGCGGGCTGACCGTGCACGCCCTGCGCTGCGCGCTCGGCGACGACGCCTTCTTCCGGATGCTGCGCGGCTGGACCGGGCTGCACCGGGGCGGGGCAGTGACCACGACGACGTTCACCGCGCACGTGGCCCGGTTCGCGAGCGAGCCGCTGGAGGAGCTGTTCGACGCCTGGGTGTACGGCACGGCGCTGCCGCCGCTGCCGAGCCAGGTGACGGCACTGCCGGTGAAGCCGCCGTACCCGCCGAGCGCGGGGGCGTCGGCATGAGGAACTGTCCCTGCGGCCTGGCCGAGCCGTACGAGAAGTGCTGCGGGCGCTACCACTCCGGCGCCGCCGCCGCGCCGACCGCGGAGGCGCTGATGCGGTCCCGGTACAGCGCGTTCGTGAAGGGCGACGTGCCCTATCTGCTACGGACCTGGCATCCGCGGACCCGGCCGGCGCGGCTCGAGCTGGATCCGGGGATGCGCTGGACGGGCCTGGACATCCTGGCGACCGGCGACGGCTCCGCGTTCCACTCCACCGGGACCGTGACCTTCCGGGCGTCCTTCCGGGGCGGCTCGCTGCACGAGCGGAGCCGATTCGAGCGGGTGGACGGGGCGTGGGTGTACGTGGACGGGGAGTTCCTGGACTGATCAGCCGGCCGGCTTCTCCCACACCGACACGTGCCGGGTGCTCTCGCTGGTGAAGGGCGCCCGGTTCCAGTCCTCCCAGCGGTTGCGCAGGCGCAGTCCGGCGAGGCGCGCCATCAGGTCCAGCTCGGCGGGCCACACGTACCGGAACGGCAGCGACCAGTGCTCGGCGCGTCCGTCGACGATCGTGACGTAGTTGCTGCTCATCGACTGGGTGGCGGGATCGTAGGTGTCGAAGGCCCACTGCGTCGGCGTGATGCGGAACGGCACGGCGCTCTGTCCCGGCGGCAGTTTGCGCAGCTCCGGCACGCCCACCTCGATGACGAAGTGGCCGCCCGGGGCCAGATGAGCGGCGGCGTTGACGAAGCAGTCGACCTGGGCGTCCTGGGTGGTCAGGTTGTTGATGGTGTTGAACACCAGGTAGGCGAGGGTGAATTCACCCTCGACCCGGGTCGTCGCGAAGTCGCCGATCGTCACGCCGACGGTGTCCCCGCCGGGCTTCTCGCGCAGCCGGGCGGCCATGGCGCGGGACATGTCGATGCCGTGCACCGGTACGCCGCGGGCGGCCAGCGGCAGGGCGATACGGCCGGTGCCGATGCCGAGTTCGAGCGCGGGGCCGTCACCGGCGAGGTCCGACAGGACGTCGACCACCGGTCCCACGACATGCGGTTGGAACATCTCCGCACAGTCGTCGTCGTACCCGGACGCGATCTTCTCTCCGAAGTAGCCGTCTTCATCAAGCACTTGCGGACGGTACCGCCGGCGATCGGGCCTGCGCGAAGGGATTTCAGGGCGCGAGGATGTCCAGCTCCTGGAGGGCGCCGACCGTGATCTCGCGAACCAGTTCCTCGGCGCGGGCGGCGTCGCGGGCGCGGACCGCCTCGGCGACCTGCACGTGCAGGGTGACGGCGGCCGGGTCGGGGTCCTCGAACATGACCTCGTGCTGGGTACGGCCGGTGAGGACCTCGGCGACGACGTCCCCGAGCCGGGCGAACATCTCGTTGCCGGAGGCGTTGAGGATGACCCGGTGGAAGGCGACGTCGTGCAGGAGGTAACCCTCCAGCTGGTGGCCTCGGGAGTTGGCCACCATGCCCAGGGCGCACTCGGTGAGCTCGGCGCACTGCGCCGCGGTGGCGTTCTTCGCGGCGAGGCCCGCGGCGACCGGCTCGATCGCGGAGCGCAGCACGGTGAGGGAGCGCAGCTGGTGGGGCCGGTCGGCGCCGGCCAGGCGCCAGCGGATGACCTGGGGGTCGTAGACGTTCCACTCGGACTTCGGGCGGACCGTCACGCCCACCCGGCGGCGGGACTCGACCAGGTACATCGACTCGAGGACGCGGACGGCCTCGCGCATCACGGAGCGTGAGACATCGAACCGCTGAGCGAGCTCATCGGTGCGCAGGACGCTGCCCGGGGGGTACTCGCCCGCGGTGATCGCGGGGCCGAGGGTTTCCAGTACATGGCCGTGCAGCCCCCGGCCCGTTGTGCTCATTCCCACAGCGTACGGGGGAGACCAGGGGAACAAAAAGTCAGACTTATTTGTCACAAGGTCTTGAATTCGTCGTACCTAATGAGTTTCAGTGTCCCGGCCGACGTCAGCAGTCGACGTCGTTTGTCGAGGAAGACAGCGAGGCAGTGATGCGTACCCCCCACGTCGTCGTCGTGATGGGCGTTGCCGGAACGGGCAAGACCACGATCGGTCCCCTGCTCGCCGCCCGGCTCGGCGTCCCGTACGCCGAGGGCGACGACTTCCACCCGCAGGCCAACATCGCCAAGATGTCGGCCGGTACCCCGCTCGACGACGAGGACCGGTGGCCCTGGCTCGACGCCATCGGCACCTGGGCGCACGGGCGGGCGGGGCTCGGTGGGGTGGTCAGCAGCTCCGCGCTGAAGCGGTCCTACCGCGACCGGCTCCGGGCCGCCGCGCCCGGGGTGGTCTTCGTCCACCTCGCGGGCGACCGCGCGCTGATCGAGACCCGGATGCGCCAGCGGCAGGGGCACTTCATGCCCACGGCCCTACTGGACTCGCAGTTCGCCACCCTCCAGCCGCTTCAGGCGGACGAGGCGGGCGTCGTGGTGGACGTCTCGGGCACCCCCGAGGAGATCACCGCACGCGCCACGGCCGCGCTGGACGCCCTCGACACGCCGTCGGCCCCGACGTCGTAGCCCCCCACGCACTCCCCTCCCCACCCCCGTAACCGCAAGGAAAACCCGTGACCAGACTCAACGTCGAGCTGCTGGCAGCGGACCCCGTCGAGCCCATCACCTCGGCCGGTCATGCCCAGCTGGGCATCGCCGTCCTGTTGGGCATCGCCGTCATCGTCCTGCTGATCACCAAGTTCAAGCTCCACGCCTTCCTGGCGCTGACCATCGGTTCGCTGGCGCTGGGCGCGTTCGCCGGGGCGCCGCTGGACAAGGCCATCGCCAGCTTCACCACCGGGCTCGGCGCCACCGTGGCCGGTGTCGGTGTGCTGATCGCACTCGGCGCGATCCTCGGCAAGATGCTCGCCGACTCCGGCGGCGCGGACGAGGTCGTCGACACGATCCTCGCCAAGGCCAGCGGCCGTTCCATGCCGTGGGCGATGGTGCTGATCGCCTCGGTGATCGGTCTGCCGCTGTTCTTCGAGGTCGGCGTGGTGCTGCTGATCCCGGTCGTGTTGATGGTCGCCAAGCGCGGCAACTACTCGCTGATGCGGATCGGCATCCCGGCGCTCGCCGGTCTGTCCGTGATGCACGGTCTGGTCCCGCCGCACCCCGGTCCGCTGGTCGCGATCGACGCGGTGCAGGCCAACCTCGGTGTCACGCTGGCGCTCGGCGTCCTGGTCGCCATCCCGACGGTGATCATCGCCGGTCCGCTGTTCTCCCGGTACGCCGCCCGCTGGGTGGACGTCCAGGCGCCCGACAAGATGATCCCGCAGCGCGCCTCCGAGACGCTGGAGCGGCGTCCCAGCTTCGGCGCCACGCTGGCCACCATCATGCTGCCGGTCGTGCTGATGCTCTCCAAGGCGCTCGTCGACATCATCATCGACGACCCCGAGAACACCACGCAGCGCGTCTTCGACGTCATCGGCTCCCCGCTGATCGCCCTGCTCGCGTCCGTCCTGGTCGGCATCTTCACGCTGCTGCGCCCCGCCGGGTTCGGCAAGGAGAGGGTGTCCGGACTGGTGGAGAAGGGCCTCGCGCCCATCGCCGGCATCCTGCTGATCGTCGGTGCGGGAGGTGGCTTCAAGCAGACGCTGATCGACTCCGGTGTGGGTCAGATGATCCTGGAGATCTCCGAGGACTGGTCCATCCCGGCGCTGCTGCTGGCCTGGCTGATCGCGGTGGCGATCCGGCTGGCCACCGGTTCGGCGACGGTGGCGACGGTCTCGGCGGCGGGCCTGGTCGCGCCGCTCGCGGCGGGCATGTCCACCACGGAGACGGCTCTGCTGGTCCTCGCCATCGGCGCCGGCTCGCTCTTCTTCAGCCATGTCAACGACGCCGGCTTCTGGCTGGTGAAGGAGTACTTCGGGCTGAACGTCGGACAGACCATCAAGACCTGGTCCGTGATGGAGACGATCATCTCGGTGGTCGCGGGCGGCATCGTGCTGCTGTTGTCGCTGTTGATATAGCGGTCGTACGACACCCCTGGGCCCGTCCTGTCCTCGCCCCGAGGAGAGGGCGGGCCCAAGTGGCTTCCCCGGCACAGCACTTGGTCCCATCATTGGGGGGACTTGGCATCGGGGGTTGTCATGGCGATCTCGCTCAGGGCGCGGATCACGGGGTTACTCGTCGCGGGAACGCTGGCCGTGGGGACGGCGGCGGCTTGCGGCGGGGGCGGGAGTGACGAGGAGCGGTCGGGGGGCTCCGGGGGCATGAGTGTCTCCGGGGGCAGCTCGGGCGGGGGCACGCGGAGCGGTGGCGAGAGCGGCGGCGGGTCCGGGGATTCGGGCGGGGGCATGCCTACGTGGCGGCCGGACGAGGAGGATGGCGGATCGGGCGGGTCCGGCGGGTCGGGTGGGTCGGGCTCCGGCTCCGGCTCCGGCGGCTCGAGCGGAAACGTTTCCGGAGGTGGCAACGGATCGGGCGGAAACGATTCTGGCGGCACCGGTCCCGGTCCGGTGGACCGGCCCTCCTGGCTGCGGCCGGGGCCGCGTTCGCCCAATCTGGAGAATTCGGCCGACCCGGAGAGCGTCTACGACTCCCTCGGTGCGCGGCCCCAGAACTGCTCGGCCGCCCTGGACGTCATCAGGGCGGAAGCGGACGAGCCCCAGTGGCAGGTGCTGCGCGGCCTCGCCGAGGCCTGCCTCGCAGTGCAGGGTCAGAACGGAAACTGGGACGACGCGGCCAAGTACTTCGCCGCCACCGAGGGCCGACTCGCCACCTGCAAGGGCCTCGCGGCACGCGCCGTCCTCGGCGACGTCCTGCGGTTCCACCAGGAGCATCCCTCGGCCACCGTGCGGCTGCGGAGTTCGGAGAACGGCGGCGGCGCCGAGGCCTGCGACTTCCGTATCACCAAGGTCGTCCCGGACGAGGACGGCGTGGTCGAGCCGGGCGACCGCATCACCATCGAGGTCAGCGGCGCCCACTTCAGCTCCGAGGACCTGCCGTCCATGAGCGCGTTCGTGAAGATCGGCGGCAAGGAATCCCAGGACGGACCGCAGCTCGTCCCCGGGTCCGAGTCGGACGGCAGGTTCTCCTTCACCGTGGGGGTCCCCACCTTCGCCAGCTACCCGCAGACCGTCGGCGTCACGATCGAGTACGGCGACACAGCCGGCCTGGATGACGCCATCACCCTCGTGGGCCCCACCGGCTCCTCCCCCGACGTCTCCCCGTCCCCCGTCACCTCCCCCTCCCCGTGACCACCGCACCCCCGGACCCGGAGCCCTCGGACCCCGAACCCGACCCTCACCCCGTCCCTCCAGAACCCCCGGATCCGGAACCCACTCCCCCACCGTCGCCCCAGCCCCGCAACTGGTTCGAGCTGATCGGCACCGCCGGGTCTCTCCTCTCCCTCTTCACGGCGGTCCTCTTCTACTTCGGCTGGGCCAGTACCGACGCCGAGACCCGGGCCCTCGGGCTGCGGGACACCCTGTTCCGGCTGTCCACCGCCGAATACCTGCTCCGCAGCGTGGACGCGCTGTACTTCCCCGTGCTCGCCCTCGCCGCCGCCGCGATGGTCGGTGCCGTCCTGCATCGAAAGGTCGAGAGCGATCCGGCCCGTGCCGAACCGGTCCTGAAGGCGCTGCGGCACGCCTGGGTGCCCGCGCCGCTGCTCGTACCGCTTTTCTACCTGTCGCCGGGGCCCCTGTTCGATCTGCTCATCCCGCTCGCGGCGATCGTCGGCGTGCTGGTCAGCGCGTACGCCCGGACCCGTCCGGACCCGGACGGCACCGCACCCGGACCGCATCGGCCGGCGCGGATCTGGGCCCCGGCCCTCCTCGTCGCCGTCGTCTCGCTGTTCTGGGCCGTGTACGCCTACGCGGGCATCATCGGCCGCGGCCGGGCCGCCGAGACGACCGCCACGGTGACCGACGGCTTCCCGGCCGTGGTCGTGTTCAGCGAGGACGATCTGCTCATCCGGGGTGGCGGCAGTTGTGTCGCCGCGGTGGACGCCGAGGACAGTCCCTACCGCTTCCGGTACGCCGGGCTGCGGCTCTTTCACGTCGCGGGTGACCGGCTCTTTCTCGTACCCCGGTACTGGGCGCCCTCGGACGGAAAGCTCTACGTGCTCCACGAAGGAGATCCCGGGCTGCGCGTCGAGTACGTCAGCGGCGCCGCACGCCGGGCCACCGAGTGCCCCAAGCCCCGCTGACCCTCACGGCCGCCACAGCGGATGCTCGCGGTCCGCCCACTCCCGGCTCACCGAACCCGTGCGCATCCCCCGTCGTGCCTCCGGGTCCGCCAGGGCCATGCCGATGTGGCCGGCCAGGACGATGCCGATGGTCAGGGCCAGCCAGTCGTGCACGAAGGTCGCGCTGGTGCGCCACATCAGCGGAGTGAGGTGGGTGAACCACATCATCAGGCCCGTCCCGAGCATGACCAGCGTGGCACCGGCGATCCAGGACGCGTAGATCTTCTGGCCCGCGTTGAACTTCGCCGCCGGACGGGACGCCGGGCTCCTGTCCCGCCGCAGCGCCGCCCGCAGCCAGCGGCGGTCGTGCGGGCCGAAGCGGTTCAGCCGGCCCAGGTCCGCCCGGAGCGCGCGGGAGGCCAGGCCCGCGAGCAGCGGAACCGGCAGGGCCAGGCCCGCCCACTCGTGGATCCGGACCATCAGCTCACGGCGCCCGACCAGTTCCGCGAGCTGGGGGACGTACAGGCAGGCCGCGGTCGCCACGCAGACGCCCATCAGGAGTGCCGTCGTGCGGTGGACCCACCGCGCCGCGCGGCCGAAGCGGCGCAGCCGGGCCGTCGGCGGGGCCTCAGCTCGTAGGCTCATCGTCGCGTCCGTTCGAACGGCCGACCCAGGCGTCGACGTCGTAGCCGCGCTCCTCCCAGTAGCCCGGGCGCACGTCCTCGGTGACGGTGATGCCCGAGAGCCACTTCGCGGACTTGTAGAAGTACATCGGCGCCACGTACAGGCGAGCCGGGCCGCCGTGGCTGTGACCCAGGTCCTTGTCCTGCATGCGCAGCGCGACCAGGACGTCGGAGCGGCGGGCCTGGTCCAGGGTGAGGCTCTCGGTGTAGACGCCGTCGAAGCAGGTGAAGCGCACCGCCCCGGCCGACGGGCGCACTCCCGCCGCGTCCAGGAGCCGGGACAGGCGCACACCTTCGAAGGGGGTGTCGGGCACCCGCCAGCCGGTGACGCACTGGACGTCGCGGACCATGCGGGTCTGGGGCAGCGCCCGCAGCTCGGCGAGCGTGTACGACCTGGGGCGGTCGACCAGGCCGTCGATGGTGAGGCGGTAGTTCCCGGCGTTCTTGCGCGGCACGGAGGAGGCGACCGAGTAGTAGCGGAAGCCGCCGCCGTTGGGGAGCAGTCCGGTCAGGCCCGTGGGGTCCTTCTCGGCGGCGCCGGCGAGGAACGATTCCAGTCCGCGCTGGAGGACCGGCGCGGTGGCCACGCCGAGGGCACCCAGGCCGAGGGTGCCGAGGAAGACGCGGCGGCCCATCGGCGTTCCGCGCTCCTCGGGCTGTTCGGAGTTCACGTCCTCATTCGAGCACCCGCGCCCCGGGCGGGCCAGGGGTCGCGGGCGCTCGTCAGGGTTCCGTAATGTCCGCGGGAGCATCTCGGGGATGTCCGCGGGAGATTCTCGGGGCGAGGAGCCGGGGCGGGAATCTCGGGGCGGCAGGATCAGTGCGAGCTCTCCGCCGCCTTCTCCAGCTGGAACGCCTCGTTGCCCAGGCCGATACGGGCGTGCGCCTCGGGGGCGCGGGCTCGCAGGACCAGGCCCTGGACCAGGCCGCCGACGAGGGCGAGGGCGATGATGCCGGGCAGGATCCAGTGCAGGGACGAACCGGGGCCCGAGCCGACGAGTACGTCGAAGTCCTTGACGGTGTAGACGACGATGAAGAGCAGGGCGATGGTGGCCAGGCCCGCCGCGGCCAGACGCCAGAACTGGGTGCCCACCGCGCCCCGGCGGACGAAGAAGACCACGACGGACACCGAGGCGATGGCCATCAGCAGCGTGACGCCGAGCGCGCCGACGTTGCCCATCCAGGTGAACAGGTGCAGCACCGGCGCGGTCGGGTCGCCGGTCGGCTTGTCGTCGGTGAGCGCGAAGGCGGCCACGACCACCAGGGCGATCACGGTCTGGAGCAGGGAGCCGGTGCCGGGGGCGCCGCTCGCGCTGGTGGTACGGCCGAAGGCGGAGGGCAGCAGGCCCTCGCGGCCCATGGCGAAGGCGTACCGGGCGACCACGTTGTGGAAGCTGACCATGGCGGCGAACATGCCGGTCACGAAGAGCACGTGCAGGACGTCGGTGAAGGTCTCCCCGACCAGGCCCTCGGTCAGGAAGAACAGCATTCCGGCGCTCTGTTCCTGAGCGGTGCCGACGACGGCGTCGGGGCCGGTGGCGACGGTGATCGCCCAGCAGCTGATGGTGTAGAAGACGGCGATGCCGCCAATGGCCAGGAACATCACGCGGGGCACGAGGACGTGCGGGCGGCTGGTCTCCTCGGCGTAGACAGGTGCCTGCTCGAAGCCGAGGAATGCCGCGACGCAGAAGCACAGGGCGGTGCCGATGCCCGCGCCGCTCAGCGTGTCCGGGTTGAAGGCGTGCAGGGAGAGGCCCTCGGGACCGGGGTCGCCGAGGGCGGCCACGTCGAAGATCACGACGAGCGCCACCTCGATGAGGAGCAGGACGCCGAGCACGCGCGCGTTCAGGTCGATCTTCAGCCAGCCGAGGGCGCCGACGAACAGCACGGCCAGCAGCGCCGGGATCCACCAGGCGAGTTCGATCTCCAGGTAGGTGGCGAACAGGGCGGAGACCTCGAAGCCGAAGATGCCGTAGATGCCGACCTGGAGGGCGTTGTAGGCGACGAGCGCGACCAGGGCGGCGCCGGCGCCGGCGGTGCCGCCGAGGCCGCGGGAGATGTAGGCGTAGAAGGCGCCGGCGTTGTGCACGTGCCGGCTCATCTCGGCGTACCCGACGCTGAAGAGGGCGAGCACGACGCCGAGGATCACGAAGAGGAGCGGCTGTCCGACGATGCCCATGACCCCGAAGGTCGTGGGCATGACACCGGCGACGACCATCAGGGGGGCCGTCGCGGCGAGCACGGACAGCAGCAGGCCGATCGTGCCGAGC
The DNA here is from genome assembly GCF_053587635.1 of Streptomyces sp. NPDC003635. Classification (NCBI taxonomy): domain Bacteria; kingdom Bacillati; phylum Actinomycetota; class Actinomycetes; order Kitasatosporales; family Streptomycetaceae; genus Streptomyces; species Streptomyces sp. NPDC003635. The sequence goes on along the minus strand of NZ_JBSFOK010000044.1, from coordinate 54,277 downwards.
CGGTCGGCGCGCAGGGCGCGGTCCTGGCCCTTGAAGGTGCTGATGCCGGCGGTGTCGCCGACGGTTCTGGAGCTGCCCATCGTCATCGCGGGGCGTCCTTTCACAGATCTCGGGGGTGTCCGGGGTGCTTCGCGGTGCGGGGTGCTGCGGGGTGCTGCGGGGTGCTGCGGGGTGCTGCGGGTCTTGCGGGGTCCTACGGGGTCCTGCGGGGTCCTGCGGGGTCCTGCCGGGTGCGGCGGCCCGCCACTTGCCGCGGGGTCCCGCCAGGTGTGCCGGGTGATGCGGGTTGTGCCGGGTGCTTGCGAGTCGTGCCGGGTGCTGCGGGGTCCCACCAGGTGTCCCGGGCGCTGCGGGTCGTGCCAGGTGATGCTGGTCATGCCGGGTGGTGCCGGTCATGCCGGGTACTGCGGGGTCCCACCAGGTGTGCCGGGTGTGCGGGTCGTGCCAGGTGATGCTGGTCATGCCGGGTGGTGTGGGTCCTGCCAGGTGTGCCGGGTGCTGCAGATCGTGCCGGGTGGTGCGGGTCCTGCCAGGTGATGCCGGTCATGCCATGTGATGCGGGTCGTGCCGGGTGGTGCGGGTCGTGCCGGGTGGTGCGGGGTGTTTCACACCGTGCCGAGCGCGCTGTCGCGGGCGGCACGGAAGGCGGGGTACGGGTCGCGGTCCGGGTAGGACCATGGCGCCGGGGTGGCGTGTTCGCCGATGCGGTGGAACAGGGCGGCCGCCTCGGCGCCCCGGCCCTCGCAGAACTTGGCGTGGGCGAGGAAGTTCAGATCGACCAGGCGGCGCGGATGCCCCTCCTGCTCCCACTCCAGCCACCAGTCGAAGGCCGCCTTCAGCACCTGGCGGGCCCGTCGGCCGACCCAGTGCCCGGAAGCGGCCGGGTCGGGCGGCTCGTGCCCGGCGGCGGCCAGTACCCGGTAGCGCTCGGCGTGCGCGATGACCGGCAGGATCGCCAGCGGGGAGTCGGCGGGGGCCCGCTCGGCGGCGCCGTTGGCGAAGTCGTAGACCTCGTGCAGCGGGTCCGGGCCGACGGCCGGGTGGCGCTCGGCGAGCCGGGCGACCATCAGGTGGTGGGCGTGGTGGTGGTCGGGGTGCCGGTGACCCAGCTCCTCGAAGTGCTTCAGCGCCTCGTCCTCGGTGCCCGTCCCCCGGGTCAGCATGAGCAGGCCGAGCCACGGGGTGGGGTCGGCGGGGGCGTGCACGGCGGCCGTACGGCAGGCCTCGCGGGCGCGGTCCGGCTTCTCCTTGCCGCGCAGGACACGCTGGACCTGGGCGAGGGCGAGCAGGACGCGGGCGTCGGCGGACTCGGGCTCGGCCAGCAGCCACTCCCGGGCCCAGGGGGCGCTGTAGGGCTCCTGGGCGAGGACGGTGATCCGGTGGCCGCGCCGGTCCCAGTCGTCGCCGGTACGGGCCAGCAGGGAACGGGCCGCCTGCCACCGCCCCTGCGCCAGCGCCGTCCGGGCGGCGACGAGGTCGAGGTCGTCGAGGGCGCCATCTAGGGTCCGGTCCGCGCGCTTGCGGCCACGACCGAGGGGTGGCGGGGGTGGAGACACCTCGGGTACATCCTCACGCGACGCGAGTCGTCGTCCGGTTTCGGTTTGCCATCGAGCGATCACACACAGCCAACCCCCCGCCAACACTTCGCGTCAAGGGCCGCCAGCGCGTTACACGCGTCAACTCCTGTGACTCATGGGGCACTTGTGGCGTGTTGTCGGAGTCGGTATGGCACATTGGACCGTACCTGTGGCGTACGCCATGGCGTCGATGGCATCGGGCACGGACCATTGCGTGAAGCCCATCGCCCTCCGGCTCTCCCGGAGGCGCACCCGGCCCCGGGACGCTACAGTCGGCCCTTACGCAGTACGCCCCCCGAGCCCCGGCCGAACGATCGAGGAACGTCGCGTGTCGCTTCAGGTTCTGATACTCGCCGTGAGCGCCGCCTGCTGCCTGGGCTTCGGATTCGTCCTGCAGCAGAACGCCGCTCAGAAGGCGCCCCTCAGTGACTTTCTGTCCCCCCGGATCCTGCTGGACCTGGTGAGGGTGCCGCGCTGGCTGGGCGGTATCGCCCTGATGGTGGCGGGCATGGCGCTGGGCGCCGCCGCCCTCGGCCAGGGCGAGCTGTCCCTGGTGGAACCCCTGCTGGCGACCAACCTGCTCTTCGCCATGGCCCTGTCCCGGCGCCAGACCCGGCAGCCGCTCGGCCGCCAGGGCTGGACGGGCCTGCTCCTGCTCGCGGGGGGTGTGACCGCGTTCATCGTGGCCGGGCAGCCGAGCGGCGGCGAGGCCCTCAGCGACCCCTCCCGGCAGTGGCTGATCATCGGCGCCATGGTCGGTACGGCCCTGCTGCTCACGGCGTACGCCAAGCGCTCCCGGCTGAGCGCGGGCCCGGCCCTGCTGGCCACCGCCGCCGGTCTCCTCTACGGCGTCCAGGACGCCCTGACCCGGGTGACCGGGGAGCGCTTCGGCGAGGGTGGCCTCGGCGAGGTGCTGACCGGCTGGCAGCCGTACGCCGTGCTGGCGCTCGGTGTCACCGGCCTGGTGCTGGTGCAGAGCGCCTTCGAGACCGCGTCGCTGCGCATGTCGCTGCCCGCCCTGACCGCGGCCCAGCCGCTGGCCGGGATCCTGTGCGGCGTCGGCTTCCTCGGCGACCGGCTGCGCACCGACGCGGGCGCCCTGGCCTGGGAGTCCGCCGGCCTCGCCGCGATCGTGGTCGGCATCATCGTGCTCGGCCTGCACCCGGCGATGCCGTGCGGCGCGAAGGTCCGCGAACCGGCCCGCGCGCTCCAGCCGAGCTGACTCTCCGGGCCTGCTTGGATGGTCCGCATGAGCGCAGCTGACGAGATCCTCGACGTCGTCGACGAGAACGACCGTGTCATCGGTCAGGCGCCCCGCGGCCGGGTCTACGCCGAGGGCATGCGGCACCGGTGCGTGTTCGTCCAGGCCCGGGACACGCAGGGCCGCCTCTTCGTCCACCGCCGCACGCCGACCAAGCTGGTCTTCCCCTCCCTGTACGACATGTTCGTCGGCGGAGTCGTCGGCGCGGGCGAGCGCTACGACGTGGCCGCCCTGCGGGAGGCCGAGGAGGAGCTCGGGGTGTCGGGACTGCCCGAGCCGGAGTTCCTGTTCAAGTTCCTCTACGAGGACGGGGCCGGGCACAGCTGGTGGTCGGCCGTGTACGAGGTGCGCTGCGAGCTGCCGGTCAGCCCGCAGGTGGAGGAGGTGGCCTGGCACGCCTTCCTGCCCGAGGAGGAGATCGAGGACCGCCTCGCGGACTGGGAATGGGTGCCGGACGGACTCGCCGCGTACGAGCGGTTGCGGGCGTACCGGGCGGCGGAGGGCTCCCGGTAGCTCCGGGTAGTGTCCGGGGCGTGATCGAATTCGTACGGAACGCCCGGCTGTGGTTCGCGCCCGAGGAGGTCCGGCGCGAGGGCAGCACGCCGGACTACCGGTTCTCGCTGGCCAACGAGCGCACCTTCCTGGCCTGGCTGCGCACCGCGATGGCGCTGGTCGGCGGCGGTTTCGCGGTCGACCAGTTCCTGCCGGACCTGCGCTGGGGCTGGCGCGTCGGGCTCGCCCTCGCCCTGCTCGCGGCGGGCGTGCTGTGTTCCCTGCGCGCGGTCAACCACTGGGTGCGCTGCGAGCGGGCGATGCGCCGGGGGGAGGATCTGCCGGTCTCACGGTTCCCCGCGCTGCTGAGCGTGGTGGTCGCGGTCGTGGCGCTGGCGATGGTCGTGGTGGTGCTCGTGGGGTGGGAGGGGTGAGCACCGAGCCGGTGCCGGCCCGGGACCCGGGGCTCCAGCCCGAGCGGACCCGGCTCGCGTGGCGCCGTACGACCCTGGCGGGCACCGTCGCCGCGGTGCTCGCCGTGCGGGCGGCCCTGCACAGCGGGGTCTCGGCGCCCCGGATCGTCGTGTGCGCCCTGATCTTCGTGCTGTGGCTGTGCTTCCTGGCGGTCGCCAACCGCCGTATCCACGCCCTCGCCGCAGGACCGGAACCCGGGCCCCTCGCCCCCCGGCACGCGACGGCGGCGGTGCTGTGCACGGTGGGGCTCGCGGTGTGCGGGGCGGCGCTGATCCTCTGAGGCCGAAAGGCACGCGGCCCGGGCGGCCTCCCTGATGCCCGGGACACGGCACAGGCCGGGCGGCCTCCTGCCCGGGACACGGCACAGGCCGGGCGGCCTCCTGCCCGGGACACGGCACAGGCCGGGCGGTCTTCGGGTACCCGGAACGCCACGCAGGGCGAATGACCTGATATGCACCGTTCTCGTGGCAGCCTGTCCGTCGTCATCACCCGGACGTTCGAAGGTGAGCAATATGACCACCTACCACCAGGAACACGCCTCCCACGCCCACACCCACGGCCCCGGTTGCGGGCACACCGAGGTGCCGCACGGCGACCACGTCGACTACGCGCACGGCGGGCATCTGCACCGTGAGCACGGCGGCCACTGGGACGAGTGCGAGCCGGGCGACCACACCACCCACGCGGGCCACGACCACCAGCACGGCGAGGCCTGCGGACACGAGAGCGTCCTGCACGGCGACCACGTCGACTACCTCCACGACGGCCACCGGCACGCGGCCCACGACGGGCACTGGGACGACCACTGACCCAGACCCCGGTCACGGCCGAAAGACAGCTCCTCGCGCCCCGCGCGGGGAGCTGTCGGCCTATCGTGGCTCCGATCACGTTGGGCTCGCGCACTGGACGACATACCGACCGGTCGGCATCATTGGTCGGGACTTGTTCACCTGCCCGTAGGAGCCTCGATGAGCCCCGACCACCCGCCCGGACTCGATCTCGACCGGCTGCGCGCCCTGCTGGACCGTGAGCGCCCCGGCCTGGTGCAGGGCCCGCTGACCGGCCGGTTGATCGAGGGTGGACGGTCGAACCTCACCTACACCGTCTCCGACGGCACGGCCCGCTGGGTCGTACGGCGGCCTCCGCTCGGCCATGTCCTCGCCACCGCGCACGACATGAGGCGCGAGCACCGGGTGATCAGCGCGTTGCACCCGACGAACGTGCCGGTGCCCCGTCCGATCCTGCTGTGCGAGGACGAAGAGGTCATCGGGGCGTCCTTCTACGTCATGGAGTTCGTCGAGGGCACCCCGTACCGCACCGCCGACCAGCTGGTCCCGCTCGGCGCCGAGCGCACCCGGCAGGCGGTGCTCGCGCTCGTCGACACGCTGGTGGACCTGCACGCGGTGGACCCGGCGTCGGTCGGCCTCGCCGACTTCGGCCGCCCGGAGGGTTTCCTCGACCGCCAACTGCGGCGGTGGGGAAAGCAGCTGGACGCCTCCCGCAACCGCGAGCTGGCCGGAATCGACGAACTCCACGCGACCCTCGGGCGCAGGCTGCCGACGTCGCCCGCGCCGACGGTCATCCACGGCGACTACCGGCTGGACAACGTCCTGATCGGCCCTGCGAGCGAGCCGGACGGTGGGGCCGACCAGATCAAGGCCATCCTCGACTGGGAGATGTCGACGCTCGGCGACCCGCTCACCGATCTGGGCCTGCTGGTGATGTACAGCCTGCCGCTGGGCATGCCCGACTCCCCCGTCTCCACCACCGCCGAGGCACCGGGTCACCCGGACCCGGCCGAGCTGATCGAGCGGTACGCCGCGCGCTCGGGGCGCGACGTCTCCGCGGTCTCCTGGTACACGGCGTTCGCCTGGTTCAAGCTCGCCGTGATCCTGGAGGGCATCCACTACCGCTACACGTTGGGCCAGACCGTCGGACGCGGCTTCGACCGCATCGGCGACCTGGTCCCGGTCTTCATCGACCACGGTCTGACCACTCTCCAGGAAGGCTGACGGGACATGGACTTCGCGTTCGACGCGCGCACGGAGGAACTGCGCGGCAAGCTGCTCGCCTTCATGGACGAGTACGTCTATCCGGCCGAGGCGGTGGCGGAGGAGCAGCGGGCCGCGCTGGCGTCCCCGTGGGACACCCCGGCGGTCGTGGAGGAACTGAAGGCCGAGGCGCGCAGGCAGGGACTGTGGAACCTGTTCCTGCCGGACGCCGAGCACGGCGCCGGGCTCACCAACCTCCAGTACGCGCCCCTCGCCGAGATCACCGGCCGCTCCCCGCACCTGGCGCCCACCGCGACGAACTGCGCCGCGCCGGACACCGGGAACATGGAGGTGCTCGCGCAGTTCGCGACCGAGCAGCAGAAGAAGCAGTGGCTGGAGCCGCTGCTGGCCGGTGAGATTCGCTCGGCGTTCGCGATGACCGAGCCCGAGGTGGCCTCCTCGGACGCCACCAACATCACCACGCACATCGAGCGGGACGGCGACGAGTACGTCATCACCGGCCGCAAGTGGTACATCTCCGGGGCGATGAACCCGGACTGCAAGATCTTCATCGTGATGGGCAAGACGGACCCGGACGGCGAGGACATCCGCCGTCAGCAGTCGATGGTCCTGGTCCCCCGCGACACCCCGGGCGTGACCGTCAGCCGCGCGATGCAGGTCTTCGGCTACGCGGACCACTCCCACGGCGGCCACGCCGAGGTGGTCTTCGACCACGCGCGCGTGCCGGTCGCCAACCTCGTCGGCGAGGAGGGCGGCGGCTTCGCCATCGCGCAGGCCCGCCTCGGCCCCGGCCGGATCCACCACTGCATGCGGCTGATCGGCATGGCCGAGCGGGCGATCGAGCTGATGTGCCGCCGGGCGGTGTCCCGTACGGCCTTCGGCAAGGCCCTGGCCCAGCAGGGCGTGGTGCACAACTGGATCGCCGACGCGCGGGTGACCGTCGAGCAGCTCCGGCTGCTGGTGCTGAAGACGGCCTGGCTGATGGACACCGTGGGCAACAGGGGCGCCCACACCGAGATCCAGGCCATCAAGATCGCCACCCCGCGCGCGGTCGTCGACATCATCGACCGCGCGATCCAGCTGCACGGCGCCGGCGGGGTGAGCCAGGACTTCCCGCTGGCCGAGCTGTACGCGGCCGCCCGCACGTTGATGATCGCGGACGGCCCGGACGAGGTGCACCAGCGGTCGCTGGCGCGTCGGGAGCTGAAGAAGTACCTGTAGGAGCCTCAGGGGCGCAGGGCCCTCAGGAGCAGGTCGGCCAGATGGTCGGCCAGCTCCTGGGGGCTCATCGGGCCGTCGGGGCGGTACCAGGTCGACAGGTGGTGGACGGAACCGAAGTGGTAGTCCACCACCAGGTCGGCCGGGGTCGCGGTGGAGAAGACCCCGGCCTGCTGGCCCTCCTCGATGAGCGCGCGGAAGCGCTCGTGGTAGCGCCGACGCTCGGCGCGCACCTGCTTGTTCTTCTCGGGGCTCAGATGGTGCATCGAGCGAAAGAAGATCGAGGCGTCGTCGAGGTTGTCGATGGTGGTGACCACGACGTCGGCGGCCGCGGCCCGCAACCGCTTCTCCACCGGCTCGTCGGCGCCCGCGAAGGCGTCCAGGCGCTCCTGCTGGACGCGCAGCACGCGCGCGTACACCTCGTGCAGCAGGTCGTCCTTGGAGCCGAAGTAGTGGTACAGCGCCCCCTTGGTGACGCCGGCCGATTCCACGATCTCCTGCACCGAGGTGCGGTCATAGCCCCGCTCGGCGAAGAGCCGGGTGGCGGCGGCCAGCAGCCGCTGCGGGACGGGGGTGCCGTCTCCGTCCGTCGTCCTGGGCACTGTGCCGCCACCTGCCTTCCGAGGTTCTCATGTGCGGTTCTGCGCGCGGGAACGAAGTTCCCGCCGGAGGATCTTCCCACTCGCCGTCTTCGGCAGGTCGGGCAGGATCTCCACCTGGCGCGGGTATTTGTAGGCGGCCAGTCTCTCCTTGCAGTACACCGCGAGTTCATCCGGGTCCGGCTCGGCGCCCGGACGCAGACTGATGTACGCCTTCACGGTCTCCCCGCGGTACCCGTCGGGCACCCCGACGACGGCCGCCTCGCGCACCGCCGGATGGGTGTACAGCACGTCCTCGACCTCGCGCGGCCAGACCTTGAACCCGGACGCGTTGATCATGTCCTTCTTGCGGTCGACGACGTACAGCCAGCCCTCGCGGTCCATGAACCCGATGTCCCCGGTGCGCAGCTCGCCACCGGGGAAGGTCTCCTCGGTGGCCTCCGGGCGGCGCCAGTATCCGGGCACGACCTGCGGCCCGCTCACCACGATCTCGCCCTGCTCCCCGAAGGGCACCTCTGCACCCTCGTCGTCGAGGATCCGCACGACCGTGTCGGGACCGGGCACGCCCACGGCCAGCGTCCCCGAGACCGGGTCGACGGGCGCCTCCCGGGCGGGCGGCACGGCGGCGCAGGGGGCGGTGCACTCGGTGAGCCCGTAGCCGTTGCGGATGTACGGCCCGAAACCGGCCCGGAACTTCTCCACCAGCGCGGGCGGCAGCGGGGCGCCGCCGGAGGAGATGATCCGGAAGGAGGCGAAGTGCTCCCGGGTGACGGACGGATGGGCGGCCAGGGCCATGAAGGCGGTGGACGGGCCGACGGTGTAGTGCGGCTGGTGCTCGGCGAACGCGTCGAGCACGACTCCGGCCTCGAAGCGGTACGCCAGCACCAGCGTGCCCGCGCTGTTCAGACAGGCGCCGAGCTGGCAGACCATGCCGGTGATGTGGAACAGCGGCGCCATCGCGAAGTACACCGGAGCCTCGGGCAGCGGCAGCCCGGTCCGCTGCCGCTCGGCGTTGTGCATGATGTTGCCGTGTGTGTTGGTGGCGCCCTTGGGGGTGCCGCTGGTACCGGAGGTGTAGCTGATCAGCGCGATGTCCGAGGGCAGCGGGTCACGTCCCTCGGGCGCCGGATGCCCGGCGCGGGCGACGGCCGCCAGGTCACCGGCGTCGCCGGCCTCGGGCAGCCGTTCGAAGGCGAGCACGCGCGCGTCGCCGCGCGTCTGGAACTCCAGCTCACAGCCGGTGAGCACCATCCGCACCGGCGAGTCGGCGGCCGTCTCGCGCAGATACGACTCCCAGGCCCGGTCGGAGCAGATCAGCGCGGCGACGTCGCCGTCCCGCAGGACGTGCGCCATCTCCCCCGACTTGTACATGGGGTTCACCGGCACGACGGTCGCCCCCGCCTTCCAGGCCCCGAGCACGGCGAGCACGAAGAGCGGGGAGTTCTGCAGCAGCACGGCCACCCGCTCCCCGCGCTGGAGCCCCCGCTCCGCGAGATGTCCGGCGACCGAGTCGCTCAGCTCGTCGACCTCGCGGTAGCTGAGCCGCCCGTCGAAGTAGGCGAGGAAGACCCGCTCCGGCACCTCGGCGGCGGCCCGGCGCAGGGCGTGCACCAGGGAGTCGGCGGGGTCGATCGGGGCGCGCTGGGCGTCGTCGAGCAGCGCGAGCCAGGGCTTGTCGGCGTACCCGGCGCTCACCGCGCGGCCTCCCACTTCTGCTGGATGTGGTTCATGGTGCCGAGCCAGCGGTCGGGATCCCCCGCGCGGTGCTCGTAGAACCCGGCGACCTCGGGGTGCGGCAGGATCAGGAACCGGTCCTCCGCCATCCCCTTGAACAGGGCGTCGGCCACGTCGTCCGGCTCGATGGCGGTCGGCTGCAGCACCAGGTCACCCGCGCTCCCGGTGGCGGCGAGCATGTCGGTCCGCACCCCCTGGGGGCAGATCGCGTGCACATGGATCCCCCGGTGCCGGTACGTGAGCGACAGCCACTCGGCGAAGGCGTACGCCCCGTGCTTGGTGACGCTGTAGGGCGCGGCCCCGATCATGGTGAGCAGCCCGGCGGCGGACACCGTGGAGACGAACCGCCCGCGCCCTCGCTCGACCCACCCCGGGATGAGTTCCTGGGCGGCCCGCACATGCGCCATGACGTTGACGTCCCAGGCCAGCGCCCAGACGTCCTCCCCGGCGGCCTCGGACCCGCCGGACCCGACCCCGGCGTTGGCGCAGTACACGTCGATGTCCGCGCCGAGCGCGTCCCGAGCGGGTCCGACGACCCCGGAGGCGTCCCCGGGCAGGGCGATCCCCCCGATCTCGGAGGCGACGGCTTCGGCCTTGGCGGCGTCCAGATCGTTGACGACCACCCGCGCCCCGGCGGAGGCGAACCGCCGAGCGAGAGCGGCCCCGATCCCCCCACCCGCTCCGGTGACGACGACTCCGGCGTCCTGCAAGGCTTCCACCATCGGTCTCCTTTGATCGCGGCTCGGGCAGACGGCTCTGCGGAGGCCAGACTAACCGGTCGGTATGTCAGAAAGAAGGGTCAGGGAGGTCCTGAGTGCAAGCGCGGGGATCGCGCGACAGGCCACATCGAACCCGCGGCTTACGAACGACACCAACCACCCCTTACCGTGCCCCTCATGCGCTTCACGAGACGAACTCTCCTAGCCGCAACCCCGGCCCTCGCGGCCACCACGACCTCCGCAGCCGCAGCCGAACAGGGTGGTGGCCGCAGGCTGCAGACCGGCTTCGAGCGCCTGGTCGCCGGCGGCTACTCCGCCCTCGACGGCCAACGAGTCGGCATCGTCACCAACCCCACCGGAGTGACCCGGGACGTCCGCCACATCGTCGACGTGATGCACGGCGACGACCGCGTCGACCTGACCGCCGTCTTCGGCCCGGAGCACGGCTTCCGAGGCACCGCCCAGGCCGGTGGCTCCGAAGGCCGCTACGACGACCCGGCGACAGGGCTCCCCGTCTACGACACCTACCTCAAGAGCGGACAGCCCCTCGCCGACATCTTCACCGCGTCAGGCGTCGACACGGTCGTCTTCGACATCCAGGACGTGGGCGCCCGCTTCTACACGTACATCTGGACGCTGTACGACTGCATGGAGGCGGCCCAGCTCGCCGGCAAGCGCTTCGTCGTACTGGACCGGCCCAACCCGGTCACGGGCCGCGCGGCGAACGGCCCGGTCCTGCACAAGGAGTTCGCCACCTTCGTCGGCAGGCAGCCGATCTCGCAGGCGCACGGGATGACGGTCGCCGAACTGGCCCTGCTGTTCAACGGCGAGTTCCTCCGGACCCCCGTCGCCTTGGACACCGTGACGATGACCGGCTGGCGGCGCTCGGAGTTCTACGACGCCTCGAAGCTGCCCTGGGTGCCGCCGAGCCCCAACATGCCGACCCCCGAGACGGCGCTCGTGTACTCGGGCACCTGTCTCTTCGAGGGCACGAACCTCTCCGAGGGCCGTGGCACCACCCGTCCCTTCGAACTGCTCGGCGCCGAGGGCGTGGACCGCCGTTGGGCCGCCGAGGCGAACCGGCTCGGGCTGCCGGGCGTGCACTTCAGGGAGGCGTACTTCACGCCCACCTTCTCCAAGTTCCAGGGCAAGACCGTCGGCGGGGTGCAGGTCCATGTCCACGACCGGGCCGCCTACGACCCCGTCCGCACCGGGATCGCCCTCCTCGTCACCGCCAAGCGGACGTACAGCGGCTTCACTTGGCGGGCGGACAACTGGATCGACAAGCTCACCGGCTCCACCCAGGTCCGTACGGCGATCGACGCGGGAGCGAGCGCCGACGAGGTGGTGGCCGGCTGGCAGGAGGAACTCGCGGCGTTCCGGAGGATTCGAAAGGAATACCTCCTCTACCGATGAGCCGCGCCGTATGGCCAACTCTGCCCCGTGGCGGGACGATACGCGCACATCGCACCGCTACGGGGGACGGAGGGGTCCGTCATGGCCAGACCGGCAGTCAGCGTGAGTCCCTACTGGGAGCTGACCTTCGACGCCGACGGCGACCCCGACGCCCGGGCGCGGGACCGGCTGCTCACCGGGGTGGCCCGGCACGAGGTGCGTGAGTTGCTGATCTTCGCGCACGGCTGGAACGCCGACCGTTCCGGGGCGACCCGCCTCTACGACCGCTTCTTCGCGCCGGTCCCTGAGCTGGCCCCGAAGGCCCGGATCGGGTACGTGGGCGTCGTATGGCCGTCCATGCGGTTCTCGGACGAGGAGATCCCCGACTTCCCGCGCGCCGTCGCCGCCGAGGCGCCGCCGCGTCCGGCGCTGGACAAGGACACCCGGCACGCGCTGCTGGAGACGTTCCCGGGACGGGCCACGGTCGTCGACCAGCTCGCCCGGCTGCTGGATCAGCAGTCGGGAGAAGAGGCCGAGTTGGAGGAGTTCGGACGACTGGTGCGGCTGCTGGTGGACCTGGTGCCGCCGGGTCCGCAGGCGCTGTTCGCGGCGGACACCCTGGCGGAGGGCGTGCCGCAGGACGAGCCCGCCATGTTCCAGGGTCCGGCGGCCGTGATCTGCGGGGAGTTCGGGCGGGCGCTGGCCCGGCCGCGGTCCCCCGAGCGGGCCGCCCTCGGGGCGCCCGCCTCCTTCTCCCTGCCGAACCCCTGGGAGGGGGCTCACGAACTGCTGCGCCAGGCGACGTACTACGCGATGAAGCGGCGGGCCGGCACCGTGGGTGAGCGGGGGCTCGGGCGGGTGATCGGGCAGCTCGCGACGCGGGCGCCCGGCGTGCGGGTGCATCTGGTCGGGCACAGCTTCGGCGCGCGGCTGGTGTCGTTCGCGCTGCGCGGGCTGCCCGAGGGCGTGCGCAGCGTGAAGTCCGTGACCCTGCTCCAAGGGGCCTTCTCGCACTACGCGTTCGCGGCCCGGCTGCCGCACGACGCGCGCGCGGGCGGCGTGCTCCAGGGTCAGCACAACCGGATCGACGGGCCCTTGGTGTGCTGTTTCTCAAAGCACGACGACGCCCTGAGCACGATGTACCCGCTGGCGTCCAGAATGGCCGGCCACGACCGGGAGTTCCAGGAACTCGGCCTCGGCCGGGCACTGGGCGCCAAGTGGGGCGCGATGGGCTTCAACGGGGTGCAGGCGGTGCCCGGCACCAAGAAGCTCGAGCTCGCCGACGCCCTGCGCGGGCCGCTTCCCGCGGCGGGCTGTGTGAACGTCGACGCCGCGTCGGTGGTACGGCGTGGTGGACCGCCCGCCGGGGCGCACAGCGACATCGTGCACCGGGAGCTGGCCCAACTGGTGCTGGCGGCGGGCCGCGTCCGCTGACCCGCCGCCAGTCCCGCGGTCACCGGTGCGAGGTGAACTCCACGACCTGCTGGTAGGTGGGCCGGTTCTGCCAGCTGATCCTGCCGTGGTTGATGCCGCCGAGCGGGCGCTGCACGATCGAGTCGGCGCACCACTGGTCGCCCGCCGGGCAGCCCGCGTCGCCGGGGTAGACCTGGGCCGCGGTCTGGCCGGCCGCCGTCTTCAGGGTGCTGATCATGGCGTCCCGGCAGGCGCTCAGGCTGCCGCCGCCGCAGTACTGGCGGGCCAGCGGGCCCCGCACCGGCTCACCGAGGACCGACCGCAGATCCTTGTCGACGTAGCTCCACCAGCCGTACTGGAAGGAGCTTCCGGCGTGGGCACCGGTCGGGCCGTGGGCGGCCGACGGGGCCTCGTCGACGGGCAGGTTGTTCGTGAAGGCGGTGAACAGATCGCTGCCCAGGCCCGGTTCGAACTCGGCCCGCACCAGCAGCGGCCACCAGGCGTCCAGGATGCGGATCGCGTCGGCGTGGGCGTACGTCCTGGAACCGGCGGAGGTCTCGGTCCGTCGCGAGCCGGCCGCGGCCCACGCGGACAGCTTGCCGACCGCCGCCTTCGCCGCCGGGTCGGTCACCGGTGAACTGCCCACGACCTTCAGCAGGTCCGGCAGGACGTCCTCGGCGCGCAGGTCGGCGAGCCCCGCCTCGGCCATCGCCCGCACCAGCGCCGCGCGGGTCACCCCGCCCTGGGTGATCAGCTTCCGCACCCGGTCGTCGAGGAGGTTGCCGCGGTGGACCGAGCCGTCGCCCCAGGGGGCGGTGGTGTAGTCGGCGGCCTGTTTGTTGTTCCAGGAGATGTAGTAGTCCTGATCGATGGAGTTCGGGTGGGCGGAGGGCGGGGTGTAGTCGGCGGTGTTGGTCGTCGGGTTCCAGTTCCGCCACTCGTACGACGGCTGCGCCCAGACCGGGAACTCGGCGTCGACGCCGCTCGCGCGGACCGGGTTGTCGCCGCTGTTGTAGTAGGCGGTGTGCTCGGAGTCGACGTAGAACCAGTTGAAGGTGAAGTTGATGTGCCGCACCGCCGTCTGGAAGGTCTCGGGGCTCGTGAGGTAGCCGGGGTCGTTGAGCATCTGGAAGCCGATGATGGAGTCGGCCTCGTGGAAGAACGACGAGCGCAGGGTGGTGTAGGCGACCCGCTTGCCGTCGACGGTGGCGCGGTGCGTGACGGGTCCGTACTTCGTGCGCCAGACACGCAGGGTGTAGGAGCCCGCCGGGGTGTCGTCGGCGGTGGTCGGCTTCCAGGCGTTCTTCCGCTCGACCTTCTCCATCGCGGTACAGGTGCCGCGGTAGAGGTAGTGGTGGTCGTCCTGGCAGAGCTCGACGGCGTAGGTGTCGATGATGTCCTGGCCGGAGGTGGTCGCGCTCCATGAGTAGTCCTGCCCGCGGCCCAGTTCGACGTACATGCTCAGGCCGGCGAAGGAGGCGCCGCGGGCGCTGATGCCCGGGCCCTGGATCTCCTGGAGCAGCAGGAGCTGGGGGGCGAAGTAGCCGGTCTGCGGGCCGAAGACGGCGACCGGGTGGCCGCTCGCGGTGTGTTCGCCGCTCACCACCAGCGCGTTGGACATGCCGCGGCGGGCCGAGCTCATCGCCGCCTTCGTCGCCGTGACCGAGGTGTCGGCAGCCCTGGAAGTGGCCGCGCTGCCCGTACGGTCGTGCACCAGGGGTTCGGGGGTCACGGAACCGGCGGCCGGCAGCGCCGTGCCCTGCGGGTTCGCGGGCTTCTCCGCGTACGGGAAGCTCCTGTCGTGGACGGTGACGACGGCCTCGGGGTCGTTGCGCTCGCGGAAGGACTCCCACACCTTGGTGCCCTCGACGACGCCGTACTTCTCCTGGGCGGCCAGCAGGGAGATCGCGTTGTTCACCTCACCGCCGCCCCCGGAGCCGAAGAGGGAGCCGATGACGGAGGCGAGCGCGACCAGGTCGGTCGGTTTGAAGTGCTCGATCGTGCCGGCGTTGGTGATCGAGTCCTTGTGGCCGGTCAGGACGTACTCGCCGGGGAAGTAGCGGCCGCTGTCGGAGGCGTCGATGTAGGCGTTGATGCCGGCGACGTAGGCGTTCACGTCGGCGAGGGCCTGCTGCCCGCGGGCGCCGTTGTTCGCCGCCGCGTTGTCGATCTGGGCCTGGAGATCGGCCTCGGTGTAGGGCGCCTGGCGCCAGAACTCCTGCTCCAGGCCCTGGTTGGCGGGGTCGCCGCCGGCGAACGAGGTCAGTTGGCCGCGGCCGACGTGCCGGAAGACGTCCATGAGCCACAGCCGGTCCTCGGCGGCGGCATAGCCCGCTCCGAACTCGGTGCCGTATCTGGTGGTACCGGTGATGTGCGGCACACCCGTCTTCCTGTCCCGGACGATCGTCACATCGGTGCGTCCGGCGGGTCTGACGGTGGAGGCGACCTGGTCGGCGGGGACACCGAAGGAGGCGTCGTTGAAGAATTTCGTGAGTGTGGCGTTGGTGAGGGTCGGGTAGCCGGGGGCGAGGCCGGCGTACGGACCGAGCTGGTCGGAGGCGTGCGCGGGCATCGTCCCGAAGGCCTGGTTGAGCAGGATCTGGGCCAGGGTGGCGTTGCCGTTCTCGCCGGGCGGGAGGATGTCGGAGCACTGGCTCCCGCAGTGGTCGGTCACGGCCGTGGCCTGCGCGTCCGCCTCCTCGGCCGCGACCGCATGGGAAAGCGGGGACAAAAGACCGGCAATGAGCACGCATACGGATGCTGTCTTCAGGAACCCGGGGAACCTGCCGGGAGTTCTCTGTCTGTCGAGCGCGGTGCGGGGGATGCGCCGTGGCATGGCAGCTCCTACCGACGGGGGCGAGCCGGACGTTACCGCCGGTATCCCCGGGATCGAAGGTGAACATGCGTCACTTTCACGGACGTTGGGGGCCGGCGCGCGGACCGGTCGCGGGCCGGCTGATGGGCGACATCGGAAATCGAATGGATCGGATGGAGTCTCGGAGGGAGCCGAATCACGTGTCGATACGTCTATTCGTCAACGCCGTACGAAGTCCGTGTACGACGACGCCGAAGTGACCGAAGTACAGGTGCAGGTGTGACGGAGGTGCAGGGCGATGGCCGGTTTCCGGAGTCTGGCGAGACAGGTGCGAGACCCACGCTGCGATCTGGCGCTACGGCGCTACTCGCTGCGCAAGTGCCTTGAGCGGTTCGCCCCATACGGGCACAGGGCGACCTGGGACCACTTGTGCTCCCGGGCGGGATTCGGTCCGGAGGACCGGTCCCCCGATCCGGCGCGGCTCGTGGCCGCGTTGGAGGAGTTGGAGGAGGCGCGGTCGGTCTGGCTCGCCTACGAGGTCGAGTTCGCCCGTCGGCGCAAGCGGGAGAAGCACGACGGACTGCGCAGGCCGGGGAGTGTCGACGACTGGCACCGGCTGACCTGGGGCGGTTTCGGAGTGGCGTGGTGCGACGACCCGCGGGTACACCCCCGTGAGCCGCTGGCCGAGGTGCTGCGCAAGCTGATCTCCGCGCTGGAACGAGAGCCGGGCGCCGAGTGCCCGGTGTGCGGCGGGGAGCGGCTGACCTGGAAGTACGACCTGGCCCATGAACCCTCCTCGGGCCCGGTCTGCACGGAGTGCGGCATCGTGGTGCCGCGCCCCGTACTGACACCGGAGGCCCTGGCGGCCTCCCGGCGCGAACACCGGCTGCTGGTGTCGGCCTAGTACGACGGGGGTGCGCCGGGGATGCCGCACCCCCCACATGACACTCGGGACGGCGTTGTCAGCGGCGACTGGCACCATCGAGCCATGGTGCAGGTGTGTCTGAACGGGCCCCGGGGAGCCGCCGACGGTGCGATGGTGCCGCTGACGCCGCAGGCCATGGCCGACTCCGCGGCCGAGGCCGTGGCGGCCGGCGCCACGGATGTGCATGTCCACCCCAAGACGCCCTGCGGCCAGGACAGTCTGTCCCCGCGGGTGGTGGCGGCCACGCTGGAGGCGATCCGTGCACGGGTGTCCGTGCCGGTCGGGGTGACGACGGGCGCGTGGGCGGAGCCGGATCCCGCGGCACGGGTCGCGCGGATACGGTCGTGGCGCGTGCTGCCGGATCACGCCTCGGTCAACTGGCACGAACCGGGGGCGGAGGAGGTGGCCGCGGCCCTGATCGAGCGGGGCGTCGGGGTGGAGGCCGGGATCTGGTCCGGGACGGACGGGGCGGCACGCTTCACCCGGTCGCCGCTCGCCTCGAAGGTGCTGCGGGTACTGGCGGAGGTGACGGACACCTCGCCGGACACCGCGGCGGCCGAGGCGCGGGCGTTGCTGGCCGAGCTGGGACCCGCCGGTGGCCGTCCGGTGCTGCTGCACGGCGAGGACGGCGGGGCCTGGCCGGTGCTGCGGCTGGCGGGGCGGTTGGGGCTCGGCACCCGGATCGGGCTGGAAGACACCCTGCTGCTGCCCGATGGCGAACGGGCGCTGTCGAACGCGCAGTTGGTGACGGTAGCAGGCGTTAATCCGGTCGCTCCATTCGTTTCCCGTCCGGACAGTTGGCGGTGATGAAACCCAGCTGACGAAAGATCCGGGAGTCACCCATGTCGACGCTGCGCGTCACCGCCGAAGTGCTGACCGTCCATGAGCATCCGAATGCCGACGCCCTCGAACTGGCCCAGGTGGGCCTGTACCGGGCGGTCGTGGCGAAGGGTGCGTACCGCACCGGCGATGTCGCCGTCTACATCCCCGAGCAGTCCGTGCTGCCGGCGGCGCTGGTCGAGGAGCTGGGGCTGACCGGCCGACTGGCGGGAAGCAACTCCGACCGGGTGAAGGCCGTTCGGCTGCGGGGCGAGCTGTCGCAGGGGATCGTGTGCAGGCCCGCGGAGCTGGCGGACGTGGACCTGGTCCGGGCGGCGTCGGACGGAACCGACTTCGCGGAGCGGCTGGGGATCACCAAGTGGGTGCCGCCGATACCGCCGACGATGTCCGGGGAGGTGGAGTCGGCGCCGGATCTGCTGCCGTGGGTGGACATCGAGAACATCCAGCGGTATCCGGGGATCTTCACGGCGGGCGAGCCGGTCGTGCTGACGGAGAAGCTGCACGGTTCTGCGTGCCTGGTGACGTATGTCGCCGAGGGCGACCGGGTGTTCGTCTCCTCCAAGGGCTTCGGCTCGAAGTCGCTGGCGCTGCGGGAGGATCCGCGCAACCTGTACTGGCGGGCGGTACGGGGACACGGGGTCGCCGAGGTGGCGGCGCGGGTCGCCGAGCGGCTCGGGGCGCGACGGGTCGGGATCTTCGGTGAGGTGTACGGGGCGGGGGTTCAGGACCTGACGTACGGCGCGGACGGTCGGCGGGACACGCTCGGGTATGCCGTGTTCGACGTGTCGGCGGAGATCGACGGTTCCGTGCGGTGGCTGGACCCGGTGGAGGTGCTGGAGTCGTCGCTGCCGTTGGCGCCTCGGCTGTACGCGGGCCCCTACGACAGTGAGCGGGTGCTGGAGCTGGCGACGGGCCGGGAGACCGTGTCGGGCCGCGAACTGCATCTGCGGGAGGGCGTGGTCATCCGGCCGGCGGTGGAGCGGTACAGCGCGGTGACGGGGGGTCGGGCGATCGCGAAGGCGGTGAGTCCGGCGTATCTGACGCGGAAGGGCGGGACGGAGTACGAGTGACGGTGCGCGGGGGCGAGGGTGGCAGGTGACGCAGCCGCCAGGCACGGCCTAGCTCTTGTTCTTCTTCGGGCGGTGTTCCACCAGCAGGCGGGAGCCCGCGCGGTGTTCGCCGAAGGTGTCGTCCGGGTTGGACAGGACGCACGTGGACAGGGAGAGGCAGCCGCAGCCGATGCAGTCGGTCAGGTGGTCCCGTAGGCGGTTGAGCTGGGTGATCCTCTCGTCCAGCTCGGCCCGCCACGCCTCCGACAAGCGGGCCCAGTCCTCGTGCGTGGGCGTGCGTTCCTCCGGGAGCTCCGCCAGGGCGTCACGGATCGTCGCGAGCGGGATGCCCACGCGCTGGGCGGCACGGATGAAGGCCACCCTGCGCAGGGTGTCCCTGCCGTACCTGCGCTGATTGCCCGCCGTACGGCTGCTGCTGATCAGCCCCTTGGACTCGTAGAAGTGCAGGGCGGAGACGGCGGCGCCGCTGCGCGCGGCCAACTGGCCTACCGACAGCTCGTGGATCTGCTCAGGAATCTTGGGCACCCCTCGAAGACTACCCACCCCGCACCGCGGCCGATCCGTTGACAGGGGCCTTTCCGCCTAGCATGCTAAGCAGTCGCTTAGCATTCTTTGGGAGGCCTCGGACATGGCAGAACCTAGGAGCTTCACCTCCGTCGACGACCTCAAGGCAGCCGTCGGAGAGCAGCTGGGCCACACCGACTGGGTGGAGGTCGACCAGAAGCGGATCGATCTCTTCGCCGAGGCGACCGGCGATCACCAGTGGATCCATGTGGATCCCGAGAAGGCCGCCCAGGGGCCGTTCAGGACCACCATCGCCCACGGGTATCTGACACTCTCCCTCCTCCCGCTCTTCGGACCCCAGCTCATCAAGGTCGAAGGCGTGAAGATGGGTGTCAACTACGGGACCAACAAGGTGCGTTTCCCCGCGCCCGTGCCCGTCGGCTCCCGGCTGCGCGCCACCGGTACGATCACCGGCGTCGACGACGTCACCGGTGGCGTCCAGGTGACCGTCGCGTTCACCGTGGAGCGCGAAGGCGGCGACAAGCCCGTATGCGTCGCGGAGTCCGTCTCCCGCTACTACCTCTAGCGGGCCGGCGCTACTTCGCGCCCACCATCCGCAACACGAGGTCGGCGTACAGTTCGCCGACCTCGTCCGGGGTCCACGGACCCGAGACGTCGAACCAGCGGGCCACGTCCACGCACAGCGACAGCACCGCCAGCGTCGTGCCCTTGACGTCCGGCACCTGGAACTCGCCGGTCGTCACCCCGTCCTCGATGATCCCGCGGACCTCCGCGTCGGCCTGCCGTCGCAGCCCGACGATCTCCGCGCGGGCCTCGGGACCGAGCGAGTCCAGCTCGTACTGCACCACGCGGGCGGTCGTACGGCCCCCCGCGTGCCAGCGCACGAAGGAGCTGACCGCGTCCGCGAGCCGCTCGGTCGCGGTGCCCTCCCGCCCGGACGCCGTGCGCAGGATCTCCACGGCCTTCTCGTGACCGATCCGGCTGATCCGGTGAAGGAGTTCTTCCTTGGTCTTGTAGTGGATGTAGAGCGCGGCGGGGCTCATTCCCGCCCGGCCCGCGATGTCGCGGGTCGTCGTGGCGTGGTAGCCACGCTCGGCGAAGGCCTCCACCGCGGCGATCAGCAGCCGCCGGGCCGCGTCGGGCGTGACCTCGCCCCACGCCGTCCCTTCGCCACCGGCCGTCTCCTCCGCCGTACTCATCGCTCGCTCGCCCCTCTCGCCGACAGGGTCACCACCATACCGCCGACAGTGAGCGGGCGCTTAGAGCAGCCGTTCAGAGCTTCTCGAAGGGGCTGTACGCGCGCGCCGTCGCCGCTTCCTGGCGGTCCCGGATGACCTTGGCGAGGGTGAAGGCGCTGGTGACGAGGTACAGGACGGCGACGCCCAGGAAGGCGCGGACCCAGGGGTCGGCCTCCAGCTGGTAGATGCCGATGGCGGTGGCCGCCATGGCGACGGCGAAGGAGGCGACGGACTGGCCGTAGAAGGCGGCCGTGTTCTGCTGCTTGCCCGGTGTGTCACTCATGGGGACAAGCTTCGGCGGACGTGGACCGCGCCACATCCGCCGAAGTACTCAGGCGTCGTACTCAGAAGGCCGAGACCCCGGTCAGCGCGCGCCCGATCACCAGCTTCTGGATCTGGCTCGTGCCCTCGTACAGGGTCATCACGCGGGCGTCGCGCAGCAGCTTGCCCGCCGGGTACTCGTCGATGTAGCCGTAACCGCCGAAGACCTGGAGGGCGTTGTTGGCGGCCCGCACCGCGGCTTCGGAGGCGAAGAGCTTGGCCTTGGACGACTCGGTGGCGAACGGCCGCCCTCTGTCGATCAGGTCGGCGACCCGCCAGGTCAGCAGCCTGGCCGCGTCCACGTCCACCGCGATGTCGCTGATCAGTTCCTGGACGAGCTGGTGGTGGGCGATGGTTCTGCCGAACTGCTCCCGCTCCCCCGCGTACCGCACGGCGGCGTCCAGGGCGGCCTGGGCGAGGCCCACGCAGCCCGCCGCCACCGACATCCGCCCCTTGGCCAGCGCCGACATGGCGACCGAGAAGCCCTTGCCCTCCTCGCCCAGCAGGGCGGAGGCGGGCACGCGCACGTCCTCCAGGACGAGTTCGGCGGTGGCCTGGCCGCGCAGGCCGAGCTTGCCGTGGATCGTCCGGCGGGTCAGGCCGGGGGTGTCCGTGGGGACCAGGAAGGCGGAGACGCCCTTGTGGCCGGGGGCGTCGGTGGAGCGGGCGAAGAGGAGCACGACGTCGGCCCAGGTGCCGTTCGTGATGAACATCTTGGTGCCGTTGATGACGTAGTCACCGCCGTCCCGGACCGCCCGGGTGGCGAGGCTGCCGGCGTCGGAGCCGGTGCCCGGCTCGGTGAGCCCGAAGCAGCCGACCTGCTCCCCCGAGGTCAGCCCCGGCAGCCACCGCCGCTTCTGCTCCTCGCTCCCCCAGGAGGCGATGGTCTTGGCGACCAGACCGAGGGAGACGGAGACGATGCCGCGCACCGAGGAGTCACCGCGGCCGAGCTCCTCCGTCACCAGGCAGTACGCGAGATGGTCACCGCCGGAGCCGCCGTACTCCTCATCGATCGTCAGCCCCAGGAAACCGACCTCGCCGAGCTTCTTGACGATGCCCCGGTCGACCTCCTCGGCGCGGTCCCAGGTGACGACGTGCGGGGTGACCTCTCCGGCCACGAAGTCCCGGGCGAGCTGCCGTACGGCGGTCTGCTCCTCGCTGAGCTCCAGGTTCATACCGAGTCACCCCAATTGAATGCCGTACATTTAAATTAGCACTGCTAGTTTCTGTTCGCAGCCCTACTATGTGCGCCATGGCCCGACCGCGCAAGCCCCTGCTGAGCACCGACCGGATCGTCGAGACGGCGCGGGTTCTCGTGGACACGGAGGGCCTGGCGGCCGTCTCCACCCGACGGCTCGCGGCGGAGCTGGGGGTCAGCGGGCCGTCGCTCTACAACCACTTCCGCACGAAGGACCAGATCCTCGAGGCGGTCGCCGACTCGGTGAGCGCGCAGGTCGATCTGTCGATGTTCGAGGACGGCCGGGACTGGCGGACCGCGCTGCACGACTGGGCGGTCTCGTACCGGGCGGCCCTGCGGGACCATCCGAACATCGTCCCGGTCCTCGCGCGCGGGCCCGGGCGGCGGCCCGCCGCGCTGCGGCTCGCTGACGCGGTGTACGGGGCGATGGTGTCCGCGGGGTGGCCGCCTGCGCAGGCGACGTCCATCGGGGCCCTGATGCGGTACTTCATCATGGGCTCGGCGTTGGGGTCGTTCGCGGGGGGATTCGTCGACGACGTCAGCGCCTACGATCCGGCCGACTACCCCCACCTCGGGCAGGCTCATCTTCTCGCCGAGCGGCAGGAGAAGATCGACGAGCGGGCGTTCGAGACGGGGCTCGCCGCGCTGCTGGACGGCCTGGAGCGGCAGTACGAGCGGGTTTCGTGAGTCCGCGGGACGGTGGTGGCCGGTCGCGCAGGTCCCCGCGCCCCCCGGGTTCGCCGCTGTTCCCCACTCTTCGGCCGTGACCGAAGTTTCCTTGGCCCATGCTGGTCCCCATGACCGATCGCGACCCCCGAGCACCCCACCTCGCCCAGCTCGCCACGCTCATCGCCGATGAGACCCGGGCCGCCTGTCTGCTGGCTCTGCTCGATGGGCGGGCCTGGACCGCTGGGGAGTTGGCTCGGCATGCGGGAGTCGCCGCTTCCACCCTCAGTGAGCATCTGGGGAAGCTCGTGGCCGGTGGACTGCTCGCCGAGGAGCGGCAGGGGCGGCATCGGTATGTGCGGCTCGCCGACTCCCGGGCCGCGCACCTGGTCGAGGACCTGGCAGCCCACATCGCACCCGCGGCCGTTGCGCCGCCGCGGAGTCTGCGGCAGTCCAGCGCCGGGTCGGCGATGGCGCGCGGGCGGACCTGTTACGACCATCTGGCGGGGCGGCTCGGTATCGCGGTGACCGACGGGTTCGCCGCCCGCGGGCTGTTGCGGCAGGACACCGGGTTCGCGCTCACCGACGCGGGGCTCTCGTGGTTCGACTCGCTCGGGGTTCCGCTGGAGCGGGCGGGCCGTCGGCCGATGGCGCGGGCCTGTCTGGACTGGACCGAGCGGCGGCCGCATCTGGCCGGTGTCGCGGGGGCGGCGATCTGCCGGCACGCGCTGGACGCGGGGTGGTGTGTGCGGATCGGGTCCGAGCGGGCGGTGAAGGTGACGGCGGCCGGGGAGCGGGCGCTGTCGGAGCTGCTCGGTGTGCCCGCCGAGTCCCTGCGCTGACCTCTCCCCCGGCCGACGTCCGAAATCCGCGAGCTCTTCCGATCCTTCCTTCCTAGCCTCTGGAGCATGATGAACGCCGCCGTCCGTCGTACGGAACTACTCGCCGCGGGGGCCGCCACGGTCACCGTGGTGCTGTGGGCCTCCGCCTTCGTCTCGATCCGCAGCGCGGGTGCCGTGTACTCGCCGGGCGCGCTGGCGCTGGGGCGGCTGCTGGCCGGGGTGCTGGTCCTCGGGGCCATCTGTCTCGTACGGCGGGAGGGGTGGCCGCCACGGTCGTCCTGGCCCGGGATCCTGATATCCGGGCTGCTGTGGTTCGGGTTCTACATGGTGGCCCTGAACTGGGGCGAGCAGCAGGTGGACGCGGGCACGGCGGCGCTGGTGGTGAACATCGGGCCGATCCTCGTCGCGCTGCTGGGCGCGCGGTTGCTCGGTGACACCATGCCGCCGCGGCTGCTGGCGGGCATGGCGGTGTCGTTCGCGGGAGCGGTGACCGTGGGGTTGTCGATGTCGAGCGGGGGCGGTTCCTCGCTGCTCGGTGTGGTGCTGTGCCTGCTGGCGGCGATCGGGTACGCCGGGGGCGTGGTCGCGCAGAAGCCGGCGCTGGCGACAGCGAGCGCGCTGCAGGTGACGACGTTCGGGTGTCTGGTGGGCGCGGTGGCCTGCCTGCCGTTCGCCGGGCAGCTGGTGACGGAGGCGGCCGAGGCGCCGGTGTCGGCCACGCTCAACATGGTGTACCTCGGCGTCTTTCCGACCGCGCTGGCCTTCACGACGTGGGCGTACGCCCTCGCCCGGACGACCGCGAGCCGGATGGGGGCGACGACGTACGCCGTGCCCGCGCTGGTCGTCCTGATGTCGTGGCTGGCGCTGGGTGAGGTGCCGGGGGTGCTCACCCTGGCGGGCGGGGCGCTGTGTCTGCTGGGGGTGGCGGTGTCGCGGTCGCGGCCGTCGGCTTCGGGCGCGGGTGGGGGTGCGGGTTATGCCGAGGGCTCCGTCCCCGGCACGCCGCTCGGCCCGGAACAGGCCCCGCCCTCGACCGCCGAGCAGGGCCTGTCCCAGAGCCTGGAACAGGCCCCGTCCCGGACCGGCGGACGGACCCCGTCCCAGACTCCCGAGCAGGCCCCGTCCCCGGTCGCCGGGCAGGCCGACTAGAACGTCACCAGGGCCCGCCCGCCCTTCCCCGCCAGCATGTTCTCGAACGCGGCCGGGATGCCCTCCAGGCCGATCCGCTCCGTCACCAGCATGCCCAGGTCCAGGCGGCCCGCGCGGACGTGGTCGGCGAGGACCGGGACGTCGCGGGCGGGGTCGGTGTTGCCGTAGACGCAGCCGGAGAGGGTGCGGCCCCAGTGGAAGAGCTCCAGGGCGTTGAAGGTGACCTGCTGGTCCTTGCCGCCGATGCCGACCACCGTCGTACGGCCGCCGCGGCGGGTGGAGTCCCAGGCCGTGCGGATCGTCGAGGCGCGGCCCACGCACTCGATCGCCACGTCCACGCCCTGCTTGCCGGTCAGCGCGCGGATCTCGCGGGCGGTGTTGTCCGAGGCGATCACGTAGTCGGTGGCGCCGGCCGCGCGGGCCAGCTCCTCCTTGGCGGGGGACACGTCCACCGCCACGATCCTCGACGCGCCCGCGATCCGGGCCGACTGAAGGGCGGCGAGGCCCACTCCCCCGACGCCGTACACGGCCACCGTCTCCCCCTCGCGCACCCGCGCCGAGTGGTGGACCGCGCCGTAGCCGGTGAGAACCGCGCAACCCAGCAGGGCGGCCTCGGAGAGCGGGACGCCGTCCGGGGCGGGGAGGACGCAGGACGCCGGGACGACCGTCTCCTCCGCGAACGCGGCCACGTTCAGGCCGGGGTGGAGGTCGGTGCCGTCGGCGGCCCGGGCGTACACCTCGGCGGAGCCGTTCAGGGCGTTGGCGCACAGCCACACCTCGCCCAGCGCGCAGGCCGGGCAACCGCCGCAGGAGGGGGCCCAGTTGAGGACGACCCCGGCACCGGGCGCGATGTGCCCGACGCCCTCGCCCACGGCGACCACGGTGCCCGCGCCCTCGTGGCCGAGGACCGCGGGGACCGGTACCCGCATGGTGCCGTTGGACAGGGACAGGTCGGAGTGGCAGACGCCCGCGGCGGCGAGCCGGACACGGACCTGGCCGGGGCCCGGGTCCGGGAGTTCGATGTCGGCGATCTCCAGCGGAGCGCCCACGGCGGGCAGGACAGCGGCGCGAACCATGGGATTGAACTCCTCTAGAACTGGAGGGACTTGGTCTGGAGGTACTCGGCGAGCCCGTGCGCGCCCAGTTCCCGGCCCACGCCGGACTGCTTGTAGCCGCCGAAGGGGGCGAGAGGGTTGAAGCGGCCGCCGTTGATGTCGACCTGGCCGGTCTCCATCCGGCGCGCGAAGGCCACGGCGTCCGCCTGGTCGCCCCACACCGCGCCGGCGAGGCCGTAGACCGTGCCGTTGGCGATGCGCAGGGCGTCGTCCTCGTCGTCGTAGGGGAGGATCGACAGGACCGGGCCGAAGATCTCCTCCTGCGCGATGGTCATCTCGGGGGTGACGTCCGCGAAGACCGTCGGGCTGACGAACCAGCCCTGCTCGCGCGGGCTGTCGGTGCCGCCCGCGACCAGCCGGGCGCCCTCCTCGACGCCCTTGTCGATGTAACCGCGCACCCGCGCCTGCTGCTGGGCGTTGACGACCGGGCCGATGCGGTCGCCGTACTTGGCGGCGGCGGTCGCGGCCAGCTCGACGGCCTCGTCGTACTGCTCCCGGTGGACGAGCATCCGGGTCCAGGCGCTGCACGTCTGGCCGGAGTTGGACATGACGTTGGCGACGCCGACGTTGACGGCCTTGGCGAGGTCGGCGCTCGGCAGGATCACGTTGGCGGACTTGCCGCCGAGTTCGAGGGCGACCTTCTTGATCGCGGCGCCCGCCGTGGCGGCGATCCGCCGGCCGACGGCCGTGGAGCCGGTGAAGGAGACCAGGTCGACACCCGGGTGCTCGACGAGGGCCTGCCCCGCGACCGGCCCGAGGCCGGTGACGAGGTTGAAGACACCCGCCGGGATCCCGGCCTCGTGGACGGCCTCGGCGAAGAGCTGGGCGGTCAGGGGGGTGTCCTCGGCCGGCTTCAGCACGATCGTGCAGCCTGCCGCGAGCGCGGGGCCGGCCTTGGCGACGATCTGGTGGAGCGGGTAGTTCCACGGGGTGATGGCCCCGACCACGCCGATCGGCTCGTGCACGACGGTGGAGTTGCCCACCTTCTCCTCGAAGGCGTACGTCGCGGCCAGCTCGGCGTAGGAGCCGGCGACCGCGATCGGCACGGAGGCGTGGACGGCCTGGGAGAAGTTGAGGGGTGAGCCGAGTTCGGCGGTGACCGTCTCGGCGATCTCGTCCTTGCGGGCGGTGAGCACGTCCCGCAGGGCGGTCAGGCGAGCCGCGCGTTCGGCGGGCGGGGTGGCGGCCCAGCCGGGGAGCGCGGCGCGCGCGGCGCGTACGGCGGTGTCGACGTCCGCGGCCGTACCGGCGGGCACCCGGCCGATCACCTGCTCGTCGGCCGGGTTCACGACGTCGATCATGTCTCGGTCGGTGGCGGGGTGCCATGCGCCATCGATGTAGAAGCCGTCGTGTGCCTTCATCGGGTTCCTTCCGGGCGTCCTGCGTCTGCGGGCACCCATAAACTAGCGCCGTTAATTTTACGGCACCAGCCACCGCCCGCATGGCACAGCTCACCCTCCCCCGAAGCCGCTCAGAAGTCGACCCTGGCCCGGTCGTCCACCCTCCCCACCGACTCCTGGGCGAACTCCTTCTCATAGGCCCGGCGGATCTCCTCGATCTTGCGGTCACTGGTCTTCGCCGCCGCGACCGGGTACAGGAGGATCAGCTCGTAGGACCGCTCCTTCTCGATCGAGCCGCTCGCGTCCCGCCACTGGCCGCGGCCGGTCTGCACGGTGAGGCCGCCGGGGAAGTCGGGGGTGACCTCCTCGTCGACGAACCTCATGAACTGTTCGTCGGTGACGGCCGGTCCGCCGTCGGGGCGTGCGGTGCCGAAGAAGAGCTGGGTCTCGACATAGGGCTCGCCGCGCTGTGGGGCGGTGGCGGCCCCGCCGTCGTCGAGGGTGGCGTACGCGGTCGGGGCGGCCACGGCGAGCAGGAGGCCGGCGGTCACCAGGACGGCACGGCTGCGAGTCGGGCTCGGTGTCGTGAGGAGCTTCATGCCCCACCCAATACGACGGTCACTCCTCCAGATCCGGCAGCCGCGCCGGGGCCGGGCAGATCCGTTCGCCGTGCTGGTCGAAGACGAACAGATGGGCGATGTCGACCAGGAGCGGCACCTGCATCCCGTGCCGCAGGTCGATGTCGGGGGTGGTGCGCACGATCAGGTCGCCGGGGAGCCGCCCCTCGGGCGGGACGGGTTCCGACGCGGGCTCGGGATCCTCCAGCACGACGACCGGTCCCGCCCGCAGCGCGCCCGCCCGTTCGCGGAGCCGGTCCAGCACCGTGCCGCCCTCCCGCCTGCGGCGCCGGACCCGGCGCAGCGGGCGCGGCGCCTCCAGCTCGGGCACGAGGGCGGGACGGGAGCCGGTGTTGAAGTGGACGAGCACCTCGTGCCCCTGGAACTCGACGTGCTCCACGAGACCGGTGATCAGCACCTCCCCCGGCCGGGCCGAGGCGGGCTTGCCGATCCGCACGGACTCCGAGCGCAGGCCCACGATGACCTCGCGGCCCTGCTGGACCCGGAGCAGCTGGTGGTCCTGGGAGAGCGGTTCGGGCAGCCGGAGGTACTGCTTGCCGAGGCTGATGGTCATCGCGCCGTCGAGCGGGGCGCGCACGAGTCCGCGCAGCAGGTTGATGCGCGGGGTGCCGATGAAGGCGGCGACGAAGACGTTGCGGGGCAGGGCGTAGACCTCGCGCGGGGTGCCGATCTGCTGGAGCACCCCGCCGCGCAGGACGGCGACCCGGTCGCCGAGGGACATGGCCTCGGCCTGGTCATGGGTGACGTAGACCGTGGTGACGCCCAGCTCGCGGGTGAGCTTGGTGATCTCGGCCCGCAGGTGGTTGCGGAGCTTGGCGTCGAGGTTGGACAGCGGCTCGTCCATCAGGAAGGCGGAGGGGTGGCGGGCGATGGCCCGGCCCATGGCGACGCGCTGCCGCTCACCGCCGGAGAGCTGCGCGGGCAGCCGGTCCAGGAGGTCCTCGATGCCCAGCATCCGGGCGGTGGCGTCGACGCGCGGGCCCGGGTCCTCGTCGGGCGCCTCGATCCGCAGCGGGAAGCCGATGTTGCCGCGGCTGGTCATGCTCGGGTACAGGGCGAAGTTCTGGAAGACCATCGCCATGTCCCGGCCCGACGGCGGCAGATCGTTGGCGAACTCGCCGTCGAGCCGCAGCTCGCCCTCGTCGATCTCCTCCAGTCCGGCGATCATCCTCAGCACGGTCGACTTGCCGCACCCCGAGGGACCGAGCAGCACGAGGAACTCACCGGGCTCGATGTCCAACGTGAGCCGGTCCACCACGCGGACGCCCTTGGTGTAGCACTTGCTCACGTCGTGCAGAGAGATGGCGCGTGTCATGAGGGGTGCCCCCGGGGGCTACGTCGGCGGCCAGGGTGCTCCGCGGCTGGATGCCCCGTCCGGATCGCACGGGGCCTGTGAGTCACGGAAGTTAACGGAATGTGTGCGGGCGGGGGAAGGGAATGGGCGGGATCTGCTGCGGCCGTCCAGCAGGTGAGAAAGCGGATGCCCGAATTCAGCGCCGGCGCGGGCCGGTCGGGGCCTCGCGGACCTCCACGAGGTGGGCGAAGACCACGACGTTGCCCGAGTATCCGGTCCTGCGGTCGTAGCTCCCGCCACAGGTGATCAGCCGCAGCTCGGGGCGGCCCCGGGCGCCGTACACCTCCCGGTTGGGGAACCGGTCCTTCTCGTACTTCCTGACCGCGTCGACGGTGTAGACGGCGGTCCGCCCGTCGGCACGCCGGACCTCGACCCGGCGCCCGCGTTTCAGCTCGGTGAGCCCGGCGAAGACGGCGGGTCCGGTGTCGGTGTCGAGATGCCCCACGGCGACCGCGGTGCCCTGCTCCCCGGGCGACGGTCCTTCGGCGTACCAGCCGACCAGGTTCGGATCGTCGTCGGGCGGCGCGGGCAGCTTGCCGTCGCGGTCGAGCCGGAGATCCATGACCGGCGCGTCGACTTCGAGGTAGTCGACGGCGAGCCGGGTGGCACGGGAGCGCGGAAGGGGCGCCTCCGGTCTCGGACTCGCTTGCGGAGGCGGGCGCTTCGGGGCGGGGCGTCCCGGCGACGGCCGCAGGGAGGGGCGTTGCGAGGGGCGTTGCGCGGACGGCTTCAGGGACGGCCGTTTCGAGGACGGGCGCTTCGGAGTGGCCATGGGGGCAGGCCGTACGGCGGCGACCTTGCCGAGCGCCGGCAGACCGACCCCGTGCACATCGGTCCCCCCACCCCTGCCGACGGCTGCCCCGGAACTCACCGGAGAGCCCGGCAGGGCGGCCTCGACCGCCCCACCGGACTCCTCGTCCTGCCCCCACCAGGCCCCACCGCTCACGAGCGCGACCACGGCCAGCACCGTCCTGGCCAGCCGATAGCCCCGGGTCCGGTACCAGGGCTTACGGCGCGTGGACGAACACCGCGAAGCAACCCTGGGTCGGTCAACTCCTCCAGGGGGCGCGGGGAACTGCGCGACAAGCCCACGCGGCGCCGCACCCGACCGAAGACCCCGCGTGGCACCACCCCCTTCGGCCAACCCGGCGGAGCGCCTACGCTTCACGCCGACGCAGCCGGAACCACACCACCCCGGTCACCGCGGCCAGACCCACCGCAGCGGCCCCGGCGACCGGCGCGAAGGCGTCGTCACGCGCCATGCCACCACCACCGGCCGGCGGACCGCCGTTGGGCCCGGGAGGCGCCGTCGGCTTGGAGATGGGGCAGTCGACCTTGAAGACCTTGAACTTGCCCGCGCCATGGCCCTGGGAGGTGGTCCAGGTGAGCTTGTACTGCCCGTTCGGCAGCCCGAGCGGGATGGTGTGGGCGGTGCCGTCCGACTCGATGGTGACGGTGTTGTCGGGGTAGGCGGAGTTGGGCAGCTTGGGGCCACCGCGGACCCCGGGGTGGGTCTTGATGGTCCAGACGACCTGCTCCCCGGCGTCGAAGTTGAAGGCGGCGAGGTAGAAGTCGCAGACCTTGGGCTCGTTGCGCTGGTCGGCGAAGGGCGTGCCCACCGAGTGGATCTTGACGTCCCCGTTGTCACCGGGCGGCTGGGCGAAGGCGGCGGGCGCCCCGGCGGCGGTGCCGGCGAGGGTCAGGGCCGCGAGGGCTGCGGCGCGACGTGGGAGTGTGGTGGCGGGCATGCGGGATCCTCCGAGTCAGATTGTCGTACAAATCGCACTTGATCTGACTCTTTGTCACATCTCCGCCCCGGACACGCGAAGCCGCGCCCTACGACCCGTCAGCCATCGCTCCAACGGCTCACAGCCGCTTCGGCTCACAGCCGCTTCGGCTCACAGCCTCTTCGACTCGCAACCTCGTCGGCTCACAGTTTCTTACGGCTCACAGCCGCCCGTGATCGGCGGCGGGGCGGGCCCGCGTCGCCGTTGCCTCCGGCCGGCTTCGCCGGTGAGCGCACCGCCACACCGGCGGAGGCCAGCAGCAGCACCCCCAGCATCACGAACGGGGCCGCCACGCCCGCGACTCCGGCGACCAGGCCCGCCGTGGCGGGCGCCGCGACCTGGCCCAGGCGGTTGCCGGTCAGGCGCAGCGCGAGGGCGGTGGAGCGGGCGCCGTCGGGGGCGGCCTGGACGACGGTCGTCATGGACAGCGGCTGGCCCACACCGAGGCAGAAGCCGAGCGCGGCGAGCATCACGGCCAGCGCCCACACCGGCACCGGGAAGGCGACGGCGGCGCACAACAGCGCCCCCAGCAGACAGGTGACGGTCAGCAGGGCGGGGCGGCTGAGCAGCCGCAGCAGCGGGGTCAGCACCAGCCGGCAGGCGATGGTGGCCGCCGCGCGCAGGCTCAGCAGCAGACCGATCACCGAGGGCGCGATGCCCCGGTCCTCGCCGACCACCGGGAGGTAGGCGGTGAGGACGTCGGTCGCGGACAGCACGGAGAGGCTGATGAGCATCCCGGCGGGCACGCCCCGGGTGCGCAGAATGCGGTGCACCGGGACGCGGTCACCCTGTGGCGTACGGGACTCGGGCGTCGTACGACGGTCCTCTATGCGCCACAGCGAGGTGACCGCGGCCGCCGCGACCGCCCCCGCGACCAGCAGGGCCAGCGCGCTGCTGCCGGCCATGTCGTGGCCGCCGATCAACCCGCCCGCCGCGACGGGGCCGATGAGCTGGCCGAGCGAGGCGCCGATGGTGAAGTGGCCGAAATTGCGGTCCTGTTCGTGCGGGGCGGACTGACGGGCGACGAGGGACTGGGCGCCGATGACGAAGGAGAGGTGGCCGAGGCCCATCACCCCGCTCCACAGGGCCATCGTCCACAGGGAGTCGGCCAGGCCGCTCAGCGCGCAGCCGCCGGAGATCAGGACCACTCCGACGGGCAGCAGCGGCGCGCAGCGGCCGTGGTCGGTACGGCGGCCGAGAGGCACCGCCGCGAACAGCGGGAGCAGCGCGTAGACGCCGGCGATGACACCGACCGCCGCCTCGTCGGCGCCCAGACCGAGGGCCCGGTAGGAGACGGCGGGCCGCGCCATCGACACCGCCCCCTGCGCGAAGCTGAAGGCGATGACGAGGCGGAGCAGCCAGCCGCGGTTCCCACCGGGCGCCATGGTTCAAGTCCTCCGAGAACGTGGGTCAGATGATGCCGAAGAGGATGCCCGCCGCGAGGATGACGAGACAGGTGGCCGCGGCCCACTTGACCACGAACCGGGTGTGGTCGCCGAACTCGACCTTGGCCATGCCGACGAGGACGTAGACGGCCGGGACCAGCGGGCTGGACATGTGCAGCGGCTGGCCGACGAGCGAGGCGCGGGCCATCTCCAGCGGGGAGACGCCGTGGGCGGCACCGGCCTCGGCGAGGACCGGCAGGACGCCGAAGTAGAAGCCGTCGTTGGACATGAAGTAGGTCAGCGGGAGGCTCAGCAGACCGGTGACCAGGGCCATGTGCGGGCCCATGCCCTCGGGGATGACGTCCACCATCCACTTGGCCATGCTGTCGACCATGCCGGTGCCCTGGAGGACGCCGGTGAAGACGGCGGCGGCGAAGACCATGCCGGAGACGTTGAGGACGTTGTCGGCGTGGGCGGCGAGTCGGGCCCGCTGGTCGGGGATGCGCGGGAAGTTGACGGTGAGGGCCAGCGCGGCGCCGAGCAGGAACAGCACCGGGATCGGCAGCCACTCCATGATCATGGCGGTCAGGAGGGAGACCGTGAGCAGCGCGTTGAACCAGTACAGCTTGGGGCGCAGGGTGTCGCGGTTCGGGTCGAGGCCCTGGAAGTCGTCGGCCTCCGTCTCGGCGTCGGTACCGGAGCCGCCGGTCACCTTGGTCATGGAGACCTTGCCGTCGCCGGAGCCGCCGGACGCACCGGCACCCACCAGGACCGTCTCCGCCTCCTGCGGCTCCAGCACCTCGTCCAGCGTGAGCACGCCGAGCCGCTTGCGCTCGCGCAGGCCGAGGACGTACGAGAGGACGAACACGAAGAGCAGTCCGACCAGGAGCGCCGGGATCATCGGGACGAAGATGTCGCTGGCGTCGAGCTTCAGCGCGGTGGCGGCGCGGGCGGTGGGGCCGCCCCACGGCAGGGTGTTCATCACGCCGTTGGCCATGGCGGCGACACCGGTCATCACGACCAGGCTCATCTTCAGGCGCTTGTACAGCGGGTACATGGCCGAGACGGTGATCATGAAGGTGGTGGAGCCGTCACCGTCGAGGGAGACGATCGCGGCGAGGACGGCCGTCCCGACGACGATCCGCATCGGGTCGGCCTTCGCGAACTTCAGGATCCCGCGCACGATCGGGTCGAAGAGGCCGACATCGATCATCACACCGAAGTAGACGATCGCGAACATGAGCATCGCCGCGGTGGGGGCGAGGCTGGTGACGCCTTCGATGACGTAGTCACCGAGCTGGGCGCCCTTTCCGACGAAGACGCAGAACAGTGCCGGGATCAGCACCAGCGCCGCGATCGGTGACATCTTCTTCATCATGATCAGGACCAGGAAGGTCGCGATCATGGCGAAGCCGAGGATGGTCAGCATGAGTGGATACCTAACGTTCGCCCTTGAACATCCCACCAGGGACGGCGGTGCGATGACGTTAGGTCCCCTCAAACAGCGTTAACAAGACGTTGACACGCGAGCAATAAGCGCAAAACTCCA
Source organism: Streptomyces sp. NPDC003635 (assembly GCF_053587635.1). Classification (NCBI taxonomy): domain Bacteria; kingdom Bacillati; phylum Actinomycetota; class Actinomycetes; order Kitasatosporales; family Streptomycetaceae; genus Streptomyces; species Streptomyces sp. NPDC003635. Next base: position 20,626 of record NZ_JBSFOK010000044.1, on the reverse strand, counting down.
GGTCAGAGCTTTGCTCAGGTCACAGGGGTGAGCTGGACGGGGAATCCGTTGAGGACGGCGTTGCCCGAGAGGGGGTCCAGCAGGCTGCCGTCGAGGAGCTGGTTGACGTTGACGCCGGGGTCCTTCAGAGCGTGGCTCATCCGGGTGCCGGGCCGGTCGTGCCCCCAGCCGTGCGGCAGGCTGACGACCCCGGGACGCACGGCGTCGGTGACCTCCGCGGGCGCGACGACCTCGCCGCCGTCCCCTTTGAGTCGTACGGCCGCCCCGTCCCGGACGCCGAGCCGTTCCGCGTCGTCGGGGTGGATGTGCAGCGTGCAGCGGTTGGTGCCGCCGGTGAGGGCGGGCACGTTGTGCATCCAGCTGTTGTTGGAGCGCAGATGGCGGCGCCCCACGAGGACGAGCCCTTCCGGACGCTGCCGCAGAGCCTCCCGCAGCCGGGGCAGATCGTCGGCGATGGGCGCGGGCAGCAGCTCGACCTTGCCGCTCCGGGTCTTGAGCGGCTGGGGCAGCCGCGGGGCGAGGGGCCCGAGATCGATGCCGTGCGGATGCGCGAGCAGCTTCTCCAGGGTCAGCCCGTCGGGTCGTACGCCGAAGCCGTCGCCGTACGGACCGAGGCGCAGCATCATGTCGAGCCGCCGCTCGGGGCCGGTGTCGCCGAAGAGCAGCGCGGCGAGTTCGCGCGGGTCGCGTCCGTGGGCCGGGGAATGCGCCTCCTTCACCGCCTTGCCGAGGGTCTGGCCGATGACCATGTCGTCGACGGCGGACGGCTCGGCACCGTGCATTCCGGTCGCGGCGAGGATCAGCCGGGCCAGGATCTCGGTCTCGGCCATCCGGCCGGGCTCCAGCGGGACCGCGGGGCGGGAGTAGCGGACCTGGTTGCGCACGGCGAGCGTGTTGAAGGCGAAGTCGTGGTGGGGGCTCTGCGAGGGCGGGGGCGGGGGCAGGACGACATGGGCGTGGCGGGCGGTCTCGTTGAGATAGGGGTCGACGCTGACCATGAAGTCGAGCGTGTCGAGCGCCTGGTCGAGCCGGTCGCCGTCGGGCACGGAGAGGACGGGGTTGGCGGCGACGGCGATGAGCGCGCGGATGGGCTCGCCCTCGTCGGTGGCGGTGTCGATCTCCTCGGCGAGCGCGGAGATCGGCAGCTCCGACTTGGCCTCCGGGTGCCGGCTGACCCGGGAGTGCCAGCGACCGAGCGCGAATCCGTGGCTGGGTCCGGCGGGCCGGGGGGTGCGGTCGGTGGCGGCCTGCGGGAAGAGGGCACCGCCGGGCCGGTCGAGGTTCCCGGTGAGGATGTTGAGCACGTCCACCAGCCAGCTGGCGAGGGTGCCGTGCGGGACGGTGCAGCTGCCGATGCGGGCGTAGACGGCGGCCGTGGGGGCGGCGGCGAGGTCGCGGGCGAGGGCGCGGATGGTGCCGGCGTCGACGTCACAGGCACCGGCGACGGCGTCGGGCGTGAAGTCGCGCAGCTGCGCCCGGAGTTCGTCGAGACCGTGGACGTGCCGCGCCAGGTGTCCGAGGTCGGTCAGGCCCTCCTCGAAGAGGACGTGGGCCATGGCCGCCAGGAGGAGCGCGTCGGCGCCGGGGCGGATCGGGATGTGCCGGTCGGCGAGCTTGGCGGTGCGGGTGCGGCGGGGGTCGACGACGGTCAGGGTGCCGCCGCGGGCCTTCAGCGCCTTGAGCTTGCCGGGGAAGTCGGGGGCGGTGCACAGACTGCCGTTGGACTCGAGGGGGTTGGCGCCGATGAGCAGGAGGTGATCGGTGCGGTCGAGGTCCGGGACGGGGATGGCGTTGGCGTCACCGAAGAGGAGTCCGCTGGAGACGTGCTTGGGCATCTGGTCGACGGTGGAGGCGGAGAAGACGCTGCGGGTACCGAGGCCGGCGAGCAGGACGGGCGGGTAGAGGGCGCCGGCCATGGTGTGCACGTTGGGATTGCCGAGGACGACTCCGACGGCGTTGGCCCCGTACCGCTCGACGACGCCCCGGATCCCCTGGGCGACGGCGTCGAAGGCCTCGTCCCAGGTGGCCTCGCGCAGCACGCCGTCCTTGCGTACGAGGGGCGCGCGCAGTCGGTCGGGGTCCCCGTCGACGGCACCGAAGGAGGCGCCCTTGGGACAGATGAACCCCTTGCTGAACACATCGTCACGGTCACCTCGGGCACTGGTGACCCGGGTCCCCTCGATGGAGAGCGTGAGCCCGCAGGTGGCCTCGCACAAGGGGCAGATTCGCAGAGCGGTGCGGGACACGGGTCCTCCCGGGGGCAGCGGTGCCTGTCTTGGGCGAGCATACCGACCGGTATGGATGCTGGCGAGGGGTCAGAGCCGGTCGAAGAGGATGGGGCCGTTGCGGGTGCCGACGATCAGTTCACCGTCGGGTGCGGCGACCAGGGCGGTGCAGGGCGCCGGCAGGTCCAAGGCGCAGTGGACCATGCCGTCGTACGTACCCATTACGACCAAGGTGGTGTCGCCGGCCACCGCGTAGGTCTCCCCGCCGGGCAGCAGGGCGGCATGGTGGGCGACGACCGGCATCGTGTACTCGTACGTGACGGGTGGTTCGGGCGCCGGAGTACGGCGGTGCCACGGGCGGCCGGTCCGGCGGCGGGCCGGCGGCCGTTCGCTCGTCGAGGTGAACCGGCTGTGCAGGGCGGGCCAGGGCACGACTCTGGCCTGGGAGACGCCGACCAGGAGCAGCTCGGAGCCACCCCGCCCGTCAGGGGCGAGGACCCGCATCAGCGAGTCGTCACGCAGCCATACGGCCGCCCAGCGCCGGGTGGTCGTGTCCAGCACCCGGACGACGTCATCACTGACCTGAGTGACGACGAGGAGCCGACCGGCACAGCGCACCGCGTGCAACTCGGACTTCTCGGTCCGCCCGTCGCCTGGGGCCGAGCACGGCTGGTCGGGGAGCGGCCCTCGGTCGACGTCGTGGACGCAGACCCGGCCGTCGCCGTCCGGATGCAAGAAGCGCGGGGCGCCCGCGTCCCACACGACGAGGGACAGCAGTGCCTGCGCACCTGCGCCGTCCGGCAGCACGGCCAGTCGCGTCCCGGGGTGGTGGTGCGGTACCGGGGTTACCAGCGGCCTGCTCGCGGAGGCGAGCGGGGCACCAGTCACGAAATTCCAGTACTCCAGCAGACCGTTCTCGCCGCGGGCGAACAACGTGGGCCGGAGGTCCCCGCCGGGCGAGCGCCGGGTCACCGACGCTAGTTGCTGCACCGCGCTGTCGCCGACGGGACGCAGGCGGCGGATCAGCTCGCCCCGCTCCCCGTCCCGCACCTGGACCGAGCCGTCCGCCGCACCCACGACGACCGCGACGGCGCCGTCGTACGGCACGGCCGCGACCGCGGAGACGGGCCGCACGACGTCCAGCGCCGCCACCATCCGCCGTCCTTCCGGAGTCTCCCGAACCCACCAGACCTGTCCGCCCTCGTCACCGCAGAGAAGTCCGTCGTGGGCCGCGTACAGGGAGGCCGGGGTCCGGGACATGGGGCCCTCCCAGCCGTCGTCGTAGCAGACCAGGCGGGCGTCGGTGCCGAAGCCGACGAGCCCCGCCGCGGTGTACGCCAGCGCCCCCACGGCACCCCGGTGAGCGGTACGGGCGGGTCCGAGGGGCCTGCACGTGGGCAGCGACCATTCGCGCACCGACCCGTCGAATCCGCCGACCGCCAGTCGTCCGGAGCCGTCGGGGGCGAGGGCGAGGGCCGAGGTCCACAGCGGTGACTCCGGAAGCGGGCCGTGGACGAACGTGCGGCCCACGCCGACGTCCCAGCAGACGATGCGGCCCGAATCGGTGCCGACCACGACCACGTCCCGGCCCCGAACGCGTCCGATGGCCAACGCGGTCACGATCTCGGGGACGGTGAACTCCTGCTCGCCGACCGGCAACCCGTCTTGCAGCACCAGGATCCTCACCCCTCCACCGTGCTCACCCGTGACCACCAGGTCACGGCCGTCGGCGGTGCGTCCGGTGGTCGCACAACTGATCAGCGGCACCTCCCAAGGACCGGGGTCGAGGACCTGGTGCCGCCACAGCTCGTGCCGCCGGGTGAGGTCCCAGCACCGCACCTGGTTGTCCTCCCCCACGCTGACCAAGGCCGGAGCGCCCGACGGCCCGTGGATCTCGCCCAGTGCGAGGACACGGCCCTCGTGGGCGGTGACCCGGACCGAGTCCGCCGCATGCACGGTGGGCCACAATCGCAGGATCCCGTCCGAGCCGCCCACACAGACGGTGCCGCCCGCATGGCACACGGCGTCGGCTGAGTGTCGCTGGACCTGGCCGCCCAGCCTCTCCCCGGTCACCAGGTCGTACAGCTGGAGCCCGCGGGCGTCGCCCTGGACGGAGACGCAGGCGGTCACGCCGACGTCGAAGACGGTCAGGCGGACGTCGGGGCCCGCCTCGACGCGCAGCGGCAGTCCGATCGGCCGTCCGCTGTCCAGGTCGACGCGGTGCAGCTGCCCATCGGCCGTAACCACGGCGACGATCCACTGTCGGCCGACCCGGTGCACGCCCAGCGAGGCGATGGCGAACCCGCTGGTCAGCAGGGTGCGTACGGGAGCGCCCACGGTGAGGGAAGACAGCCGGACGGTGCTGTCGACGCCGGCGGTGACGAGCAAGCGGCCCATGGGGTGGCCGATGACCAGATCGATGTGGGTGACCGGGCCTTCGTGGTGCGTGGTCACCTCACCCGTCGAGGCCCGTCCGGTGACGTCGTACAGCGTGACCCTGCCGTCCGCCAGACCCAGCAGCAGCGACATCCGGGCCAGTCCGGCGGGCGCGGCACAGGCGGTGACGCGGCTTCCCGGTCCCTCCGCGGCGATGGGAACCGGTTCCTCGGCCGCAAGCCGATCTTTTCGCTCCTCCCACTGCTCGATCTGCCAGCTGTACAGCGACCGGCGTTGTCTGCGGGTGAGGGGCTGATAGTGGCGGGTCCAAAGGAGACGGTGGAGCAGGACATGTCCGGTACGGAACCGCAGCGCCGCCACGACGGGAGTGTCATCGCCATCGGCGAGCAGCACGACCTGCTCCGGAGCGTCCGGCACGCGGCGCTCGGGTTCGGAGTCGAAGGCCGGGCTCGGCGGCAGGACCCACGCGAAGTAGGCGTGTCGGCCCCAGGTGTGCAGCAGACGGGCGTGGTACTTCGTCGAGAGGTCGCCCTTCTCCACCACGCGGTGGGGTTCGGCCCACATGGCCGCGGCCCAGCCCGGCGTCTGAGGCGGCGCGGCAAGTGTCCCCGTGGTCCATGTGGCGGGAGGCTGCCCGCTGGGACGGTAGGCCTCCCCGTCGACCAGGTCGAACCAGGTCGTGCCCCGCGGTGACACCAGATCGACGAAGTCCGCGCCGCCCTCCCGGGACGGCACCACGATCCCCCCGCCCACCCCGATCGTCATCCCCGGGAACTGACGCGCCCCTTCCTCCGGATTCCAGGCTGCCCACCGCGCCCGCCACGGCAGGCCCCCCTCCCCACCGTCGCAGGAGTCCGCCAGCCGCTGCGCCTTCCGGCACACCGCGCGCAGCCGCAGCCTGGCCCGCGTCTCAGGATCGGCGCCCCGCCCCTCCCACGTCCGCAGTGCCCCCTCCAGGTCTCGCACCGCCTGCCCTGCCCGGCGCCCCTCCGGCGTGCGCAACCCCGGCAGCGCGGCGAGCAGTTGGCCCGGCTCGGAACTCAGCACGAACCGCGCGTCCTGGACCAGCGGATCGAGCACTCCGCCCTCACTGGCGTGCAGCGCCAGGTAACGCCGGACATAGGGGTGTTCCACCTCTCTCAAGACCTCCGTGACGCTCCCCTGCACCACTTCCCCGTCCTGTCCCTCCCGCAGGTACTCGATCAGGGCCCGGTGATACACCCGGTACACCGACCCGCCGTCCTCCACGCTCTCCACGACGTACGAACCCGCCGCTTCCCGCAGCCACACGATGTCGTCGTCGCCATAGGGGTGGCCGGTGATGGCGGAGGCGAGGCGGGGCCAGATGCCGGCCCAGGGAAGGCCGGAGCCCTGGGCGTAGGCGAGGGGGAGCAAGAGATCGCGGGCGCGGGACGCCTCCGGGCCGAGGCGTTGCGTCAGGTCGCGTTCCATCGCCTCGCCGGGCAGGCGCGGGAGTTCGTCGCGCCACTGGAGGTCGTACGGGTCGGGTGGGCACGGCGCGCGGGCGATGGTGCGGGCCGTGATCCGGGCGACCAGGAAGGAGCGGCCCGCGGCCTCGGCGACGGCCTCGGCGATGGCGTCGAGCAGACCGGACTCGGCGGCCGAAAGAGCGGAGCCGGGCGGGCACAGCAGCTTGCGGGCGTAGGCGCGGACAGCATCGGGATCACCGTGCCGCTCGGAGTCGAGGTCGATGCGGGGGGCGGCGGCGGGCAGACGGCGCGCTATGTGGGGGCGGGCGCCGACCAACAGGCGCAGTGGCAGGCGGCGCTCGGGGTCGGTGAGGGGGGTGAGGAGTTCGTCGACGACCTCGTGCGGGGCCAGGGCCTCGTCGAGGGAGTCGATGAGGACGACCAGGGGGTTTCGTCGCGTCTGGAGGTGGGCTGTCAGCGCGCCCAGTGACTCCGCGGCGCAGCCCGCCGCCGCGGACAGGGCCTCCAGGAGCTGGCGTGTGGAGAGGTGGCTCGCGTTGATGCGTTCGTCCACCGCACCGGAGGCGGGCAGTTCGGCGGGCAGGCCCACGCGCGGTACGGACGCCGCGCGGGACGGGTCGGTGAGGACCGCCACCAGACCGAGCAGGGAGGACTTGCCGGAGCCGGGGTCGCCGGTCACCACGCAGAGGCGTTCCTCCGCGCGGTCCGGTGCCAGCCACCGCGTCACGTCCTCGATCGCCGCGCGGCGCCCGGTGAAGTTCCAGACGTCCTCGGTCGGTACGTCCGTCCCCCGCGCCCGGGGGACGAAGAAGCCCCGCATGTCCTGTTCCCGGGCATCGCGTTCCCGGGCGCCCAGGGCCACGATGCGGTCGATCTCCTCCAGTCTGAGCCCGTCGGCGTCGGGGATGTGCCGCGGGTTGGGGAGGAAGGCGGGGATGTCGCCGGTGGCGTGGGTGAGGGACCAGACCGGGCGCTGGGCGCGCGGGACCTCGGGGTCGCTGCGGATCGCCGCCATGACGTGCTCGAGGCTGATGTGCGCGGGGGCGTGACCCGCCGTCGCCTGGCGTCGCACCGCCCGGTCGAAGGCGGCGGAGAGGGCGCCGGTGTAGCTCTCTTCCTTGCGCCGAGAGGAGGAGATGAGCACCAGGCCGGTGCCGCCGTGCTCGGTGACCGGCTCCCGGAAGCGGCGTGCCTCCAGCGCGGTGCGCAGGGCGGAGTCGGCGCCCTCCTCGGCATAGCAGGCATCGATCAGCACCAGGAGCCGCTCGATAGCCGTGTCCTCCCACAGGTGGGCGACCAGGTCCTCGGTGGGCAGGGCCGTGCCGCGCAAGTCGCGGGCCTCGCTGTCGCGCAGCAGCAGATAGTGGCGGCCGCTGTGTTCGGCGGTGACGCCATGGGTGGCGAGGTACAGCACGACGTGGTCGTCCGGTCTGCGATCGGGGTCCTTGGCGAATCCCCGCAGCGCGTCCACGAGTTGTTCCCGGGTCGGGTCGAGGCCGATCGGGGCGCCCGTGGCGTAGCCCAGCTCCGTGAGGAACAGCTCCTCCATCCGCCGTACGTCGTCGGCCAGTTCGGGCCGCACCGCCTCCGGGTGCGCCCGTACGTCCGTGACAGCCGTAGCGATCAGGAAGCGGCGCCCGGCCGGCTCAGTCGACGCCGCATCCATCCGTCACCGCCCGGCCTGCCTGCGGGGTGTCGAGATAGCGGGTCGCGTCGTGGGCCCGGCTGCCGTTGTGGACGAGATGGCACTCGACCCGGTCGCCGAACAGCGGGCGCAGGTCCTTCACCAAGGCCACCACGTCGCCCTCGTCCGCGATGTTCGTCCACGCCTCGACCCCGCCCGGCCAGGCGCCGGGTTTCGGCAGCCGGTCGTGGACGAGGTTGCGGATGCCGAGCGGCGAGCCCAGCGTCAGCAGCGCGCGCACCGGCCACTCCGGGTGGGCGCACAGCGCCTCGTAGGCGACGACGCTGCCGAGGGAGTGCCCCACGACGACCCGGGTGCGGTCGGTCACGGCGTCCGCGACGCGCTCCCCCACCGTCTCCCGTACGACCGGGTCGCAGAGGTAGGCGCGGACCTGTTTGAGGTCGAGGATCAGGCCACGCAGGGCCAGGCCCGCGAAGAAGCGGGAGCGGCTGAGCGCGTTCAGCGCGCGTTGGACCGTCTGCGGGGTGCGGGTCAGGGTACGGGCGTCGGGCGGCAGGACGGCATCGTCGGTTCGGGCCGCCTCCGCCCACAGCTCGAGCAGGAGTTCGGTCTCGAAGCCCTCCTCGACGTCCGAGGCGGTGAGGGGCGGGTCCTGGACGGCCAGGGTGCGGCCGGGCGGGCGGAACAGGTCGCCGTAGAAGACACAGCGCACGTCGTCCGCGGGCAGGGGCGCGGAGGCGCCCGCACGGAGCATGCCGTCCGCCAGCGCGGGATGCCACGCCGCGTGCAACTGACGTTCACCCGCGTACTGCTGACCGACCCCGTGAATGCAGACCACCCGAGCCATGGCGTCCCCCCGATACGCGCCCCAAGGGTCTGATCACCTTAGCAACGCGCGACCGTCCGGGCGCCGTTCAGTCCAGGACCCGTGCCAGATAGGCCCGGAGCAGTTCCCGCGCTTCCTCGATGATCCGCTCGTCGCCTTCCGGGGAGACGCGGAAGGCGAGGTGGACCAGGGTGTCGGCGGTCTCCACGGCGACGAGGAAGACGCGGCGCAGATCCTCGTCGGGGGTGCGGTCGAGGTAGCCGGACAGCAGCTCGGTGAGGCGGTCGGCGACCCTGTGGTTGGGTTCCGCCCGCCGGGCGCCCACGGGTATCTGGTTGCCGAAGTCGACGAGGGAGAAGCCGGGCGCCGTCCGTTTCATCAGCAGGTACTCGTCGAGTACGGCGTCCATGGCGGTACGCCAGTCCCGGACGCCGCCGCCCGCCAGGCGCTCGGTGACGCGCTCGGCGTAGCGGTCGAGGTTGCGTTGCGCCAGGGCGTCGGCCATCTGGCGCTTGTTGCCGAAGAAGCGGTAGACCGAGCCGATCGGGACGCCCGCCCGCTGGGCGACTGCGCGGGTGCTCAGGGCGTCGTAGCCGACCTCGTCGAGGAGGGCGGCGCAGGCGTCGAGGATCCTGGTGAGCCGTTCGGCACTGCGCCGCTGTACGGGCGCGCGGCGGAGCGAGTTCGGGTGGGGCACGGGCATCATGATGCCTTTCCGGCGCGATCCGGTGAACCTTGCCCTCCAGTACGCACTCCGGTGGCCCCTGCACTCATCGTCGGGTCGGCCGCGGACGCCGTGAGGTCGGCCGTGCTCTCGATCGGTTCGCCGTCCGCCGCCCACACCGTGCCGTCGTCGGCGTACAGCCGGGCGGTGACGTGATGCGTACCGCGTGGCACGAACTCGGCCGGGAGGCGGTACTCGGGGGTGCGCAGCCGGGCGATCAGGCGGCCGTCCAGGTAGAGGTGCGCCAGACCCCGCCCCGCCACCGGTGTCTCCTTCGTGCCGGCGGGCGAGAAGCGGAAGTCGCGCACGGTCAGGCGGACGTCCCAGCTGTCGTCGGCGTTGGGCTGCACCTCGACGCGGACCTCGGGCGCCTGGTCCTCGTCCACCTCGCGATAGAGCCGGCCCTGCTCGTCGGAGTCGTCGAGCAGCTCGCCGACCGGCGAGGGCGACCCGCCCTTTCTCTCCTCCTGTGTGCCACCTGAGCCGCAGCCCGCGGATCCGGTCAGCAGCAGGACACAGACCGCGAGCGCGGCGAGGGGCCCCCGCGTCCACGACATGCCCTGGAGCCTAGAACAAGGGTCCGACACTCGAATCCCCCTGGAGTCGGGTTCGGATCGTCCGCAGTGATGAGGACGGAGACCCCTTGCGCCCACCGGGACAGAATCCTACGGTGATGCATAGGATTCCAGTCGCAAGGGAGCGATCATGAGCGGGGACGCGCGGAAGACCGCGGAGGGGCTGTCGTATCTCTCCGGGTTCGGCAACGAGCACAGTTCCGAGGCGGTGCCCGGCGCCCTTCCCGAGGGCCGCAACTCACCGCAGCGCGCGCCCCTCGGGCTGTACGCGGAGCAGCTGAGCGGCAGCGCCTTCACCGAGCCGCGGGCCCACAACCGCCGTTCCTGGCTGTACCGGATCCGCCCCTCGGCGGCCCACCCGGCGTTCACCCGCACCGACAACGGCACCCTGCGCACCGCGCCTTTCACGGAGTCGGTGCCCGACCCGAACCGGCTGCGCTGGAATCCCCTGCCCGAGCCCGCCCCCGGCACCGACTTCCTCGCCGGCCTGTGGACCCTCGGCGGCAACGGCGACGCGACCCAGCGCACCGGCATGGCCGTGCACCTCTACCACGCCAACGCGGACATGGACCGCGTCTTCAGCGACGCGGACGGCGAACTGCTGATCGTCCCGGAGCGCGGCGGGCTGCTGCTGCGCACCGAGTTCGGCCTGCTGCACGCCGAGCCGGGGCACGTGGCGCTCATCCCGCGCGGGGTGCGTTTCCGCGTGGAGCTCCTCGACACGGCGCCCGACGGCGCGCGGAGCGCGACCGCGCGCGGCTACGTCTGCGAGAACTACGGCGCCCCCTTCCAGCTCCCCGACCTCGGCCCGATCGGCGCCAACGGCCTCGCCAACGCCCGTGACTTCAGGGCCCCCGTCGCCGCGTACGAGGACGTCGAGGGCCCGGTGGAGGTGGTCAACAAGTTCTGCGGCAACCTCTGGCGGGCCGAGTACGGCCACTCCCCGCTCGACGTCGTGGCCTGGCACGGCAACCATGTGCCGTACGTGTACGACCTGCGCCGGTTCAACGTCATCGGGACGATCTCGTACGACCATCCCGACCCGTCGATCTTCACCGTGCTGACGTCCCCGTCCGACACCCCCGGGCTCGCCGGGGTCGACTTCGTGGTCTTCGCGCCGCGCTGGCTGGTGGGCGAGGACACCTTCCGGCCGCCGTACTTCCACCGGAACGTGATGAGCGAGTACATGGGCCTGATCGAGGGCGCGTACGACGCGAAGGCGGAGGGCTTCGTCCCCGGCGGCGGCTCGCTGCACAACATGATGTCGGCGCACGGGCCGGACCGGGAGACGTTCGACCGGGCGAGCGCGGCCGAGCTGAAACCGCAGAAGGTGGACGACGGCCTGGCGTTCATGTTCGAGACGCGATGGCCGGTGACCCTGGCCCCGCAGGCCGCCGACGCGGAGCACCTGCAACGGCGTTACGACGACGTGTGGCAGGGCCTGGAGCGGCACTTCCGCCCCTTGCACTGAAAGATCCCTACCGGTACGGATGGCCTCGTGACCTCCTTCGCCCCGGACTCCATCGTCCTGAACCGCAAGCTGCCGCTCTGGTATCAGGTGTCGCAGTCGCTGCGCGCCTCGATACTCGGCCGCCACCCCCAGGACCCGCTGCGCCTGCCCACCGAGGAGCAGTTGGCGGGGCACTACGGCGTGAGTGTGCTGACCATGCGGCAGGCTCTGAAGGAGCTGGAGGACGAGGGGCTGATCAGCCGTCACCGGCGGCGGGGCACGTTCATCGAGCCGCATGTGCGCCGCGGCGCCCCGGTACGGCTGCTGGGCTCGGTCGACGCGATCGTGGCCCAGCAGTCGGGCATGACGACCCGGATGCTGGACCACGGCAAGGGGCCGGTTCCCCCGGAACTCGCCGAGCACTTCCCGGACCTGGGCGAGGTGGCGACGTACCACCGGCTGCGCAGCGACGAGAAGACGGGCGAGCCGACCAATCACGCGCGGAACTTCGTCCGGCCCGAACTGGCCGCGCGCATCGACCTCGCCGATCTGTCGCGGTGGCCGATGACGAAGGTGCTGCGGGATGCCGTCGGGGCGGACATCAGCCGCATCACGGACACGGTGGAGGCGCGGCTGGCGGATCCGGAGACGGCTCGGCTGCTGGAAGTGCCGTTGCTGAGCCCGATCTTGCACTACACGGGCATTACGTACGATTCAGACGGACGGGCCCTGGATGTGGCCGTCATCCACTACCGGGGGGACCGCTTCTCCTTCACGGTGACCCTCGACGCGACGTAGCGGCCACGACGTACCATGCCCACCGTGACGCACGACGACGCTCCGCTGCTGGCGGACCTCATGCCGTGGTCCGTCGCACCGCTTCGGCTGGGCCGGGGGTGGCCGACGGGGCCCGACGCGGCCTGTCTGAAGGCCCGCTGGGACGCCTTCGTGAAGGCGGAGGGCCCGGACCGGGAAGCGCTGCTGGAGCCGACCCGCTCGCGCACTCTGCACTCGGCGGTGGGACAGCTGCCCGGCCGGACCGGCGGTACGGAGAAGCTCCTCCGCGCCTCGGGACCCTGCCCGGAACCGGTTCGCGTGCTGCACGCCCCCTTCGACGAGCAGTGGCTGATCCCCGACCACCGCCTGATCGACTCAGCCCGCCCCGAGCTGTGGCGGGTCGCGGACGAGCACCAGACCTTCGTGATCGAGACGCCCGGCCGTCTGCTCGCCACCTCCCTGCTCCCCCTGCTCCGCCCCGGCCGTATCCGCCCCCTCCACCGCCGCCCCGGCGGCACGGAACCGAACCTGGCCCCGGGCCTCTTGGACCACCTGGCGAGCCGATTGGGCGTGACCCCCTCCCCCGCCGACGTCCTCGCCTGGACGCTGGCGACAGCCCGGCCCGACCTCACGGTCCCCCTCACCGAGGACCCGGGGGTGTGGGCGGCGGGCCTGGAGTCGGGCCACCGCATGCTGTGGCTGATGCGCCGGGACGGCGACCGGCCCAAACTCCCCGGCGGCCGCCGACCGTACGTCCGCGCCCCGCTCCCCGGCCGACCGCTGGCGCTCCGTTACGACCGCGAGGAGGAGACCCTGCACCTGGACGAGGGGCGCGTCTCCCCGGTGCCGCCACAGGCCTGGGACTACGAGGTGGACGGGGTCCGCGTGCTGGAGCAGTGGTTCACGGCCCGGACGGCCGAGACGGCGGAGCCGGGCACCCTGACGGCCGTGCGCCCGCAGACCTGGCCGCAGACGTGGACCTCCGAACTCCTGGAGCTGATCACGGTCCTGGCACTGCTCGCCGAAGCGGAGTCGCGGCGCGAGGAGTTGACGGTCACCGCGCCGATCACGGCAACCGAGCTGCGCAGGGCGGGAGTTCTCCCGGTGCCGGAGTCGGCTCGCAGGCCCGCCTCGGTGCTCGACCACCACGAAGAGGGCCCGGAAGGTCAGTTCGCGCTCATCTGACCCGGCGCGTAGCTGTCCAGCAACCGGTTCAGCATCCGGTCGAACACCCCCTCGGCGTCCTCCACCGGCGCCACTCCCTGGGCGAAGAGCGCCGCGAGATGCGGGTACTGCCCGGTCGCGACCTGGCTCATCATGTACGCCCCGCGCACCTGCTGCTCCCGCTCCGCCGACCACGGCTCGGACCGGGTCCGCTCGGCGAGGGTCAGCTCGTTGGCCACGAAGGTCATCACCGAGCCGTTGACCATCCCGAACAGCTCCAGCTTCGTGCCCGGCGGCACGTCGAGGCTCTCCAGACAGGCCAGGACCCAGTCCAGGCAGCGCAGCGCGTTGGGGCTGACGCTGTACAGGGAGGACATCACCCGGATCACCCACGGATGCCGGCGCATGATGCCGCGCGCCTGACGGGCGAGGTCCAGCATGTCGGCGCGCCAGTTCCCGCTGGGCGGACGGGACAGGTCGTACTCGCCGCTGACCACGTCCACCATCAGCTCGTACAGGTCCACCTTGCGCGGCACGTAGTTGTACAGCGACATCGTCCCGCAGCCGATCTCGGCCGCCACCCGCCGCATCGAGACCGCCTCGAGGCCGTCCGCGTCGGCGATCCGCACCGCCGCCGCCGCGATGTCGGCACGGCTGTACGCGGGCCTGGGCCCCCGACCCGTCCGCTCGGGGCGCGCCCAGATCACCTCGGGTTCATCGGTACGGCCGGCCATCGATCATCACCTCGCCCACCATCGTAGTTACGTACACCGTACGTAGTGCGCTATGGTCCCCGCATGACTACTACGTACGCTGTACTTAGTGAGGGTCTGGAGAAGCGCTACGGCGATGTCCACGCCGTACGCGGACTGGATCTGGCCGTGGCCGAGGGCACGGTCTGCGGGATCCTCGGCCCCAACGGCGCGGGCAAGACGACCGCCGTCCGGCTGCTCACCACGCTGGCGTGCCCCGACGCCGGTTCCGCCCGGGTGGCGGGGCACGACCTGCTGCGGGAACCGGCGGCGATACGGCGCCGGATCGGTGTCACCGGGCAGTACGCCTCGGTCGACGGCGATCTCACCGGACGCCAGAACCTGCGCCTGTTCGCCCGGCTGCACCGGGTGCGGGGCGCGGGCGGGCGCGCCGAGGAGCTGCTGGAGCGGTTCGGGCTGACCGAGGCCGCCGATCGCCCCGCCTCCACCTACTCGGGCGGTATGCGGCGCCGGCTCGACCTGGCGGCGAGTCTGGTGCGGCGGCCCGAGATCCTCTTCCTGGACGAGCCCACCACGGGTCTCGACCCCACGAGCCGCAACCGGATCTGGGAGGCCGTGCGCGGACTCACGGCCGCCGGCACGACCGTGCTGCTGACCACCCAGTATCTGGAGGAGGCCGATCAACTCGCCGACGACATCGCCCTGGTGGACCGCGGCCGGATCGCGCACACGGGGGCTCCGGCGGAGCTCAAGGCACTCATCGGCGCCCAGGTCGAGGTGGTCGTCGCCGACCCCGGCGTCATGGCCCGGGCGGCCGCCGTGCTCGACCGACTCACCGGCTCGCAGCCCTCGTTCGACCCCGACCGCCAGGCCGTCGCCGCGGTCACCCGGGACAGCACGCTGACCCTCCCCCGACTGGTGCGCGAACTCGACGCGGCCGGGGTGCCGTTGCTCGACGCGAGCCTGAGGCCACCGACGCTCGACGACGTGTTCCTGCGCCTGACCGGGGAGAGTGCGGCATGAGCACCTTGGCCTACGACGGCACCGCGTTGCTCGGCCGACAGCTCCGGCGCGTCCGCAACAACCCGGGGCTTCTGATCCTGACCCAGACCACCCCGATCACCATGCTGCTGTTCTTCGGATACGTCTTCGGCAGCGCGGTCGCCATGCCGGGCGAGGAGTACCGCACCTTCCTCGTGCCGGGCCTGCTGGCGGCGACGGCCTCCGGCGGGATCATGACCGGGATGTTCCAGGCGGCCCAGGACACGCACCGGGGCGTGACGGACCGGCTGCGCACGCTGCCGGTGAGCAGGGCGGCCGTACCGCTGGGGCAAGCCGCCGCCGACCTCGTCGTCACGGCCCTGGGCCTGGCGCCGTTCCTGCTGGTCGGGCTCGCGGTGGGGTGGCGGTTCGAGGGGTCGGCGCCGGACGCCGTCGCCGCGCTGGGGCTGTTGCTGCTGTTCCGGTTCGCGTGCACGTGGGTCGGGATCCTGCTCGGACTGGTCAGCCGGAACGAGGAGGCGGCGGGGCAGTTGGGCAGCGTGACCTTCGTCCTGCCGCTGCTGTCCAGCGCGTACATCCCGACGGAGAATCTGGCGGGCTGGCTGCGCACGGTGGCCGAGTGGAACCCGATCAGCGCGCTCACCACGGCCCTGCGGGACCTCTTCGGCAACTCCCCCGTACCCGCCGACGCCGCCTGGCCGGTGGCTCACCCGGTCGCCGGAACGCTGGCCTGGAGCGCGGTGCTGATCGCGGCGGCCGCGCCCCTGGCCGTGCGGCGGTACACGCGCGGCGGGTCCTGACGGCCCCGGGCCGTGGCGGAAGCGCACGCCCCCGGGGCATGATCGCCCGCATGGAATCGCAGCCGCTGCCGCTCACCGGCATCACCGTCGTCGCCGTCGAACAGGCCGTCGCCGCCCCCTTCGCCACCCGGCAGCTCGCCGATCTCGGCGCCCGGGTGATCAAGGTCGAGCGGATCGACGGCGGCGACTTCGCCCGCGGTTACGACACCGCCGCCCGCGGTCTGGCCTCGCACTTCGTGTGGTGCAACCGCGGCAAGGAGTCCATCGCCCTGGACCTGAAGGACCCGCGCGGCCTGGACGTCGTACGCCGGCTCGTCGGCGAGGCGGACGTGTTCGTGCAGAACCTCGCGCAGGGCGCCGCCGCCCGGCTCGGCCTGGACGCGGCCACGCTGTGCGCCGCGCACCCACGGCTGATCGCCGTCGACATCTCGGGCTACGGCTCGGGCGGCCCGTACGCGGACAAGCGGGCCTACGACATGCTCGTGCAGTGCGAGGCGGGCCTGGTGTCGGTGACGGGGACGCCCGAACAGCCGGTGAAGGCCGGGATCCCGGCGGCGGACATCGCGGCGGCCATGTACGCCTTCTCAGGGGTGCTCGCGGCGCTGGTGCGCCGGGGCACGACCGGGCGGGGCGGGCCGGTGGAGGTGTCGATGCTGGAGTCGCTGGCGGAGTGGATGGGACATCCGTTGCACCACGCGATGCACGGCGGCACGGCCCCGGCACGTACCGGGCTCGCGCACGCCGTCATCGCACCCTACGACGCCTATCCGACCGCGGACGGCGGGCGGGTGCTGCTGTCGGTGCAGAACGACCGGGAGTGGCGCCGCCTCGCCGAACAGGTGTTGAAGCGGCCGGAGTTGGGCTCGGAGCCCGCGTACGCCACGAACGCCGCGCGGGTGGTGAACCGGGAGCGCACGGACGAGCTGGTCGCCAAGGCGCTGGCCGCGCTCGGCACCGACGAGGCGCTGGAGCGGCTGGAAGGCGCGGGGATCGCCTGCGCGCGCCTGCGGGACCTGCACGAGGTGGCGGAGCACCCGCAGTTGGCGGCCCGGGAGCGGTGGCGTGAGGTGGGGTCGCCGGTGGGCCCGCTGAAGGCACTGCTGCCGCCCATCACGCTGCCGGGCGGAGAGGCGGCACGGCCGGGGGATGTGCCCGCGCTCGGTGAGCACACCGAGGCGCTGCTGCGAGCCGTGGGGATGACGGACGGCGAGATCGCAGCGCTGCGCCGGGACGGTGTGGCCGCCTGAGCGCGGGCCCGGAACGCCTCAGTGACCGCCGAACAGCGAGCGGCGCAGCCGGCGCAGTGGCGCGAAGAGCGAGACGCGGCGGACTCGCGCACCCCGGTCGCTGTGCTGACGCACCGGTTCACGGGCGGTCAGCTCAAGCATCAGCGAGGTCGCCTCGGCCGTCTTCTGCTGCGGCACGGCGGGACCCCCCAGCACCGAGAGATGGCGGTCGAGACGCGAACTGGTCGCGCTGCTCCCGCAGGTGATCGCAGGGACCCTCGCCCTGCTGCGCACTGTTATCTGTTCCATGTCACTCCCCACCCGTACGAGTCCACCCGGCCCGGGCAGGGTAACCCTATCGCCCCCTCGGGGCACTCGTGTATCGCGGTCACAGGATTCACCTTCCCCGTAAGGGTGTTGACGACTCTTCCTTGATTACTCTCCGAATCCAACAGATTTCAGGGCGAGTTGGACTACCGGCTGGGTAGTGGGCTGCGGGGAGCCGCCGTCCGGCTCGACGGTCACAGCCAGTGACGTCGAGGACTCGTCCAGACCGGAAGCGACCAAGGGCGTGTCGCCCTCGAAGAGCCCCAGGGAGCGTGGTTGCGCGCCGGGGCGCATGAGCCACAACTGGTGCACGCGGTCGTCCGGGAGGCCGTCGTACCCGGCGAGAGTGACCACCGCGCGCCCCTCCGATGCGGAAGCAATCACTCCGATACTCCGGCCCTCAGCGTCCCGTCCGGTGCTCGCCCGCGCGTCGGGAGCGGCCAGAACGTGGGCGATCTCACGCGCCTGGGCCCGCTCGGCGTCCAGCTTGTCCTGCGTGTCGTTCGCCTGGACGGCGAACAGGGAGGCGACGACGAGGGCCGCGGCGGCCGTGGCGGTGGCGAACGGCACGAACAGCGGCCGCCGCATCCGCGCGGCCCGAGGTGGTGGTCCGGCCCCCCACACGTGGGGCGGCAGCTGCGGCTCCCGCGCCCGCACCGGCTCGCGTACGGCCTCCTGCGGAGTCGTCCGTACGGCGGCCAGGACCCGTTCGCGCAGCGCCGCCGGCGCGGGGGCGGAGGTGGACCAGGCCAGCCGGACCGCGTCCTCGGACAGGGTCCGCACCTCGGCGGCACACCGCTGGCACCCGCGCAGATGCTTCTCGAAGCGCACGCGCTCCCCCGGTTCCAGGGCGTCGAGGGCGTAGGGCGCGGCGAGGGAATGGAGGTCCTGGCGACGGAAGAGGCTCATGCGGCACCTCCGAGGCACTCGCGCAGCCGGCTCAGCCCGTCCCGCATCCGGGTCTTCACCGTGCCGAGCGGCAGGGAGAGCCGCTCGGCGACCTCACGGTAGGTGTAGCCGTCGTAGTAGGCGAGGGTGACGGACTGCCGTTGGATGGCGGTGAGCCGGTCCAGACAGCGGCGCACCCACTCCCGCTCCAGGCCCGCCTCGACCTCCTCGGACACCTGGTCGAAGGCCGGGTGATGGGCCTTGCGCGCCTCGCGCTGCTCGCGTTCGCCGGCCGCGCGGGCGCTGCGCACCCGGTCCACGGCCCGGCGATGGGCGAGGGTGAGGATCCACGACAGGGCGCTGCCCCGGCCGGGATCGAACCGCCCCGCGGACCGCCACATCTCCAGCAGCACCTCCTGCGCCACCTCCTCCGACTGGGCGGGGTCCCGCACGACCCGCCGCACCAGTCCGAACACCGGTCCGGACACGATCCCGTACAACTCCTCGAACGCCTTCTGGTCGCCGCCAGCCACGAGCACCAGCAGCTCGTCCGCCTCCAACTCGTCTCCCCCTCCCGCGAGACCGCATCCGGGCCGTCCCGCCCCACGAGGTATTCGCAACGCACCCACCTCCGGATGGGGTTACGGATCAGAAGGCCGAAAACGCGGGTCGGCGGGCCGCGAAATCAGTTTCGCCGGACCGTCCGAAGAGTTTTCAGGCCGGACCAATCCGCTCCGCACCCCGCTCCGAATCCCGGTGCGTCAGGCAAGTTGAACCGAGGACGGACGGCATGACACCTATCGCCAGGAGCGGCGCCGGACGCACGAGCGTCGCCACCCTCATCTGTGGTGCGCTGGCCGCCGGGGGGCTCGCAGCCGCCGGCGTGACCGCGCTGGAACCCGGGGCGGCCTCCGCCTCCAGCCACCGGGAGGCCCCGCTGATCTCGGGGACCCCGCAGTACGACAACACGGACGTGTACGCGTTCGTCAGCCCGGACAAGCCGGACACCACGACGATCGTGGCCAACTGGATCCCCTTCGAGGAACCGGCCGGCGGACCGAACTTCTTCACGTTCGCCGAGGACGCGCAGTACGACATCCACATCGACAACAACGGTGACGCGCAGGGTGAGCTGCTGTACCGGTTCACGTTCAGGACGCACGTCAAGAACAAGAAGACGTTCCTGTACAACACCGGGCCCGTCGAGAGCCTCGACGATCCCGACCTGAACGTCACGCAGTCCTACGACATCGACCTGCTGCGGCTGAAGAACCAGCACCTGGTCTCCAAGACGAAGATCGCCAACGATGTGCCGGTGGCACCGTCGAACGTCGGCAAGGCGTCCATGCCGGACTACGCGAAGCTGCGCTCGCAGGCGGTCCACCAACTCGCCGGTGGTGCCTCCTCGTTCGCGGGACAGGCCGACGACCCGTTCTTCCTGGATCTGCGGGTCTTCGATCTGCTGTACGGCGGAAACCTCAGCGAGGTCGGCAACGACACGCTCAAGGGGTACAACGTCAACTCCATCGCGCTCCAGGTGCCGACGCACATGATCACGGAGTCGGCGAAGCAGCCGATCGTGGGGATCTGGTCGACCACCCAGCGCAAGAACGCGCAGGGCCGGTTCACGCAGGTCTCGCGGCTCGGCATGCCGCTGGTGAACGAGGTCGTCAACCCGATCAAGGACAAGGACAAGTTCAACGCGAGCGCGCCCTGGAACGACGGGCAGTTCCTGAAGAACGTGACCAATCCCGAGCTGCCGAAGCTCATCGAGGCGATCTACAAGATCCCGGCACCGGCCGAGCCCCGCAACGACCTCGTCGACGTGTTCCTGAAGGGCGTGAAGGGGCTCAACCAGCCGCCGCACGTGACGCCCGCTGAGGAGCTGCGGCTGAACACGTCCATCAAGCCGTCCGCCTCGCCGAAGCGGCTGGGTGTGCTCGACGGCGACAACGCCGGGTTCCCGAACGGGCGGCGACTGACGGACGACGTCATCGACGCGTCGCTTCAGGTCGTCGAGGGTGAACTCGTCGGGTCCAAGAACGACTTGGGCGACGCGGTCGACAAGAACGACAAGGACTTCGAGAAGGCGTTCCCCTACGTGGCGCTGCCCACGGAGGGGTCTCGGGGGCCGCTGGCGAAGGGGACGTCCGGGACGAACGACGTGCGCAACCAGCTCGGTGACGCGTTGTCGCCCGCCGGGTCCGGGAGTTCGTCCGACACCACGCTGATCGCGGCTTCCGCGGGCGGTGGAGCTCTGGGTGTCCTGCTGATCGGGTCCGGGCTGCTCTGGTGGCGGCGGATGCGGGAGCGGGCGTACTAGTGCCGCGTCAGGCAACGATCGCCCCGTCGCGTCGCCCGGCACGCACTCTCGCCGCACCGGGCACAAGCCCAAGTACATCCAGTACGAGGGCTTGCACCCGGCACGCCGAGAGC
>NZ_JBSFOK010000043.1:0-74808 GCF_053587635.1 Streptomyces sp. NPDC003635 | reverse complement strand
CTACCCCTTGAAGACGTCACTCTTTCCCTACTCGACCCTCTTCCGCTCTGCCCCCGGACCTGCGCCCGCCCCCGGACCTGCGCCCGCCCCCGGACCTGCGCCCGCCCCCGGACCTGCATCCACACCCGGACCTGCACCCGCCCCCGCCCCCGGACCTGCACCCGCCCCCGCATCCGCACTCGAGATAAGCGCCCTCCAGGCAACCGCCCGCATGGTCTTCGGCTTCCGACTCGCCATGCTCGCGATCTCCGCCCCCGCAGCCCTCCTCAACGCGGCCCCCGGCCTGGGCGCCCGCCTGGTCACCGCAGCCGTGATCGCCACCTTCATGGCCAGCTACGTCCTCTTCAGAGACTGGGAACGTTTCGGCCCCCTACTCCTCCGCCACCCCACCCTCCTGGCCCTGGACACCCTCTTCGGCGCCCTGCTCCTCGTCTCCGCGGGCCCGGACACCCCGCTCGCCTATGTCAGCGTCTGCACCCCGCTTCTCGCCGGCATCGCCTACGGCTACCGCGCCGCGGCGGTCTTCGCCAGCCTGCAGTCCCTGATCCTCCTCCTCGTCCACGCCACCACGGCCGGGGCGGACACCACCCTCGCGGAGAAACTCCTCCTCCCAGGCTTCTGCGTGATCACCGGCGCCGCGGGCTCGGCCTTGCGCAACCTCGTCCTCCGCTTCGGCGCCGCGACCCAGGCCCTGACGACCACCAGAGCCCGCCTGGCCGCGACAGAGGCCGTGGCCGCCGAACGGGCCCGCCTGGCAAGGGAGCTGCACGACTCGGTGGCCAAGACCCTGCACGGAGTGGCACTGGCGGCGGACGCCCTGGCCGCCACAGCGACCACCACCCCCCAGAACCCCACCCTGATCAAGGAACAGGCCCAACTGGTCGCCAGAGCCTCCCGCAGAGCGGCCACGGAATCGCGAGAACTCCTCACCGACCTGCGCCGCGATCAGGACGCCGCCCCCGACACGGACGTCCTGGCCGAACTGGCGGCGAGAACGACAGCCTTCACCACCCGAACCGGCATCCCCACCACGTACGACACCAGCCCCCCAGCCACGACCTCTCCACCCCTGCCCCCGACGATCGCCCGCCAACTCCTCTCCATCGCCACGGAGGCCATGGAGAACGCCCACCGCCACGCCACCCCCACCACCGTGGCCGTACGCGCGGGCGTCCACGACGACCTGCTGCGGATCAGCGTCTACGACGACGGCCGCGGCCTCCCCCCGGGCACCACCCTCGAACAGCTGCGCAGCGCGGGCCACTTCGGCCTAATCGGCATGGTCGAACGCGCCGCGTCGGTGGGCGCCCGCATCCGCATGGGCCGCGGCGACCACTCGAAAGGCACGGAAGTCCTCCTGGAACTCCCACTGGCGGCGCGAAGGACATGACGGAATGACACACCACGACTTCCCCGGCCCGACCCGGCCGACGACCCCCCTCAGGGTGGTCGTGGCGGACGACAACCCGGTGGTCCGGGCAGGCCTGACGGCCCTGCTGACGGGCCGCGAGGACATCACGGTCGTAGCGGAGGCTGCGGACGGCCGCGAGGCGTACGAAGCGGCGCGCCGCCACCGCCCCGACGTGGTCCTCCTCGACGTCCAGATGCCGGGAGTCGACGGCATCGCGGCACTCCCGTACCTCGTGGGCATAGCCCCGGTGATGATGCTGACGTACAGCAGGGAGTCGGAGACGGTGAAGGAGGCCCTGCGCCGCGGAGCCAACGGCTACCTGGTCCATGGCGAGTTCACGGCGGCCCAACTGGTGGACGCGGTTCGCGACGTCACAGCCGGCAAACCCCACTTCACGCCTACCGCGGCGGGTGCGCTGCTGACCCAACTCCGTAGCTCGAATGATTCGCATCAGCATACGGAATGCGACACTCCTCCTCCCAGTAGCGCGGAACCCCTTTCGCAAGTGCAACCAGGTGTGGGACAGTCCTCAGGCAGGGCGAGGTTCCAACTCAGTACGAGGGAGGCGGAGATCATGGACCTCATCGCATCCGGGATGACCAACCATCAGATCGCCGCCGCGTGCTTCATCAGCGAGAAGACGGTCAAGAACCACATCAACCGGATCTTCGCCAAACTCCACAGCACCACCCGCGCCCAGGCCGCGGCGAAGTGGCTGGGGGTGGCATGAACCTCCACACCCTTTGGGCCTCGCTTTGGGCCCACGGACCCTCGGCACCCTCCCGCCCCCGGCCCTACAGTGCCGGCACCACAGCCGCCACCGAAGGGACTCACGATGACCAAGCGGTTCGACACGAACGACAAGGGCCAGACCGCGGTGGAGTACCTGGGGATCATCGCGGTGGTGGTGGCGATCGTGTTGGCGATCACGGGGACGGATATCGGGCAGACGATCTTCGACGCCATCACCGACAAGATCACCGAGGTCACAGGCGGCTGATCCGGCCTCACCGGTACGGCGACTCAGGGCAGGCATTCCCCATCTACATCACGGTGGTGGGAGGCCTGCTCTTTCTTGCGTTCGCCTACCTCGCGGTCGGCCAGGCGGCGGCGAATCGGAGCGATGCCCAGACGGCTGCCGACGCGGCGGCACTCGCGGTGGCGCAGGACGTCCGGGACCAACTCGCGGGGGAGTGGATCGAAGTTGTTCTCGACCCTGCGCAGTGGCAGGACATCTTTGACGGCTATGCGCCTGGCGTCGTGTTCTCCTGCGCGCGCGGGCATCAGCTCGCAGGACAGAACGATGCGCACGTGACGGGTTGTCATCCGATCGGACCCTTGGAATTCGCGGTCGGGGTCAAGATGGACAAATCCGTCGGAGACTCCATCGTCCCCGGTACGGAGGACAAGTACTCGAAGGCGTCCGCCCAAGCCGTGATCGAGGCCCGCTGCGCATTCGAGCTCCCGGGCGAGGAAGCCGAGGACGACGAACTGCCGCGGCTCACCTGTGAGGACAGGGATTGGGATCTGGACCCGGAGAATCTCACTGACCTGCCGCGGCCCGAGGATCTCTTCGACGTCCATCTGGCCGACTAAAACGCGATCGACGAATGGTGAAGGAATCAGGGGAATGAGCATTCGGTTCACAACGAAGGCCCGCAGGGGGATGGTCGCGATGACTGTTGCGGCCGGTCTGGCCCTCGGTGTGGCCGGTTGCGGCGGCGGTGACGGTGGCGGGGACGAGAAGCCAGAGGCGTCGGCGTCGGCGTCCAAGGGCGGCGGATCCGAACCGAGTGCTCAGGAGGGGCAGTCGGATGAGCCATTGGCCGAGTTGAAGGGGCCCGACGGCCTAGCGCTGCAGATCACGGCAGCGCAGAGGGATGCCGGCGGTTTCATCACCGTGCAAGGCGACTTGAGGAACGACAGCGACAAGACGCAGACCATTCCCTCTGCGCTGAGCGGCAACGAAACCGAGATCATCAGGAACGGCAGGTCGTTCGGCGGAGCCACGCTCGTCGACTCAAAGGGCAAGAAGCGCTATTACGTCCTGCGGGACACCGACGGCCGCCCGCTCACGACGACCGGAATCACCTCGATCAAATCCGGCGAGTCGATCCCGGTGTTCATGCAGTTCCCGTCACCGCCCAACGACACCACTGAGGTGTCCTTCCAACTGCCCATGTTCGCCCCGACCGACATCACGATCTCTGGGTGAGGCGAACCATGACCCCCATCCGTCTCTCCGTGGCGCTGACGGCCGCCACGGTCATGGCCGCGACGAACCTGTACGGCGCCGCGGTGGCCCACGCCGACGACAACCCCAGCGTCCCCCCAGGCACGGAACCCACGGCCACCGCCCCCGTGGACGTGGATCCCAACGACCCCGACCTGAAGCTCCCCGAGGGCGCCACGCTCGCCGAGCCCAAGGTGTTGGACATCAAGCAGGTCGTCGAGGACCAGAGCGGTGACGAACGCCGCGAGGACACCAACGCGGACGTGAAGTTCGCCCTTCAGGCGGAGGTCCTGTTCCCGAAGGACAGCGCGAGACTGAACGGCGAGGCGAAGGCCCGGATCGCCGCGATCGCGGAGGAGATCAAAACCCAGAACGCGACGAGGATCCGCGTCTTCGGCTTCACGGACAACCTGGGTTCGTCGGCCCACGGAGACGTCCTCTCCAAACAGCGTGCCAACGCCGTGGAGGACGTCCTGAAATCCGAACTCAACGACCCCAACATCACCTACGAGGTACGCGGCTACGGCGAGCAGTACCCCATCGCCTCCAACGACACGGAAGCCAGCCGCAAGAAGAACCGAAGGGTGGAGGTCACCTTCCCGCGCTCGGAGAACTGACCGGTGCGGTGGGACCGCTACCCCTCCGAGACGCCGCCGGAGAACTCGTCCGAGACCTCGTCCAAGACCCCCTCGACCTCGACCTCCACCTCCACCCGCACCCCGACCCGCAGCCCCCACCCCGCCATGGCCCCGGCCTCGGCCTCCAGCACATGGCGGGCCCGGAGCCGGGGCAGGCCGAGACGGCGGGGCGGCATGGTGCGTACGGCGATGACGCGCATCCCCCGATCGAGATAGGCGACGTCGATGGGGATCCGCATGCCGACGGTGTGCACGCTGTTGGCGGGGGAGAGCAGGAGAACACCGTCCACGGTGTCCCGGCCGAGCAGCCCGCGAGTGCGGGCACGATAGGACGAGGCGATCTCCAGCGGCAGGGTGGTGACACCCCGCGAACCACTGTCCAGCACGACCAACTTCCCACGCCCGTCCTGCCATTGCCGCCTCATGGCGGGGTATCTCCCCGATCCCGGGCGGCGCTACTCACACCGGGCCGGGTCCGTACGACTCGAGTGTTCCGCGGCGCCGGACGTCGAGGGTGGCGCAGTGGAAGGAGCCGCCGAAAGGCGCGTAGTGGAGGAGGTCGCACGGCACCGGCTCGAAGCCCCACGACTCCAGCGCGCGCAGCATGGAGGTGTGGTGCCGCTCCGCGATCACCCGCGTTTCGTCGATCATGAGCACGTTCATACTGAGCCACTTGCCGCACATCGAGGTGATCTTCAGCAGCCGGTCGTCGAGCGGCTCGGGCGGCGGAGCGACCAGCACGTCCCAGGAGCGCAGGACAGGGGGCAGACGGTCGACGTCGACGTACTCGGGGTTGACCAGGACCCTGCCGGGCCCGAGCGGTACGAGCGTCGTGTCGATGTGCATGGGGGTACGGCAGCGGCTCTCGATCTCGTGAACGCGGTAGCCGGGGCCCAGGTGGCGGCGCAGCCACTCGATGCCCATCCGGTTGGTGACGTTGCTCCGGGTCACGAAGAGGTCCCGCCCGGCGCGTACGAAGTCGGCGGCGTCGAAGACGGGCTCGAACTCGGTGAGGACGTACCGCATGGGCTCACCGTCGGCCGGGACCCGGAAGCCGCGCTCGTACAGCTCGTCGGTGAGCTGGGGTTTCGGCGCCGCGGTCCAGCGGGCGCCCCGCCGGAAGTAGTCCTTGAGGATGGGCCGGTACGAGTGGGTCTCGAAGTACCGGCACGGCCACGCCATCGGCGTCTCGATGATCTCGTCACCGATGACGAGCATGCTGTCGCGGGGGCAGGTGTTGCAGAACCCGCGGGAGGACCAGTCGGGGGTGGCGAAGCGACGCCGGTGCTCGACCGCCTCCGGGCGCCGGACGGTCACCCCGAGGGACCGCAGCAGTTCGACGAACTGGTCCAGCTCCTGCTGCGCCCGCTCGACCATCAGCCGCGGATACCGGACGCCGGCGGCCAGCCCTTGCAGCCGCGCCGCCCAGGCCGGAAGGTTGCAGGTCACGACGGGATGACTGGAGGGGATGGTGGCACCGTCGAGCCGCCCGACGATGACTTCCTCCAGGGGGTCCCACTCGTTGTGGGAGCTGACGGGAGAGGGAACAGACCGCTCTGGGGCGCTGACGGCGGGGGCCGATGCTTCCGCTGCTGTCATGCTCATCTGCTTCCGTGCGAAAGCCGGTAGACCAGGGACCCCGTGCCGCCCGGGTAACCAGACGGGAAGGCTCAAAACCGGGTCACCGCCCGCCCGCTTTGCGGTCCTCCTTTGCTTGTTCATAAGTGGAACCGCCTGCTCAAGGGGATATGGGCGAAGAGGGTGGCTGTGTTACAGAACCGTTACGCCCCAACTGCCCCGAGGTATGGTGGATTTGGCCCCATACGCCCCGTCGATCGGCAAGCTTCACCCTGGTGTCGTCGCGGCGCTCTGGATAGCGTTGCTTCGCTCAAGAGAAGCCTCGCCTCACCGGGAGCCGACCGTGAACCGCCGCCCCACCCTCCTCGCAGCGATCACGCTGACCGCCGCAGCGGCCCTGACGCTGTCCGCGTGCGGAAGCGACGACAGCCCCGAACCCAAGGACAACGACAAGATCGCGGGAGCCGACACCGGGGACGACACCTCGGCGTCCCCCACGACGAGCGCACCAGCCGCCGCGGACCGCCCGAAGATCGAGCTGCCGTCCGACCTCTCCTACACCTTTGACTGGCCCAAGACCGGCGACACGGACAAGGACGCGGTCCTGGCCGACAGCGAGCAGTCGATCAAAGCCGTGGACCTGGCGATCGTCAATCAGGACGCGCTCGACAAGGCATACCTCTACTACTACGAGGGCGAAGCGGCTGCCGGCACCGAAGAGTTCATCAAGGCGTACGTCAAGGCCAAGGCACGGGTCACGGGTGCTTACCGCTACTACGAAGCGGCCGTCAACGTGAGCGGGAAGGACCAGGCCTCGCTCGTCTACTGCGAGGACCAGAGCAAGGCCTTCGACATGTACCTGGAGACCGAGAAGGTCAACAAGACGCCTGCGACAAAGAACAGCTACGTGCTCTACACCACCCAGTTGCGCAAGAACGACAAGGGTGTATGGGTGATCGACAAGATCCAGTCCCAGAGGGGGAGCGACAAGTGCCAGCCCTGAAAGCCTCCTCGCGAGCGCTGTTCGTGCCTCTCGTGATCGGTTCGATACTGGTGAGTGGCGCACCTGCCCTCGCTGACAACACGATCGGGGGCGGCGCTCAGGCTCCGAAGCCCGGCACGGGTGCCGACGTCAACGGCGACACCGTTTCCGTGACCGCCGGTGGCGTTGTGTTCGACCACTCCAAGAACGGCACCGGAAACTCAACCGGTGCCCTCACCTCGGCCACCGACTGGTCGCCGCCGCCCTGCTGGTATGCCCCGAAGTACACCCCCGAGCAGCTGCAGAAGTATCTGGAGCCGATCTGGGAGGCGGAGTCGACGGGGTATCAGTGGGACGCCGAGCAGCGGGAGAAGTACAACGCCGACGACGAGGAGAAGGGCTTCAACAAGGACAAGTCCGGCAAGGGCTACTGGTGGGGGTCCTACGTCGACGAGAGCTTCCCCCCGGGCTGGGACTCCTGTGACCGCGACTACTTCTGGGTGGACGAGGGCGACCCCCCGCCCGCCGACGTCGAGAACGCCATCACCCCGGAGATCCTCGCCGAACTCGCCTACGCCGAGATCCGCGTCCCCGGCACCGAGGTCACGCTCGCCCCGGAGAACGCCACCAAGGTCAACCTCCCGACCTGGGCCTGGCTGAACGGCGCCGAGTTCAAGCCGGTGTCGGTCACCGCCTCCGTGCCGGTTCTGGATCTCCAGGCGACGGCAACAGCGGAACCGGTCTCCCTCCAGATCGAGCCGGGCACGGCCGACGCCGTCACCTACCCCGCGTCCGGAGTCTGCGAGATCAACAACGGCCGCATCGGCGAGCCGTACGCCAAGGGCAAGGCCGACCAGACCCCGCCCTGCGGAGTGAAGTACCTCCGCTCCTCCGGCGAGGGCACGTTCCCCCTCCAGGCGACCATCACCTGGAACATCACCTGGACCGGCACCGGCGGAGCCGGCGGCGACCTCCCCGACGGCACCTTCGGCGCCACCCAGAACGTCACAGTCCAGGAAATCCAGGCCGTCAACCGCTGAAGAACGGCCCTGCTCGCGGGTGGATCGATGGCCGACCAGCGCAGTACACCTCGGCGGAATTCGCAATGGTGTGCTGCAGGTTAGGCGTGATCCGCTCGCGGGCGGCGGTCGGTACCACCGCGGCCGACGCCGTCGCGAAGGGCTTTGCCCCCCTCTCACAGACCACTCCGCATGGGAAGAAAGTCCTGGCCAGGCGGGTGTGGCCTGCCCTGCGGCGTTCCGGTTGGTCACCCCCTGCACCACCCTGAAGCAGGCATCGAGGCTTGGCTGAATCACCCTGATCGCCGACGGGCAGCGATCAGCTACGCTGGCCGCTGTCGCAATGCAAACGGGAGAGGCCCATGGGGGAGCACGATCGCCTCGTAGTCGACTACACGCTCATGGAGTCCTCGAAGGCGAATCTGAGCGACATCAAGAAGGCCCTCAAAGGCATCGACAAGCACGGGGCCGACATCCAAGACATCTGGGGCCATGGCGGCATCGCCAGCAAGATGGACGAGTTCGTCAGCAACTGGGACAACTACCGGCGTGAACTCCTGCACAACGTTCAGGACTTGGGCAAGCACGTAGAGACCGCGCTCAAGAGCTTCGAGAAGCTGGACCTCGACCTCAAGAACGCGAACGAGAAGAAGCGCGGCAAAAGCGGGGGACGTTGACCGATGGGCACGGGCAAGGGAAGGCGCCGACCGGTCGACTGGCATCCGCTGGCGGAGAAGGACCCGATCCCCGGAAACCCGGAGGACATCCGCGACGAGGTCGGCAGGATGGAAGACCTCGCCTCAACCCTCCGAGACCAGGCCCGCATCCTGCGCCGGGCCGCCGACGGCGACGCGTTGAAGGGCAAGTACGCCGACAAGATCCGCGAGAAGTCCGACGAACTCGACAGGCGCTTTCGCGAGACGGCGGGCCGCTACGAACGGGTAGTCGGAGACCTCGGCAGTTGGGCCAACGAGCTGGAGGGCTTCCAGGAACGGGCCGACGGCATCCTCCGAGCCGCGAAGCAGGCCGACGAGGAACACGCCGCCGACCAGAAGAAGGAAGCCCAGGCCGAACGGGACGGCAAGGAAGGCGACGAGAAGGCATCGGAGGATTCCGATCCCACCAGCCACTTGGCGTCGTACCGCAAGCAGCTCAATCAGGTCATCTCCGACCGAGACTCCCGCGCCGAGCACTTCGCCGTGAACATCGGCGAGGACATCTCGGACATCATCAGGGACAGCTCTTGGGAGAACTTCAAGGACTGGGTGCACGAACATGCGGAGACGATCAAAGGCGTCGTTGAGGCCCTGAGTTGGGCAGCGACCTTCATCGGGGTGATCGCCCTCCTCTTCACGCCGGTCGGGTGGGTGGCGACGCTCGTCACGGTGGGTGCCCTCAGCCTCACGGCGCTCGTCGGCATCGGGCACACCATGCTGGCTCTCTCCGGCGACGGGAGTTGGGCGGATGTCGCCATGGACGTCTTCGCGCTGGCGACACTGAGATTCGGCAGCATCGCGATGAAGGGCGTCAAGGCCGCGGTGGCATCGCTCAAGACCGTGAGCAGGGCGGAACGGTTCCAGCGGTACGCGAACCTGCGCAAGCTGCTGGACAGGAACATCATGCGATACGGCACCGACTCGGCCCGCGGCGCGAAAGCGGCGCGTGCGAAGAACGCGCTGCGCCAGATCGGGTCAAGGGAAACACGGCCCGGAACGACCCGGCTGGACCGCCTGCTGAGCGGCGAGGGGGAAATCGCCAGCGCGTCCAAGTTCGCCAAGGCGATGAGGGCGGAGTTCGGTGGAAATCCCGACGTGGCCAGGGCAGTCGACACCCTGGAAAAGGCCGCTTTGAAGTTCAAACTGAACTACGGGGCTGCCACCCTCGTAGATGTGGGCGATAAATTCGGAGAAAAAGGGCCATACGGGGACCAATACGGTGATGCCAAGGATGTCCTGACGCGTGAAGTCGGGAGCCGCTGGTGACTTTCAGGATTGCGAGGGAGTGGAGATAGTGGCGACAATCCCGGCGAAGAGCCCGCAAGAGGCGCGGGCCATGAGGTTCCTTGCTGCGTTCACACTGGTACCGCTTCTCTGTTTCGCCTTCCAGGATCTCGGCAGCAGGTACGGCGGGATGGACTGGCTCACCTACGGCTACGTCGCATGGCCATTGATGGCCGCGCCGGTTCTGATGCTGGTCCTGTTTTCCCGGAACCGAGCACTCATCCGTAATCCGCGAATGGGTGCCAACTTCTCCCAAACGATCAAGATCGTTGCCGCTATGTACCTGTTCTGGAACATCATCGGGGCCATCGGCTACAGCTGGCTCGCCCTCATCTCCATCCTCTCCTCGCTGACAATCCTGGTGGCCGACCGGCAGCTAAAGAAGCGGGTCCGTGTGTGAGCGCGTCCGATCTGGATCAGCAGTCGCCGCCCGTCGAGGTGAACGCTCCCCGCCGCTATGAGCTCGTCCTGCCGCCTGGCTGGGTCCGCATCCCCCTGCGCGAGGGCACGAAGGAAGCGTTGGAGAAGATCCTCTTCTCGCACATGGGGCAAGTCCCGGAGGGTGTTCCCCGGGACGACGCGATGCGCTTCCGGCTGGACATGCGCCGCCAGTTGGAGAAGCAAGCCCGCGCGGCAAGAAGAAATGGGGGTCTTGATCTGTACCTTCCGGTGCTCCCCCGCGGGGGAATCTTCCTCATGGCCTCCTTCATCGTTGCCGAGATGCCGATCGGCCAAGATCGTGCGGTTCCTCCAGAGGCAGTGATCGAGCAGCTGGCCAACGAGGACATCCCCGGCGGAACGGCGACGAAAGTCGACGTGGCAGGGGCGACCGCACTCCGTCGTGCCTACCGCTCCACCCTCGACGATGAGGCCGTTCCACCCACGCGGCGGGTCGACTATGTGATCCCCGTGGCGAACGATCCCGGTCGCTGGATCAGTATCAACTTCTCCACGCCGGGAGACGGCGATCCGGACAGCAAATTCACAGACGTGCTGGTCGAGTTGTTCGATGCGGTGGTCGGCACATTCAAATGGAGTTATGAGTGAGCTGGCTCAACGTCAAGCACGCCATGGATCTGTCCCCGTGGATCCGGATCCCGCTCATGTGGCCGGAACCGGGTCTTGAGGGCGTCGAGGAGGCACAAACGCCTGAGGCGTGGGCACGCTACTTCGCGGAGGGCCTCTGGGAGGATTTCGCGTCGGAGAAGCCGGAGCCGGGCGAAGTCGACCTGCTGACCGACATCCTGCTGATGTATGCCGTCAGGGCCCCAGCGGCCTTTCCGGACTTCGAGGTCTTCCTCCACCTCCCGCACCCACGGGAGATCCCGCTTCCCGCGTACGTCGACCTGGTGGAGATCGAGGAGAGTGAAGAGCGGGCGACGGCACTGCGTGAACTGACCCACGCCGATGCGAGCTACACCGTCGAGCCCCCCATCGTCGAGGACTTCCACTCACCGCACCTTGGAGCCGGCCTGCGGGTCCTGCGCTACTACCAGGACGAGGACAGCAACGAGGTGCACGTCGGCCTCCGTTACGCCTGGCGCTACGAGAAAGGCCCGGAGGCCGCGGACGTCCTGATCATCCTGGCCGATCCGGACGCCGCTCGGATCCTCCGGGCTCTCGACGACGTCGACGAGTTCGCCCGCACCATCCGGATCAGCCCGGACGAGGACGCGGATACCTGGAGTTCCTCCTGATCCCGACGAGACAGCGGGCGCCGAACGGGTAGGAACACCCCCATGACCACACTCGGCGCCGTCTTCCGTCCCCAGCTCCCCCCAGAAGACCTCCGTTCCCTCGCCCGCCTCGCCGACGACTCCGGGCTCGAGGAGCTCTGGTTGTGGGAGGACTGTTTCAGGGAGGGTGGGGTGTCCGCGGCGGCCGCCGCTCTGGCCTGGACCGAAAGGGTTCGGGTGGGGATCGGGTTGTTGCCCGTGCCGCTGCGGAACGTCGCCGTAGCCGCCATGGAGGTCGCCACGATCGAGCGGATGTTTCCGGGCCGGGGTCTCTTCGCCGTCGGGCACGGGGTTCAGGACTGGATGGGGCAGGTGGGGGCCCGGGTGGAGTCCCCGGTGACCCTCCTGCGGGAGCATCTGGTCGCTCTGCGCGGGCTGTTGCGCGGGGAGCGGCTGAGCGTCGAGGGGCGGTACGTCCGGCTCGACGGGGTCGCGCTCGACTGGGTTCCCGAGCGGGCCGTTCCGGTCATCGCGGGGGTCACCGGGCCACGTTCGCTGCGGCTCTCCGGTGAGGTCGCCGACGGGACCCTGCTCACCGCCTCCACTTCTCCGGACGGCGTACGGCGGGCTCGGCAGCTCGTCGAGGAGGGAATGCGGGCGGGTGACAGAAGCGGACCGCATCCTGTCGTCGTCTACCTTCTCGCCGCCACCGGCGTCGGCGCTCAGGACAGGCTGCGGCGCGAGCTTGCCGCGGAAGGGCTCGAATCCGTGCCCGAGGTCGGGGTCGCCGGGGACGCCGGTGACGTCGCCAAGGCCGTGCAGCGGCTCGCGGACGCCGGCGCCGACACCGTCGTACTGCAGCCGACGGGGGACGAGCCCGACCCCGAGGGGTTCGTGCGGTTCGCCGCCGAACAGGTGCGGCCGCTGGTGCCCTGAGGGCGTTGTCAGTGGCGGGTGCCATGCTCGCGGGCATGAGCGACGACACCGTAGAGCTGCGCGATGTGCTGGAAGCCGATCTCGAGACGTTTCTGGCCTACGAGCATGATCCCGAGGCCGTACGGCGGTCCAGGTTCGCGCCCCGGCCCCGGGACCGGTTCATCCGGCACTGGAAGGAGCGCGTTCTCGGCGACCCGGACTGCCTGGTGCAGACCGTCACCGTGGACGGTGAAGTCGCCGGGAACCTCTGCTCCTGGTGGGACGGCGACCGGCGGTTCGTCGGCTACTGGCTCGGGCGGAACCATTGGGGGCGCGGCGTCGGAAGCCGTGCCCTCGCGCTGTTCCTCCGGCACGAGACGGTTCGGCCCCTCTACGCCGACCCCTTCAAGGACAACACCGCCTCCGTCCGGCTCCTGGAGAAGCACGGCTTCCGGCGGACCGGCACCCTCACCCACGGCGAGGACGAGCACATCCTGCTGGTGCTCGAAGCGAAGGCGGGCACCACGGGGTCATGACGCGGGCGGGCCGTCCCCCGTCGCCCCGTCGATCAGCTCCCGCACGATGTCCATGTGCCCCGCGTGCCGTGCCGTCTCCTCGATCATGTGGACCAGGACCCACCGCAGGGAGACCTCGTGGGCCCGCCAGTCCGGGCGGCCGAGGTCGTCCAAGGAGTGTTCGCGGATCGTCCGGTCCGCCGCGGCGCGGGCACGGCCGTAGAAGTCGATGATCTGCTGGGTCGTCTCGCCCTGGTCCGCGCGCATGTCCTCGTCGCTGTACGGGTCGAACCACAGCGGCTCGGCCTCGGCGCCGAAGGTCGAGACGAACCAGCCGTACTCCACCGAGCCGAGATGCTTCACCAGGCCCAGCAGGCTGGTGCCCGAGGGGGTGAGGGGGCGGCGCAGCTGTTCGTCGTCCAGGCCCTCCAGCTTCCACAGCACCGCGTCCCGCATCCGGTCGAGGCTCGCGTGCAGGGTCTCCTTGTCGTCGGCCGTGTACTGCCCGTCCTCGGCAACACGTTCGGAGTTCGTCACTGGTTCGGAGTTCGTCATAGCGCCGAAAATTAGCAGCGACCTCTGACAGGCGGCTGCGATCATCGGGGCATGGGCCACCCGCGCGACCACCGCTCCTTCGAAGATCTCCTCGCCGAGGGCGCCGCCGTGCCCACCGAGGGGTGGGACTTCTCCTGGTTCGAGGGGCGGGCCACCGAGGCGCGGCCCAGTTGGGGGTACGCCGTCTCCCTCGCCCGCAGACTGCCGGGCGCCGCGGCCCTCGACATCCAGACCGGGGGAGGGGAGGTGCTGGACTTCGCCCTCGGCAGGGCTGCGCCGGCGCCCCTCCTCACCGTCGCGACGGAAGGCTGGGCACCCAACGTCGCCAAGGCGACCGCCCTCCTGCGCCCCCGCGGCGTCGCGGTCGTCGCCTCTCCCGAAGACGCCCCGCTCCCGTTCGCCGACGGAACCTTCGACCTGGTCAGCAGTCGGCACCCGGTCCGGGCGAACTGGACGGAGATCGCCCGCGTCCTCGCGCCCGGCGGCACCTACTTCGCCCAGCACGTCGGGCCCCACAGCGCCTTCGAACTCGTCGAGTTTTTCCTCGGGCGGCAGCCCGAGGAGGTGCGCAGCGGCCGGGATCCGCAGCGGGAGCGGGCCGATGCCGAGGCCGCCGGACTGGAGATCGTCGATCTGCGCGCCGAGGAACTCCGCATGGAGTTCCACGACATCGCCGCCGTCGTCCACTTCCTGCGCAAGGTGATCTGGATGGTGCCCGGCTTCACGGTGGAGGCCTACGAGCCCCAACTGCGCTCCCTGCATCGGCACATCGAGGAACAGGGCACCTTCGTCACCCACAGCACCCGCCACCTCTTCGAGGCACGCAAGCCCCACGGGTAGACCGAGCCGGCCGAGCGAACCGAGCCGGCCGGACGCGATCGCGAAGCGCATGCGCCCCCTGGGTCGCCTTCCCCCTACGCATGCGGCCCCACCGTCACCTCCCCCCGCACCAACTCCGCCCGCGCCTCCACCACTTCCCCCACCCGTTCCACCCGCTCCGCCAGCTCCCGCTCCTGCCGTGCCGTGAGGTCGGCGAGCGTCTCCACCGTCACTGTCGTACGACGGCCCTGGCGCCGCTGGTGCCAGACCCCGGCCGCCACGCCGTCCACCAGCAGCACCGGGTAGTTCCCGGCCTGCCCCCGCGCCAGCGCCCTGCGGTACGCCTCCCCGGGGAACAGCGACTCCCGGGGTTGGGCGGCGATGACGTACGCGTCGAAGTACGGCAGCAGCCGCACTCCCCGACATCCCCTGGACGGGAACTCCGTGTCGCCCGCCGCCACCCAGCCCGGGGCACCATCGAGGACGACCTCCTCGATGGTGCCCTCTGCGGCCAGCTCACCGAAGAGCCGATCCGCCCAACCACCGGGCGCCGCGAGCCACTTGGCGAAGTAGGCGGAGGTGGAGGGGCCGTATGCGCGCAGGTAGCGTCGTACGAGTTCGGCCAGGGCGGTGGAGGGCGGCAGGGGAGTGAAGTGCGGTGGGCGGGTGTACGTCACCTTGCGGCCCCGGTCGGGGCCGAAGCAGAGCGCGCCCGCCTGGCCCGCCCGGTGCATGACCTGACGCCAGCGCGGCCACAGCCCCTGGAAGGCGGGCATGACCGGGTCGCCGGCCCAGGGGCCGGTGCGCGCCACGACCTCCTCGCTCAGCTCCTCGGCGGTCAGGCACACCCCGTCGAGCGCCTCCGCGATCGCCGCCACGATCTCCCGCTCCTGTTCCTCGGTGACCCGGACGTCGGGGCCGAACCGGTTCGGGCCGGAGGGGACCGCCGTCAGGGCGGCGGACCACAGGGGGAGTTCATCGGCGGGGAGCAGATGGACCGTGCCGCGCGGGCCGTGGGTCCTCACCAGGGAGTGATCGGTCCGGAGCGCGGTCCGTACGTCCGCCCGGGTCAGGCCGGTGGACCGGACGCCGATCGACAGCTCGGCCGCGGAGAGCACCTGCGCGTGGGCGCCGAGCATCGCGGAGACGATGCCGGGGACCGATGCGCCCTCCGCCGCCGGATTGGCCAGGAACTGCCGTGCGAGCCGTCGTGCGCTCGCCTCTTGCCAGGAGATCGTCACCGTCATGGGGGGACGGTAGGGCGGAGGTAGGTCGGGTTGTGTCCTCTTGGGACGGTCGGGGCGGCGGACGCACTCCCGATAGGGAGCAAATAGGGCAAAGAGTGCATAGGTGGTGGGTTTTCCTGCACTTCCAAGGATGCGCGGCTTATCCACATTGTTATCGCTTGTCGCTCGCGTCCCACCCATATCTCGCGTAAGTTCAGACCAAGGTAATTCGCGTCAGCAAAGCTGCGCGGGCGGCACCGCGCAGTGGAGGGGGCTGCGCGGTGCCCTGCCCACCTGCGGCGCCCAGGCCGTCGTGGAACCCTGCCCCGACGTCAAGGCGGCGTTCGCTGCACGGGTCACCCGGGGGAGGGATACTCGGACAACTCGCCGAGGCCCTCGCAAGACGCGGCAAACCCGGCCGCTTCCCCTCTTATCCCGCGTCAATCGCCTGGAAATCCGCTGTGTTCCGGCCATGAACGGCCCGTGAAACCCCCTGCCCGCGCCCATCGCCGCGTCGCTGCCCGGTTTCGGAGAGTAGTTGTGGCGCGCCGATGCGCGCGTCATCCCTTACGAAGGGTTATGGTGGAAACCCCCCCTCGGGCCGGTCCGTCTCCCCCCCCACGGACCGGCCCGTTTTTTCTTTTCCCTCCTGTCAAGGCACCCGGCTAGGGTCCCGTACATGTCATTCGGACCGCCCCAGCCCCAGCCGCCGCGGTACCCGCAGGCCATGCCCGAGTCCGTCCACGCGGCCCGCGCCATCGTCTGGATCACCGTGGCCGTCTCCCTGCCCCACGCCTACGCCGCCGACAGCTCCTACGGCAGCGGATACGTCATAGGCGGCTACCTCATGACCTGGATCCTCGCGATCGTGGCGCTCTGGTACCCGAACGGCCGCGGCGGTGTCCACACGGCCTCGGTGACCCTGGCGGTCCTTCAGGTCCTCTTCGCTCTGTCGGCGCTGGTGAACAACCACCTGCTCCTCGGTGTCATCCCGCTCGCCGCCGCCGTCGCCGTACTCGTCCTGCTCAGGAAGGACGCGGCGGAGGCCTGGTTCGCCCGCCCCCGCACGCCCGCACCCCCGTACTCCTGACCCGCCGCCCCGCAGGGGTAGGCTTCGGCGGCGGGGACCGCCACCGGGCAGGGACCGCCCTCGGCACTCTGGCCGGGGCAGCGGCCGCCCGATCCGTACGGAGGGGCTGACAATCACGTGAACCTGCGCGACAAGCTGCGCGGCCTGCTCGTCAGGCTGTACGCGCGCCGGGTGGAAGGTCACCTGGACCACGCTCAGGTGCCCAAGCACATCGGCGTCATCATGGACGGCAACCGGCGTTGGGCGAAGGCCGCGGGCTCCACCACCGTGCACGGTCACCGGGCCGGCGCCGAGAAGATCGAGGAGTTCCTCGGCTGGTGCTCCGAGACGGATGTCGAGGTCGTCACCCTCTGGCTGCTGTCGACCGACAACTTCGACCGGCCGCAGGACGAACTCGTCCCGCTGCTCGGCATCATCGAGGACGTCGTCCGCTCCCTCGCCGCCGACGGCCGCTGGCGCGTCCACCACGTGGGCACCCGTGATCTGCTCCCGCAGCAGATGCAGACCGCCCTCAAGGAAGCCGAGCAGACCACCGCGCACGTCGACGGGATAACGGTCAACGTCGCGATCGGCTACGGCGGACGCCAGGAGATCGCCGACGCGGTGCGCTCGATGCTGCTCGACGCGCGGGACAAGGGCGCGTCGCTGGAGCAGCTCGCGGACACCGTCGACGTCGAGATGATCGGCCGCCACCTCTACACCGGCGACCAGCCCGACCCCGATCTGGTCATCCGCACCAGCGGCGAACAGCGGTTGTCCGGATTCATGCTGTGGCAGACGGCCCACTCGGAGTACTACTTCTGTGAGGTCTTCTGGCCGGCCTTCCGCAAGGTCGACTTCCTGCGCGCCATGCGCGACTACGCGGCCCGTCACCGCCGTTACGGCGGCTGAGCCTCAGGTCACCGGGGCCGACCCCGCTTGGGGCGGGTGTCACGAGGAGTTCACCAGCGCGCCGTCATATGCCGTGGCATGGCAGCGCTTGTTCGAGGGCATAAGCCAAGCAGGTCGACACCCGAACCACGGGTGTCGGATCTCAGCGGACGGCACGGGGCCGTCCGCCCGGGAGGCCCTTTGCACCAGCCCGATCGTGCGCGCACCGCACGGACGAAGCAGCGGAGGGCCGGTTCTCGGCCCGTGCATCGCGGCCGTCGACCGGTCCAGCTCCTCTCCGTCGCTCCCCGACCTCTTCCGAGGGGGTACGTCCTTCCGTGGTGACCAGCACAAAGCGCCACAAGCCCGACCGGCGCACCTACGTTCTCGACACCAGCGTCCTGCTGGCCGACCCGAACGCCCTGAACCGCTTCGACGAGCACGAGGTCGTGCTCCCCATCGTCGTGGTCACGGAGCTGGAGGCCAAGCGGCACCATCCCGAACTCGGCTACTTCGCCCGGCAGGCACTGCGCCTGCTGGACGACTTCCGCGTCCGGTACGGCCGCCTCGATGCCCCCATTCCGATCGGGGAACTCGGCGGCACCATCCGTGTCGAGCTCAACCACTCGGACCCCAGCGTTCTGCCGACCGGCTACCGCCTGGGGGACAACGACTCCCGCATCCTCGCGGTCGCCCGCAATCTGCAGGCCGAGGGGTTCGACGTCACCGTGGTGTCGAAGGACCTCCCGCTCAGGATCAAGGCCTCGTCCGTCGGGCTCCTCGCCGAGGAGTACCGCGCCGAACTCGCCATCACGGACTCCTCCGGCTGGACCGGAATGTCCGAACTGACGCTGCCCGGCGAGCAGGTGGACATCCTCTTCGAGGAAGGGCACGTCTATGTGCCCGAGGCGGCGGACCTGCCGGTGCACACCGGGCTCACCATCCAGTCCGAGCGCGGCAAGGCGCTCGGCCGGGTGACGGCCGAGGGCAACATCCGTCTCGTGCGCGGCGACCGGGAGGCCTTCGGCATCAAGGGCCGCAGCGCCGAGCAGCGCATCGCGCTCGATCTACTGCTCGACCCGGACATCGGGATCGTCTCGATGGGCGGCAGGGCCGGCACCGGAAAGTCGGCGCTGGCGCTGTGCGCGGGTCTGGAGGCGGTCCTCGAGCGCCGTCAGCACCAGAAGGTGATGGTCTTCCGGCCGCTGTACGCGGTGGGCGGGCAGGAACTCGGCTATCTGCCGGGCACCGAGGCCGAGAAGATGAGCCCCTGGGCACAGGCGGTCTTCGACACGCTGTCCGCGGTCACCAGCCGTGAGGTCATCGAGGAGGTCACCGCGCGCGGCATGCTGGAGGTGCTGCCGCTCACGCACATCCGCGGTCGCTCGCTGCACGACGCGTTCGTGATCGTCGACGAGGCGCAGTCGCTGGAACGGAACGTCCTGCTGACCGTTCTGTCCCGAATCGGCGCGAATTCAAGGGTCGTTCTGACCCATGACGTGGCACAGCGGGACAATCTGCGCGTAGGGCGCTACGACGGTGTCGTCGCCGTCGTGGAGAAGCTGAAGGGGCACCCGCTCTTCGCGCATGTCACGCTGACGCGGTCCGAGAGGTCCCAGATTGCGGCCCTTGTGACCGAAATGCTGGAGGACGGCCAAGTCTGAGGTCATAGCGGCCAGTTGGCGCCGTCCGGAAGGGCCAAGAGCCTAGCCGGGCGGCGCTTTCGCGTGCTGCCGTTTCTCGGAACTCCCTGGGCCAAACGGGATGTGAGCTTTCACACGCAACACAGAATTGCCTTGCGGCGTCCGGGTACGGCAGAGTCTCACTCCTGTCAGGCCCCGCATACGACACACCTGTACCCCCAGCGGTACGGCACCACTTGAGAAGCACCGCTAACTCCATAGCGTCGTCGTATGCCGCCCGCGCACCACGCGGCGCTCCCCGCAGGGGAGTTGCCCACCGGGCCCGCGCCTCCCGTGACCCCGTAGTTGGGAGGCCAGTGCCAGGGGCACGATTGCGTCCGCCAGGGTCACCGAAGCGGGCGATGCTGGAAGGAAACCGTGTGAGCCGGATTTCGGTCCGGGGATTCGCAGTGGCCTCGGCCACCGCGGTCACCGCTGTCGGAAGCGTCGTCGGCGTTGCCTCGGGCAGCACCGCGCAGAACAACGACGCCGAAGCGACGGCAGCCGACGCGACGCTCCTCGCGGACATACCCACGGGTCAGCAGGCCCAGGTACAGACCGCGTCCCTGACGCAGCAGGCGAACGTCCAGGCCATCGCCGCGGACGCGAGCGCCAAGAAGACCGCGGAGGAAGCGGCCCGCAAGGCCGCCGCCCAGACCGCGATCGAGAAGAAGGACGCCGCCGAGAAGGCGGCGAAGGCTGCGGAGGAAGCCAAGGAGCGTGAAGAGGCCGAGGCGAAGGCCTCCCGGTCCTCCTCCAGCTTCCCGGTGCAGAGCTCGTACACCATCGCGCAGATCCAGGCCATGGCCCAGCAGATGGTGCCGTCCGGTCAGTACCAGTGCTTCAGCAACATCGTGGACCACGAGTCCAGCTGGAACTACCAGGCGGTCAACCCCTCCTCGGGTGCCTACGGTCTCTTCCAGGCGCTCCCGGCCGGCAAGTACGCGTCCGCGGGCTCCGACTGGCAGACGAACCCGGCCACGCAGATCAAGTGGGGCCTCAACTACATGAACGAGCGCTACGGCAGTCCCTGCGACGCCTGGTCGTTCTGGCAGGCCAACCACTGGTACTAGGCCCCCCGGTACCAGGCCGCGCCTCTCAACCTCGCTCAGCCCCTCACCGTCCTAAGGTGGGGGGCTTTGCCATGTACGGTCGGACGGGACGACTCCGGGGGGAGTGGTGGGGAAAGACGGGGGAAGAGGACGAATCATGTCGCGAGTGCCAGGGTGGCTCGGCCGGGTCGGAGCCGGCCTCACGAGTATGGGGGAGCGGTTGGACCAGCGCCGCGCGGAGGTGGAGCGCGAGAACGCCGACACCGCGCCCGAGTCCGGGCCTGCTCTGCCGCCCGCCGACCAGGTGCCGCCGCGCCCGGAACCCGTGACGGCCGCACCGGCGCGTCCCGATCCCGCGCTGGCCGTGCCGTGGGGAGTGCGGGTCGCCGCCGAGGCGGGCTGGCGGCTGCTGGTGCTGGCCGGCACCGTGTGGGTCCTGATGCGGGTCATCAGCGCCGTACAACTGGTGGTGCTGGCCTTCGTGGCCGCGTTGTTGATGACGGCGCTGCTCCAGCCCACGGTGGCCCGGCTGCGCCGCTACGGCGTCCCCCAGGGGCTCGCGACCGCGCTGGCCGCGATCCTGGGCTTCGTGGTGATGGGCCTGATCGGCTGGTTCGTCACCTGGCAGGTCATGGAGAACATCGACAACCTCTCCGACCAGGTCCAGGACGGCATCGACGAGTTGCGGGACTGGCTGCTCAACAGCCCCTTCCACGTCACCGACAAGCAGATCAACGACATCGCCGAGAACCTCCGCGACGCGATCGGCGCCAACACCGACGAGATCACCTCGGCGGGCCTGGAGGGCGTCACGGTCATCGTCGAGGCGCTGACCGGCATCCTGCTGGCGGCCTTCTCGACGCTGTTCCTGCTCTACGACGGCAGGCGGATCTGGGAGTGGTCGCTGAAGTTGGTGCCGGCGGCGGCGCGGCCGGGTGTGGCCGGGGCCGGTCCGGCGGCGTGGCGGACGCTCACGGCGTATGTGCGCGGCACGGTGATAGTGGCCCTGATCGACGCGATCTTCATCGGCATCGGGATCTACTTCCTGGACGTGCCGATGGCCGTCCCGCTGGCCGTCTTCATCTTCCTGTTCTCCTTCATCCCGCTCGTGGGCGCGGTGGCCTCCGGGGCGTTGGCCGTCGTGGTCGCGCTGGTGACCCAGGGCGTGTTCACGGCGGTCATGACCCTGGTCGTGGTGCTCGCGGTCCAGCAGATCGAGGGCCACATCCTGCAGCCCTTCATCCTCGGCCGCGCGGTCCGCGTCCACCCCCTCGCGGTGGTCCTCTCGGTCGCCGCGGGCGGCCTGGTGGCCGGCATCGGCGGCGCCGTCGTGGCGGTACCGCTGGTGGCGGTGGCGAACACGGTGGTGGGCTACCTGCGCAAGTACGCCCAGGAGCAGGCGAAGCAGCCGGTGCCGGTGCCCGACGCCGTCAACGCCGAGGGCCCCGCCCACCAAGGGTGAACGGGGCCCACGCAAGCACCGGCCGGTCTACTCGGAGAGGACCGCTTCGGTCTCCAGCGTGACGCCGACCGCCTGGATCACCGAGGCGATCTTGAACGCCTCCTGGACGACCTCGCGCTCGACGCCCGCCTTGCGCAGCACCTGCTCGTGCGAGTCGAGGCACATGCCGCAGCCGTTGATGGCGGAGACCGCGAAGGACCACAGCTCGAAGTCGACCTTGTCGACCCCGGGGTTGCCGATGACGTTCATCCGCAGACCCGCGCGCATGGTGCCGTACTCGTGGTCCGACAGCAGGTGCCGCGTGCGGTAGAAGACGTTGTTCATCGCCATGATCGCGGCGGCCGACTTGGCGGCGTTGTACGCCTCCGGCGTCAGGTTCGCCTTCGCCTCCGGCTCCAGCTCACGCAGCACGATCGGGGAGCGCGAGGCGATGGCGGTCGCCAGCACGGTGCCCCACAGCTGCTGCGCCGGGAGGTCGGAGTTGCCGATGACCGAACCCAGGTTGAGCTTCAGGTCCTTGGCGTAGTCCGGGACGGCGGACTTCAGGGAGTCGAGGGACATCCGTCACTCACCGGCCAGCAGCTTGACCGGGTCCAGGGTGTCCTCGCCCTTGCTCCAGTTGCACGGGCAGAGCTCGTCCGTCTGGAGCGCGTCGAGAACCCGCAGGACCTCCTTGGGGTTACGGCCGACGGAGCCGGCGGTGACCATCGTGAACTGGATCTCGCGGTTCGGGTCCACGATGAAGACGGCGCGCTGCGCGAAGCCGTCCTCGCCCTCGATGCCGAGGTCGCGCATCAGCTCGTGCTTGGAGTCGGCCAGCATCGGGAAGGGCAGGTCGGTCAGGTCCGGGTGGTCCTTGCGCCAGGCGTGGTGGACGAACTCGGAGTCACCGGAGAAGCCGAGGATCTGGGCGTCGCGGTCGGCGAACTCCTCGTTCAGCTTGCCGAACGCGGCGATCTCGGTCGGGCAGACGAAGGTGAAGTCCTTGGGCCATGCGAAGACCACCAGCCACTTGCCCTCGTAGGACTTGTGGTGGATCTGCTCGAACTCCTTGCCCTTCTCCAGCGAGACACAGGCGGTCAGTTCGAACTCGGGGAACTTGTCACCAACAGTGAGCACACGCTCTCCTTGCAGCGAGGAAGTGTCCGGATCACGGACGCTTCCCATGGGTTGGACGTGCCCGATGCTGGCACACCGTGCATTGATTAGAGAAATCGCTACACTCGGTCATGTTGATCGGAGGCGATTATCAGTGACCGTGAGTAATACGGGTGCCAAGCGGCGGCTGCCCAGCCTGGCCCAACTGCGGGCCTTCGCCGCGGTGGCGGAACATCTGCACTTCCGGGACGCGGCCGCCGCCATCGGCATGAGCCAGCCCGCCCTGTCCGGCGCCGTGGCCGCGCTGGAGGAGACCCTGGGCGTCACCCTCCTGGAGCGTACGACCCGCAAGGTGCTCCTCTCCCCGGCCGGCGAACGGCTCGCCCTGCGCGCCAAGGCCGTACTGGACGAGGTGGGCGCCCTGTTGGAGGAGGCGGAGGCGGTACGGGCGCCCTTCACCGGAGTGCTCCGGCTCGGCGTCATCCCGACCGTGGCGCCGTACCTGCTGCCCACCGTCCTGCGGCTGGCCCACGACCGCTACCCGGACCTCGATCTGCAGGTGCACGAGGAGCAGACCGCCTCCCTCGTCGACGGACTTCACACCGGCCGACTCGACCTGCTGCTGCTGGCCGTCCCGCTCGGGGTTCCCGGGGTGGTCGAACTCCCGCTCTTCGACGAGGACTTCGTGCTGGTCACCCCGTTGGACCACGAGCTCGGCGGCCGGGAGGGGATCGCACGCGAGGCGCTGAAGGAGCTCAACCTGCTGCTCCTGGACGAGGGGCACTGTCTGCGCGACCAGGCTCTCGACATCTGTCGGGAGGCGGGCCGCGAGGACGCCCCGGTGACCACGACGGCCGCCGGGCTGTCCACCCTGGTCCAGCTCGTCGCCGGTGGCCTGGGCGTCACACTATTGCCGCGGACCGCCGTCAGGGTCGAGACGACCCGCAGCAACCAGCTGATGAC
The DNA here is from genome assembly GCF_053587635.1 of Streptomyces sp. NPDC003635. Lineage (NCBI taxonomy): Bacteria > Bacillati > Actinomycetota > Actinomycetes > Kitasatosporales > Streptomycetaceae > Streptomyces > Streptomyces sp. NPDC003635. Next base: position 51,024 of record NZ_JBSFOK010000043.1, on the reverse strand, counting down.
CGGCTGCTTCTCCGACCCGGCCCCCACCCGCCGGATCGCCCTCGCCATGCGCAGCGGCGCGGCCCGCGGCGCGGAGTACCAGGAACTGGCCACCGCCCTGCGGGACGCGCTGCGCCCGCTGCCGGTACGGGTGGTGGACGGCGACGACTGACGGCGAGCCGCCCGCCCAGTCGGTCAAATCGGCGCCCAAGTCAGCGCTTTGAACCGCTGGGCACGTCAACTTCCGTCAACTAGCGGCAGGTCGGAAACTCGCGGTCGGTAGTCACCGCGTGACTGATAGGAATTCCCCCCTCAGCGCTACGCGTCAGGCGTATGTGCGAGAGGCCTGGGGGAGTGATGTCGGGCTACCACCACCTGGCGCCGGCCCTGGCCGCGTGCGGGCGCGACGGCTGCACGGGGGCGCTGCGCGTCGCCGGAACACCGGGCGGCACCGTCCACTTCAGAGCCGGACTCGTCGTCGCCGCCGAGTCGGCCGGAGCGCCCGGCCCCGAGGCGCTGCTGCTGCGCTCCGGCCGGGTCAGCGCCGAGCAGTGGGCCGCGCTGGTACGGGAGTCCGGGGGCGCGCACTGGCCCGCGGCCGGGCTGGTCGCTCGGGGCTACGCGGGCGACGCCCAGTTGCGGGTGGTCTGCGTGATGGCGCTGTACGACGCCGTGTTCGCCATCGCGGCCGGCACCGTGGACCACTGCCGGCCCGTGCTCGGCGCCGAGCCGGTCGCGCCGCTCGCGGTCGGCGAACCGCCGGCCCGGCTGCTCCAGGACACCTCCCGCAGGATCGCCGCCCTCGACGCGCTGCCCCACCCGGTGCACCCCGACCGCGAACGCCCGCTTCCCGCACCGGAGGCGGACGGCCCCCTCACCCCCCTCCGGCACGATCTGCTCACCCACGCCGACGGCCGCAGCACCGCCCGGGACCTCGCCTTCCGCACCGGGCGCGGTGTCTACACCGTCACCGTCGAGGTCGCCCGGATGCTCGCCGACGGTCTCCTGGAGCTGCCCCCGCAACCCCGGCCGGTCCGCATCCGCACCCCTCCCGAAGGCCTTCGGCGCAGAGTGCCCGCGCTCCCGGAGCCGCCCCCCGGACCACCCCCCGCACCGGACGCCCTGCCCCGCCGTGAACCCGGCGCCAGCGGCATCGCCGAAGCGCTCGCCCCGGAACGGACCGCGGCGAGCTGGAAATGGCTCTTCCGCCTGAGGAACGGACCCGCCGAATGAGCCGGACGACCCCATGAGAAAAGCAAGAGGAGCGTTGACGACATGGACCACGAAGCGCTGGCACGCGAGATGCGCGGTCTGCGTGAACAGGTGACCGGCATCACCGACACGGCGGTCGCCGCGTCGGACGGGCTGCTCATCGCCGCCGACACCGCCGACTCCATCGACGCGGAGTGCCTCGCCGCCCTCGCCGCGGCCGGCCTCGGCCTCGCCCGGCGCACCGCCCAGGCCGCCGAACGGGGCGCCCTGCGCCGGACGGTGACCTACGGCAGTGCTGGCTGCGCGGCCTTCTACGCCGTCGGCGACACCGCGCTGATGGTCGTCGTCGGCGACGAAGGCATGGACCTGGACCGACTGCACCAGGCGACCCAGCCGGCCCTGCGCCGGATCGACTCGATCCTCACGAGCAGCGAGAAAGCGACGGAAGGTGTCTGAGCACATGGCCACCAAACGGATGACCACCGGCTTCTCCGACCAGGTGATGGGCCTGGTCAAAGCCCTGCGGACGGACGCCCCGGACTGTGTGGCCTCGGGCGTGGTCGACATGGGCACCGGCATGCTGCTGTCCTACGAGACGGTCGACAACCATCCGCCGGAGGTGCTGGACCTGCTGGCGGGCGCCACCCTCGATCTCTTCCAGGGCCGTACGGTCGTGATGATCGAGGACGTCTTCAAGGAGCGCAGGGGCGTCGAGACCGACCAGCACTTCTTCCAGGAGATCCTCGTCAACAGCGAGAACCTCACCCATCTGTTCGTGCGGATGAGCGAGCAGCAGGATGTCGTCGCCGTGGTCGTCTGCCGGAAGTCGGTGAATGTGGGCATGCTGTTCGCCCAGGTCAGGCGGGTGGTGCGGGAGTACGGGCTGTGAGCTGGACGGGCCCCTCCCCGGCGGATCGGGGGAGGGGCCCGCGGTCACTCGGTCCGTAGACCGTCCGGCCGCATCAGCCTCAGCAGCGGAGGCAGGCTCAGCAGGGTCACCGCGAGGACGACCCCGGCCGCGGCGCCGGTCATGGACAGCAGGCTGCCCCAGTCCACCCGGACCGGCGTCGCCGTCATCCGCAGCAGGACCGCGCCGAGCGTCAGACCCACCGTCGAGGCCAGCGCCAGGCCCAGCGTGATCGGGATCGCCGTCTGCCACAGCACCGACAGGCTCAGCGTGCGCCGCCGGGTGCCGAAGGCGACCAGCGCCGACAGCAGCTTCTTGCGCTCGCGCAACTGCTCCAGCTGCGACACCAGCAGGCTCGCCCCGATCAGCACCAGCACACACACCGCGCCGACGAACAAACCGGTGCGGATGGAGGCGTAGCGGTTGGACCGCTCGGAGGCCGACCAGTCGTTGGAGCGCACCAGCGGGCCCAGCGCCGCCGCCGTGTTGCGGACGTACTCGCGGGCGTCACGCACCGACGGATCGAGCCCGATGTACGCCCGCCCGACCATGCCCGCCAGCGCGCCCTCGGGCAGCGCCTCGGGGGTGATCAGGAAGCCGCCCCGCTCCATCCCGCTCAGATCCGTGCGCGACTCGACCGTGCGGATCCCCGCCGGCACCTTCCAGGCGACCTCCTTGCCCGGAACGGAGCCCGCGTAGGTCGGGTCCAGGTACAGCTTCCGGCCGGGGACCGCCAGTCCCTCGGTGTCGGTGTCGTACTCCGCGCCGTGCACGGCGAACACGTCACCGTCGCGGCAGGAGCCCAGGTCGGCCACCTCGCGCAGCGCCGCGCAGTCGCCGACGGTCAGCGCGGAGGTGCGCTCGGGGTCGACGCGTTTGTCGCCCAGGTAGCCCTCGGAGTGGGCGACGACCTGACGCACGCCCTCGGTCGCGCGCAACTTCCGTGCCGCGTGGTCGAGTTCCACGCCACCGGCCACGTTCACCTGCATCTGCGCCTGGGTGAGGTCGTAGTCGGTGTCCTTGGTGTACTCGCTCTCCACCCCGGAGAACAGCATCTGCAGCGCGATGGCACCGGCGACGGCCACGGCGACGCCGTTGACCAGCCGCGCGGCCGTACCGCTGCTCAACTGCAGCCTTCGTACGGCCAGTTGCCAGGCCACGCCACCGCCGCCGAGCCGGGCCACGACCGTCTCCACCACCCAGGGCAGCAGCGCGGTCACGCCGACCAGCAGGAACAGCACACCGCCGATGACGAGGTACTGGTTGAAGTCGCCCTCGTCGTTGCCCTGCCCGATCATCGGGTAGAGCATCGCGAGCCCGCCGAGCGGCAGCAGCAGCCGCCACCACAACCGGCGCCGCGGGGGCTTCGCCGTCCGCACCACGCCCAGCGGCTCGATGACCACCCCGCGCAGCGCGAGCAGTGTCACCAGCACCGCGGCCGCCGGAACCGCCACGGCCACCAGCAGGGCGAGCGCGGGGGAGGGGTTCAGGTCGCTGGGGAACACACTGAACCGGAACACCTCGACGGAGCCCGCGATCTGACGCCCAATCAGGAAGAAGACGGTACCGAAGACCAGACCGAGCAGCGCACCCCCGAGCGCCTCGCCGGCCGCGATACGGCGGGTCATCCGGCCGTCGGAGCCGACCAGCCGCAGTGCCGCGAGCCGTCGGTCGCGCCGTTCGCCGCCGAACCGCACGGCCGCCGCGATGAACACCGCGACCGGCATCAGCAGCGCCACGAAGACGACGAGGATCAGCAGCACCAGCACCGGGTCGGTCTTCTCGCGGTACGGGTTGGGGTCGCCGTACTGCGAGATTCGGGTGACCTCGGCGCCGTCGACGTACCGGGCGAGGCCCTCGCCGCCCTGGTAGAAGGTGAGATCGGCCGAGCCGATCAGCCCGCTCTCGCCGATGGTGCCCACGATCCGGTCCGGCAGCCGCTCGCGCAGCAGCCCGCCGTCACCGGACTCCAGCAGCCGCTTCAGCGCGGGCGAGACCACCATCTCGCCCACCGCGGGGAACTTCTCCACCCCGGGCGGCAGCGGTGCCCGCGGCCCCTCGGGCTCCAGCGTCCGCCCGTGCACGTCCGTGCCGCGGAACGCCGTGCTCGCGTCGGCGACGAGCAGGGTGTCGTCGCCCTTGGGCGGTGCCTCGGAGCTGTAGGTGATGTCCGTGCGCGCGTTCCCCCGGTCGTCCCGGGCCGCCAGCGCGTTCGGGATCGCCGTCGTCAGCAGCAGCAACGCCACCCCGAGCCCGACCCCGACGGCCGTCAGCAGGGCCCGGGTCCAGCCCTCCCGCCCGCCCGCGAAGGCGAACCGGAAACCCAGGGCGAGGTCCCTCCCCCACTGGTTCATACGATCCGCTCCATGTCCCGGGACCGTCCGTCCCGTACGACGATCTCGCGGTCGGAGTAGGCCGCCACCCGCGCCTCGTGCGTGACCAGCACGACGGCCGCGTTGGTGGACCGGGCGGCCTCCGTGAGCAGCTCCATCACCCGCTCGCCGTTGAGGGAGTCCAGCGCGCCGGTCGGCTCGTCGGCGAAGAGCACCCGGGGGCTGGTGACCAGCGCCCGGGCGACGGCGACCCGCTGCCCCTGACCGCCGGAGACCTCGCCGGGCCGCTTCTTGCCGAGGTCGTCGACCTCGAGCCGTTCCATCCAGGACAGCGCGGTCCGCTCGGCCTCCTTGCGGGAGGTGCCGTTCAGCCGCAGCGGCAGCGCCACGTTCTCCACGCAGGTCAGCTCGGGCACCAACTGGCCGAACTGGAAGACGAACCCGAACTCCGAGCGGCGCAGGGCGCTGCGCTCGGCGTCGTTCATGGTGGCGAGCTCCCGGCCCGCGTAGGTGATCGAGCCGGAGTCCGGCGGGACGATCCCGGCGAGGCAGTGCAGCAGCGTCGACTTCCCGGAGCCGGAGGGCCCCATCACGGCGACGACCTCCCCGGGATGCACGGAGAACTCGGCGCCGTCGAGCGCGACGGTCGGACCGTAGGCCTTGCGCAGCTCCTCGGCCGCGAGCAGGGCACCGGGCGGCGGCGTCACTTGACCACCACCTCCGCCAGCTTGTCGAGCCGCGCGGCGGTCAGTTCCAGCCAGCGCAGATCGGCTTCCAGATGGAACAGGGCGTGGTCGCAGATCAGCTGGTCGGCGAGATCGCCCTTGCGCTTGCGGTCGGTGAGGATCCGCATCATCCGCAGATGCTCGGCCCGCTGGGTGTCGAGGATGTCGGCCGCGTCCCGCCGGGTGAGCAGCGCGAGGACGACCTTGGTGTACAGCGTCGACTGGAGATACGGCTCCGGCTTCTCGGGCGTCGCCAGCCACTGCTGTACGTCGGTGACGCCGGCGTCGGTGATGGCGTACCGCTTGCGCTCGGGACCGCCGCCGGGCTCGATGCCGTCGACTTCGACGAGCCCGTGCTTCAGCAGGCGGGACATCGTCGAGTAGACCTGGCCGTAGTGCAGCGGCCGGTCGTGACCGAACTTCTCGTCGAAGGCCCGCTTCAGGTCGTAGCCGTGACGCGGGCCCGATTCCAGGAGCCCCAGGAGGGTGTGACCGATGGACATGCCGAGGACTCTACACGGGGTGTATACGCCCGGTGTATACGCCGGGTGTGCAGCTCCTGGCGGAGCGTGGGTCGGCCCAGGTGAGGGCCGATTGTCACGGTTCTGCTACTCGGTCCCGGGCGGGTCCACGGGGGGCCTGCCGCGGCGCGGGATGGGACCCGCCTCCCTCGGCAGGCGGCCCGCGTCGGCGAGGGCCTTCCTGAGCAGGAACTCGATCTGCGCGTTGGCCGAGCGCAGCTCGTCCCCGGCCCAGCGGGCGAGGGCCTCGTACACGGCCGGGTCCAGCCGCAGCAGTACCTGCTTGCGCTGCGGCCGGCCCTGAGGAGCTGTCACTGGTAGAGGGTCCCCGTGTTGAGGACCGGCTGCGGCGAGCGGTCCCCGCACAGCACCACCATCAGGTTCGACACCATCGCCGCCTTGCGCTCCTCGTCCAGTTCCACGATGTCCCGCTCGGAGATCCGGGCGAGCGCCGCCTCGACCATGCCGACCGCTCCGTCCACGATCTGCCGCCGGGCCGCGACGACCGCCCCGGCCTGCTGCCGCTGGAGCATCGCCGAGGCGATCTCGGGAGCGTACGCGAGATGCGTGAAGCGCGACTCGATGATCTGCACTCCGGCCGCCTCCACGCGCGCGTGCAGCTCGGTGGCGAGCTTCTCGGTGATCTCCTCGGCGTTGCCGCGCAACGAGAGGCCGTCCTCGTCATGGGCGTCGTAGGGGTACTCGATGGCGATGTGCCGGACCGCCGCCTCGGTCTGGGTGGAGACGAACTCCAGGAAGTCGTCGACCTCGAAGGTGGCCTGCGCGGTGTCCTCGACCTTCCACACGACGACCGCGGCGAGCTCGATCGGGTTGCCGTAGGCGTCGTTGACCTTCAGCACCGCGGTCTCGTGGTTGCGGACCCGGGTCGAGATCTTCGTCCGGGACGTGAGGGGGTTCACCCAGCGCAGTCCGTCCTGCCGGATCGTGCCCCGGTACCGCCCGAAGAGCTGGACCACCCGGGCCTCGCCCGGGGCCACCATGTTCAGCCCGCACATCGCCAGGAAGGCGGCGAGGGCGATCAGGATGCCGCCGATGATCAGCGCGGCCTTGGGGCCGGCCCCGGAGACGGCGGTGGCGCCGACGATGCAGCCGGCGCCGGCGGCGAGTCCCACCAGGCCGAGCAGCAGGGCGAGGCCGCCGCCGATGCTGTGCGCGTTGAACTCCCGCACGCGTGGCGCGGGCATGTCCGGTACGTCCGCGGCGGCGGTGGTGTGGTCGTTCGGCATAGGTGGGCCCCCCGTTTCCGTGTACTAGCTTGTATCTAGCTAAGTGATATCACTTTAGCGCGCGAGGCAACCCTACGCATCTGTCAGCGGTCGGTTCCGTTGGGACGGGTGCTGATTGTCACGTCCGTAAAAGACCGGATCGGCGTCCCTTTGTCACATCTCCCGGTGTTAGCTTTCTGAGCTGACCTGAGCGGCGAACCTGTGTGGCATCGGTGCACACCTGAGCGAAGCGGAGCGGATCGGACTCATGGGACGAGCGGAAGAGAGACGAGCGCGGCAGCGCGGTGGCCGCCGCGCGGCCCCCAGGCGTCCCCGCTCGTCGGGGGCGCCGGGCAAGACCGGCATACGCCGGTTCTTCACCTGGAAGAAGGTCCTCGGCACCTTCCTCGGCCTCTGCCTGCTCGGCATCGGTGGCTTCATCGTGCTGTACATGATGGTGGAGGTGCCCAAGGGCAACGCCGCCGCGAGGCTCCAGAGCAACATCTACAAGTACAGCGACGGCACGGTCCTCGCCCGCGACGGCGAGGTCAACCGCGAGATCGTGGACCTGTCCAAGGTGCCCGAGGAGGTCCGCAACACCTTCGTCGCCGCCGAGAACAAGACCTTCTACAAGGACTCCGGCGTCGACTTCAAGGGCACGGCCCGCGGTCTGATCAACACGCTCAGCGGCAAGGGCGCGCAGGGCGGTTCGACGATCACCCAGCAGTACGTCAAGAACTACTACCTCACCCAGGAGCAGACGGTCACCCGGAAGCTCCGGGAGCTGGTGATCTCGCTGAAGGTGGACCGCCAGATGTCGAAGGACGACATCCTCGCGGGCTATCTCAACACCAGCTACTTCGGCCGTAACGCCTACGGCATCCAGGCCGCCGCCCAGGCCTACTACCGGGTCGACGCGGAGGATCTGTCGGTCGCGCAGGGCGCCTATCTCGCCGCGCTGCTCCAGGCGCCGAGCCAGTACGACTGGGCCGTCGCCTCGGAGACCGGCAAGAAGCTCGTGAAGGACCGCTGGAACTACGTCCTGAACAACATGGTCGAGGAGGGCTGGCTCAGCTCCGCCGACCGCCAGGAGATGAAGTTCCCGGTCCCGAAGGACCCCAAGGCCGCCGCCGGTCTCGAGGGCCAGAAGGGCTACCTCGTCGAACTGGCCAACAACCAGCTCGAAGAGCAGCTCATGAAGGAGGAGGGGATCTCCCGCTCCGAGGCCGAGACCCAGGTCAAGGGCCAGGGCTGGACCATCACCCTGAACATCGACAAGAAGAAGCAGGCCCAGCTGGAGAAGGCGGTCGACACCCAGCTGAACAGCAAGCTGGACGAGAAGGAGCGACCCGTCGACGGGGACATCCAGGCGGGCGCCGTCTCCGTCGACCCCAAGACGGGGAAGATCGTCGCCCTGTACGGCGGCGAGGACTACTTCAAGCACTACCGCTCCAACGCGACCCGCACCGACTACCAGCCGGCCTCGACCTTCAAGCCGGTCATCCTCGCCGCCGCCCTGGAGAACCAGGCCGAGACGCAGGACGGCGAGACGATCGGCGCGAAGACGGTCTACGACGGCAACAGCAAACGGCCCGTGGTGGACGCCAACGGCAACAAGGTCGGCTTCGCCCCGCCGAACGAGGACGACGTCGACTACGGCGACGTCACCGTCCAGACCGCGATGAACAAGTCCATCAACTCGGTGTTCGCGCAGATGGGCATCGACGTCGGGATGGAGGAGGTGATGGACACCGCGGCCGAACTCGGCATGTCCGACGACCTGGAGGCGGTGCCCGCGCAGACCCTCGGCTCCATGGGGGCGAGCCCGCTCCAGATGGCCGGGGTCTACGCCACCCTCGACAACCACGGCAAGCAGGTCACCCCGACCCTGATCAAGTCCGCCGAGCAGCGCAGCCGTACGCTCACCATGCCGGACGCGATCGGCGAGCAGGTCCTCAGCCGCGAGGCCGCCGACACCGTGACCTCGGTGCTGACGGGCGTGGTCGACGACGGTACGGCCCGGCGCTCGGTGCGTGAGAACCCGGCGCGCGACGGCCAGGAGGTGGCCGGCAAGACGGGTACGTCCGACTTCGGCAGGTCGGCCTGGTTCACCGGCTACACACCCGACCTGGTGACCTCGGTCGGCATGTTCGGTGAGGACGCCAAGACGGGCGACCAGGTCAACATGAAGGGCGCGACGGGCACCCTGCCGGGCAGCGGCCGGGTCGCGGGCGGCAGCTTCCCCGCGCAGATCTGGGCGGCGTACATGTTCGGAGTCACGGACCCGGAGGCCGAGTTCGACCTGGACACCGACCAGGGGGCGGCGGTCGAGCCGACGTGGACCCCGACGAAGACCCAGGAGCCGACCCGGACGCCCACCCAGGAGCCGACGACCCAGGAGCCGACCACCGAGGCGCCGACCCAGTCCCCGACCCAGACGCCCACGGGCACCCCGACGACGGCCGAACCGACGGACGAGCCGACGACGGAGCAGCCGACGACGACTCCGCCGCCGGACGACATCCCGGAGGATCCGGTGGATCCGAACGCGCAGGAATGAGAAAAGGGCGCCCGGAAGCACCGGGCGCCCTTTCTCGTGCGGATCAGCCGCGATTCAGCTCGAACCAGACGACCTTGCCGGTGCTGAGCCGGGTCGCACCCCAGCGCCGGGCCAGCTTGTTGACCAGGTACAGGCCGCGTCCGCCCTCATCCGTCGCGCGGGCCTGCCGCAGGCGCGGCAACTGCGGTACGTCGTCGCCGACCTCGCAGCGCAGGACGTCGGTCCGCAGCAACCGCAGCGTCACCGGCCGGGACGTGTAGCGCACCGCGTTGGTGACGACCTCGCTCACCAACAGCTCGACGGAGTCACTGAGTTCCTCCAGGCCCCAGCGGGACAGCGCGCGTCGCGCCAGCCGCCGGGCCCGGCCCGGCGCCGCGTCCTCCGGCTCCAGGAACCAGTAGGCCACGTCACTCGGCGCGATCCCGTCGAACCGCGCGGCGAGCAGCGCGATGTCGTCGTCCCGGTCCCCGGGCCCGAGCATGTCGAGCACCTCGTCGCACAGCGCTTCCAGCGGCGGCGGATGATCGGGCCCGGTCAGCTGAGCGGTGGCGGCGAGCCTCTCGCGCAGTTGCTCTATCCCGGTCCACACGTCCCGCAGCCGCGACTCGACCAGCCCGTCGGTGTACAGCAGCAGCGTCGCCCCGGCCGGCGCGTCCAGTTCCACGGCCTCGAAGTCGACGCCCCCGACACCGATCGGCGCGCCCGGCGGCACCCGCAACACCTCGGCCCGGCCGCCCAGGTGCAGCAGAACGGGCGGCGGATGACCGGCGTTGGCGATCGTGATGCGGTGCGAGACGGGGTCGTACACGGCGTACAGACAGGTCGCCATGCGGTCCGTGCCGAGCCGCTGCGCCTGCTCGTCGAGGTGGTGCAGCACCTCCTGCGGCGGCAGGTCGAGCCCCGCGAGCGTCTGGGCCGTCGTACGCAACTGGCCCATGATCGCCGCCGAGGTCATGGAGTGGCCCATGACGTCGCCCACCACCAGCGCCACCCGGCTGCCCGGCAGCGGAATCGCGTCGTACCAGTCGCCGCCGACCCGCGCGGTCTCGGCGGCCGGGAGATAGCGGGAGGCGAGCCGTACGCCGGTCGGGCGCGGCAGGGTCTCCGGGAGCATGGTCCGCTGCAGCTCGTCGGCGATGTAGGCCTCACGGCCGTACAGCACCGCCTTGTCGATGCCGAGCGCGCTGTGCGTCGCGAGCTGGGCGGCGACCAGGAGGTCGTCCGCCTCGAAGGCGACGCGCTCGGGGCGGCGCAGGAAGAGCGCGGCGCCGATCACCCGGCGCCGGCCGCGCAGCGGCGCGAGGATCGCGCGCTGTCCGCCCGGCACGACCAGTTCGCCGTCCTCGCCGAGGAGTTCCGGCAGCGCGGCGCTGGCGGCGGGCGCGTCGGCGAAGACCGGGCGGACTCCCCGCAGCACCTCGGCGAGCGCCCCGCCCGGCCGTACCTCGCACAACTCGGAGGTGAGGGAGGACAGTTCCGCCAGCTCGGTGGGTTCCGGCACGCCCGGGACGGCCAGGAAGCCCTCGGTGTCCCGCTCCTCCGGTATCCGGTCGGTGCGGCGCAGCCGCAGCACGACGGGCCCGGTGGGCCGCTCGTCGCCGACCGGCAGCGGATCGCGCAGATAGACCAGGATCGCGTCGGAGAAGGTCGGCACGGTGGCCCGGCACAGCCCCATCACGATCTCGTCGAGATCGATGCCGCGGGCGATCCGGCGGGTCGCGGCGCCCACGAACCGCAGCCGGTCGCCGTCCCGCCGCATGGGCGTGGGCCGGCCGGGCGGGAGCCCCTGCCCGGTGCGGCGCTCGTCCGGCGCCGCCGCGGTGCTCGGCTGCGCCGGGATGCCCTCGGGCACCGGCCGGGGACGATGGGTGTCGGCCTCCGCGGCGGCGGAGGGCTGCGCGTGCTCGGGACCGTTGCTCACGGGGGCCTTGTCGTTGCCGGACGGTGCGGTCGTGCCCGGGGTGGTGGGCGGTTCGCCGGTGCGCGCCTGCGCGGGTAACGCGGCGGCTCCGGGGGCGCGGGGCGGGCTCGGGGTACGCCGGAGCGCCCCGCGGGCGTCCGCGGGGTCGGCGCCCAGGGGGCGCTCGAAGGAGGTCGGCTGCTCCGTCACGCGTGTCGCATCCATCCGTCCGGGGCGTGTCGTTCGTCCCGCCGAAGTCCCGATACCCGCAATACGTGCCCCAGGAACGGGATTCCCGCGTGGCCAGAGGCTGTTCCTGTGTCACCGGCGGGCTGTGCGCTGCCCGTACCGGTGTTGCCCTCGTACCCCTCGCTCACGTCCTGCCGCCCCTCGGTGACGATCGGTCAAGCCCAGCGCGCGCTCCGGTAGTTGCCGCCGTGCGCCCTTGCGGAGGACGATCCTACGTTTCTCGCCCGGGGGCGCATCAAGGGTCTCATGAGGACACGTGCGCGGGCGTACGGCCCAAGTCCTCCGGGAATTCCCCTGGCACATCCTCCGGCAGCTCGTCCGCCAGTTCCTCCGGCAGTGACGGTACAGCCCAGGACGGGTCCGGGCGCCAGTGTTGCCAGCCGTCCGAGAACGGCGGCCCCCAGGCGCGGATCACCTCCACCGCGGCCCGCCCGGCCTCCCGCACCCCTTCGGCCGCGGCGGCGTCCATCAGGCCGTCCTGCTGAGCCTGCGCGAACTCGTCCTCGTCGCGCCAGCCCCAACTGCGGTCGGGGTAGACACAGATGTCCAGAAAGTGATCCTCGGAATCGACTCCGCCCGCCCAACGGACCAGCGGTTGCTCCAGGTTCACGTACCAGTTCTTGAACCGCCAGCCCGGCTCCCAGAACAGCCACACCGACCACGGCTCACCGGGTCTGGCCAGTTTCAGCACCCCGGTGCCGAACCAGCGGTCGCGCTGCACCGTACGGGGCTTGGTGTAGCGCGACCCCAGCGGCTCCTGGTGCACGGGGGTGCCGTCGGCGAGCGCGGGCTTGAGACACTCGGTCCCGGGCGCCAGCCATACGGCGAGCAGGTCGGCGTCGTCCCGTACGACGGTGACCGGACGCACGATGTGGAAGCGCGTGCCGGCGTTCTCCCGGTACCGCCACAGGATGTGACTTCCGGGCGCCCAGTGTGCCGTAGACCCGCCCGCTTCCACTGCCGTCATCGCTCCGCCGTCTGCCATGCACAGATATTAGGTGTCACTGACTGACGACGCTGCGGCGAACGTCACGGTTCGCAGCCTTCGCACGAGATGTCACGGGCGCGTCATACGCAGGACATCAAGGGCTTCGTCCAGCTCAGCGAGGGTGAGGTCGCCACGTTCCACATAACCGCCCTCCAGCACGACTTGACGGATGGTCCGGCGTTCCGCGAGCGCCTTCTTGGCGACCTTGGCGGCCTCCTCGTAGCCGATGTACCTGTTCAGTGGCGTGACCACGGAGGGTGATGACTCGGCGTATTCGCGGGCCCGTTCGCGGTGCGCGACGATGCCGTCGACGGTCCGGTCGGCGAGCAGCCGGGAGACGTTGGCGAGCAGTCGCACCGACTCCAGGACGTTCTTGGCGATCACCGGCAGCATGACATTGAGCTCGAAGTTCCCGGCGGCTCCGGCGGTGGCCACCGTGGCGTCGTTCCCGACGACCTGCGCGGCGACCATGAGGACGGCCTCGGGGATGACGGGATTGACCTTGCCGGGCATGATCGAGGACCCGGGCTGGAGGTCGGGCAGGGAGATCTCGGCGAGCCCGGTCCGCGGCCCGGAGGCCATCCACCGCAGGTCGTTGGCGATCTTCGTCAGCCCTACGGCGATGGTCCTGAGCTGTCCGCTGGTCTCGACGATGCCGTCCCGGGCGCCCTGCGCCTCGAAGTGGTCGCGCGCCTCGGTCAGCGGCAGCCCGGTCGCCCGGGCGACCTCCTCGATGACGGCGGCGGAGAATCCCGGAGGGGTGTTGATCCCGGTCCCGACTGCGGTCCCGCCCAGCGGCAGTTCGGCGAGCCGGGGGAGGGAGGCCTTGAGCCGCTCGATCCCGTACCTCACCTGGGCCGCGTAGCCGCCGAACTCCTGCCCGAGGGTGACCGGGGTGGCGTCCATGAGATGCGTACGCCCGGACTTGACGACGTCGGAGAACTCCTCGGCCTTGCGGGTGAGCGCGTCGGCGAGGTGCTGGAGCGCGGGGACGAGATCGCGGGTGACGGCGGCAGTGGCGGCGATGTGGATGGAGGAGGGGAAGACGTCGTTGGAGGACTGGGAGGCGTTGACGTGGTCGTTGGGGTGGACGTCCTTCTTGAGCTTCTCGCTCGCCAGCGTGGCGATGACCTCGTTGGTGTTCATGTTGGACGAGGTGCCGGAGCCGGTCTGGAAGACGTCCACGGGGAAGTGCTCGTCCCAGCGCCCGTCGGCCACCTCGGCGGCCGCCTCCTGAATGGCCGCGGCGACATCCTTGTCGAGCACTCCCAGCTCGGCGTTCACCTTCGCGGCAGCCCCCTTGATCCGGGCAAGCGCCTCGATGTGGGCCCGCTCGATCCGCTGCCCCGAGATCGGGAAGTTCTCCACGGCGCGCTGGGTCTGGGCCCGCCACTTGGCGTGTGCGGGCACCCGCACCTCGCCCATGGAGTCGTGCTCGATGCGATAGCTCTGCTCTGCGTCGGCCACTGCCGATCACCTCCACCTGTCACAGCGTCCGGGACAGGTCACCTGTTCCCGGTGGACGCGGATCTTCACGGCGCGCGGGCGGGCGGAGACCGCCGGACAATGAGGGAGGAGTGCAGGGGGGCTCGTCACCCCACAGGAGGCAGGTCATGCTCCGCAGCATCAGGACGCTCGGCGCGCTCGGTGCAGGGCTGGCGGCTGCCACCGCCCTCGTCACCGCGGGCCCGGTGTCCGCCCAGGAGGACGACTTCACGCTCTACGCCCGGGAGGTCGCGGGCGACGAGACGGGGGAACCGCAACAGGTTCCCAAGGTCGGCGACAGCTTCACCTTCGCCGACGATCTCTTCCAGGAGAAGGGCGGCGAGAGGGTGGGCCGGGACGGGGTCGCCTGCACGGTGGTCCGCACGGGCAACCCCCTCGACATCCAGTGCCTCGGCACCTTCGTGCTCTCCGGAGGTCAGATCACCGCCCAGGTCCTCATGACGGTCCCGTTGACCGAGGAGGAACAGCCCCCGTTCGACGCGGCGGTCACCGGCGGAACCGGCGACTACCGCGGCGCGAGCGGGCAGATCCGCTTCACGGACGACGGGGACTATCAGCGGCTGGACTTCGACCTCGGCAGCTGAGGCCTCCGGAGCCCTGGCCCCGGCAGCGGGTGCCGGCTGTCCTCACGCCAGCCCGGGACCCCGTACCGGAATCGACGTGAAGGTCGGGGCCGGGGCCGGGTCCTGGAAGAAGTCGTTGCCCTTGTCGTCCACCACGATGAACGCCGGGAAGTCCTCGACCTCGATCTTCCAGACCGCCTCCATGCCGAGCTCCTCGTACTCGACGACCTCGACCTTCTTGATGCAGTCCTGCGCGAGACGGGCGGCGGGTCCGCCGATGGAGCCCAGGTAGAAACCGCCGTGCGTGCCGCACGCGTCCGTGACCTGCTTGCTGCGGTTGCCCTTGGCCAGCATGACCTTGGAACCACCCGCCGCCTGGAACTGCTCGACGTAGGAGTCCATGCGGCCGGCCGTCGTCGGGCCGAAGGAGCCGGACGCGTAACCCTCGGGCGTCTTCGCGGGGCCCGCGTAGTACACCGGGTGGTCCTTCAGGTACTGCGGCATCTCCTCGCCCGCGTCCAGCCGCTCCTTGATCTTGGCGTGCGCGATGTCGCGGGCCACGACGAGGGGGCCGGTGAGGGACAGCCGGGTCTTCACCGGGTACTTGGTGAGCTCGGCGAGGATGTCGTCCATCGGCTGGTTGAGGTCGATCCTCACGACGTCGCCGGCCTCGTCGAGGTGCTCGTCGGTCGTCTCCGGCAGGAAGCGCGCGGGGTCCGTCTCCAGCTGCTCGAGGAAGACGCCCTCCGCCGTGATCTTCGCGACGGCCTGGCGGTCGGCGGAGCAGGAGACGGCGATGGCGACCGGGCAGGAGGCGCCGTGCCGGGGCAGGCGCACCACGCGCACGTCGTGGCAGAAGTACTTGCCGCCGAACTGCGCGCCGATGCCGATCTTCTGCGTCAGCTCGAAGACCTTCTCCTCCAGCTCCTTGTCCCGGAAGCCGTGCCCGAGGGGGGAGCCCTCGGCCGGGATCTCGTCCAGGTAGTGCGCGGAGGCGTACTTGGCGGTCTTCAGCGCGTACTCGGCGGACGTACCGCCGACGACGATCGCCAGGTGGTACGGCGGGCAGGCGGCCGTACCGAGCGAACGGATCTTCTCCTCCAGGAACTTCATCATGGAGGCCTCGTTCAGGACGGCCTTGGTCTCCTGGTAGAGGAAGGACTTGTTGGCCGAGCCGCCGCCCTTCGCCATGAAGAGGAACTTGTAGGCGCCGCCGTCGGTGGCGTACAGCTCGATCTGCGCGGGGAGGTTGGAGCCGGTGTTCTTCTCCTCCCACATGGTGAGCGGAGCCATCTGCGAGTACCGCAGGTTGAGGTTCAGGTAGGCGTCGTAGATGCCGCGCGAGAGCGCCTCCTCGTCGCCGCCCTCGGTCAGAACGTTCTGTCCGCGCTTGCCCATCACGATCGCCGTGCCGGTGTCCTGGCACATCGGCAGGACGCCCGCCGCCGCGATGTTGGCGTTCTTCAGCAGGTCCAGCGCGACGAACTTGTCGTTGCTGGACGCCTCGGGGTCGTCGATGATGCGGCGCAGCTGCGCGAGGTGGGCCGGGCGCAGATAGTGCTGGATGTCGTGGATGGCCTCCGCGGCGAGCTTGCGCAGCGCCTCCGGCTCGACCTTGAGGAACGTGCGCCCGTCGGCCTCGAAGGTGGAGACACCCTCGGAGGTCACCAGCCGGTACGGGGTGGTGTCCTCTCCCATGGGGAGCAGATCGGTGTACGCGAACTCAGGCATCTCAGCCCATTCCTCACTCTGACGGACGGCTGCCCGCCGACGCTGGCGAGCCTCCCCAGCGTAGAACCTGCC
Organism: Streptomyces sp. NPDC003635; assembly: GCF_053587635.1. Taxonomy (NCBI): domain Bacteria; kingdom Bacillati; phylum Actinomycetota; class Actinomycetes; order Kitasatosporales; family Streptomycetaceae; genus Streptomyces; species Streptomyces sp. NPDC003635. Next base: position 34,552 of record NZ_JBSFOK010000043.1, on the reverse strand, counting down.
GCTCATGGCGAGCTTGTGAGGTAAGGCTCAGTTGGAGTCCGGCGAGGGCTATCGCGATCTATCGTGTTTGGGTACGCTGCTGTCGTGGACCTTCAGAAGCAGACCGCGCCCGTCGCGGCCACCGACCTGCGCGCCTCCGACGCCGACCGCGACCGGATCGCGGACATCCTGCGCGAGGCGCTCGCCGAGGGCCGCCTCACCGCCGATGAGCACAGCGAGCGGGTCGAGGGGGTGCTGAACGCCAAGACGGTGGGCGAGCTGGAGGCCTTCATCCAGGACCTGCCCGCGGCTCATCGGCCCCGGACCGCCTCGTCGTACGCCACCGTCCCGAACCGCCCGACCAACCTCCCGGCGGATCCGGACGACACCGCCGTCGCGATCTTCAGCAGCGCCGTCCGCAAGGGCCGCTGGCGCGCCGGGCGCCGGATCCACGCCTACGCGATCTTCGGCAGCGTCGAGATAGACCTCAGCGAGGCGCTCTTCGAGTACCAGCAGGTCGTCATCAAGGCGTTCGCGCTCTTCGGCAGCGTCGATGTCCGCGTCCCGGAGAACGTGTCGCTGCGTGGCGCGGGCGGCGGCGTCCTCGGCAGCTTCGAGGTGGACACCGTTGACGCGGAGGACCCGGCGGCGCCCGTGATCTACCTGGACGGGTGGGCCGTGCTGGGCAGCGTCGAGGGCGCGCCGAGGCGCGGGAAGTTCGTGACGGACATCCTCGACCGGGTCCACGCCAAGGTCGAGAAGAGTTTGCGCAAGCATCTGGATCATTGACGATCGCGAATCCCACGGCAACCGAAAGCAACCAGTCCGCTCATCCGCCCCCTCAGGAGCCCCCGGAATCCAGCGCTTCGGAACTCCCTGCATAGGCACGCGCACAACGGGTAGACCTTGCTGCATCGTCTCTCGCTCGCGAAGCCGTCGTCAGGAGTAGACCGTGCTGCAACCGCCGCATTCGTCCCTGCAGGTCGCTGCCGTTCCGGCCCAGCGGGTGCCAGTGCGAGACAGGGACCAAGACGCCCCGTGGCACACCGAGGCGGTGTGCCGACGCGACGAGGCCGGCCTGTTCTTCGCCCCCTCCAAGGAGCCGACCGCCGCCCGGCTCTCCCGTGAGGAGGCGGCCAAGCGGGTCTGCGCACGCTGCCCGGTCATGGTCGAGTGCCGCGAACACGCCCTCCTCCAGCCCGAGCCGTACGGCGTCTGGGGCGGACTCACCGCGGCCGAACGTCGAGTGGTCCTGGCCCGGCGCAGGCGCCGCGACCTGGAACTGAAGAAGGCGGCGCGGACGACGGGCCGCATAGCTCAGGCGGGCTGAGCCCCCGTACAGGAAGAGGGCGCCCCCACCGCACCGGGGGCGCCCCACTTCTCTTCGGTACGGCCTACTTGGCCCGGTCGAAGTCGATCGCGCTGTAGGCCCGCAGCTTGCTGAGCCGGTGCTCCGAGTCGATCCGGCGGACCGTGCCCGACTTCGAGCGCATCACGATCGACTCGGTGACCGCGGAGTCCGACCGGTAGCGCACACCCCGCAGCAGCTCACCGTCGGTGATGCCGGTGGCGACGAAGAACACGTTCTCGCCCGTCACCAGGTCCTCGGTGGTGAGCACCCGGTCCAGGTCGTGCCCGGCGTCGATCGCCCGCGCCCGCTCCTCGTCGTCCTTCGGCCACAGCTTGCCCTGGATCGTGCCGCCGAGGCACTTCACGGCGCAGGCGGAGATGATGCCCTCCGGCGTACCGCCGATACCGAGCAGCATGTCGACGCCGGTGCCCTCGCGCAGCGCGTAGATCGACCCGGCGACATCGCCGTCGGAGATCAGCTTGATGCGCGCGCCGGCGTCCCGGATCTCCTTGATGATCCCCTCGTGCCGCGGCCGGTCGAGGATGACCACCGTGACGTCCTCGGGCGTGGAGCGCTTGGCCTTGGCGACCCGGCGGATGTTCACCGACACCGGCGCGTTGATGTCGACGAAGTCCGCCGCCTCGGGCCCGGTGACCAGCTTGTCCATGTAGAAGACGGCCGACGGGTCGAACATCGCCCCGCGTTCGGTGGCCGCGAGGACGGCGATCGCGTTCGGCATGCCCTTGGCGGTCAGGGTGGTGCCGTCGATCGGGTCGACCGCGATGTCCACCTCGGGACCGGTGCCGTCGCCGACCCGCTCCCCGTTGAAGAGCATCGGCGCCTCGTCCTTCTCACCCTCGCCGATGACGACGACGCCGTTCATCGACACGGTGGAGACGAGGGTCCGCATGGCGCGCACCGCGGCACCGTCGGCGCCGTTCTTGTCGCCGCGCCCGACCCAGCGGCCCGCGGCCATCGCGGCTGCTTCGGTCACCCGGACGAGTTCCAGGGCGAGGTTGCGGTCGGGGGCCTCGGAGGGTACATCGAGCTCGGACGGCAAGTGATGATGATCGGTCATCGGAGCGCACCTTTCTGATACGACGACGGCCGGATGAGGGTGATGGCCCAGACTCTATCGTCAGGTCGACAAAATGAGCAGGGGACCCCACGGATGAGCGGACCGGGGCACCTGCGACGATAGGGGGCGTGGCAGGTACGAACGCTAAGCGGCAGTCGGTCCGGAACATGGTCCTCTCCCTCGGGGTGACGATCCTCGCGGCAGGGGTCGTGTACCTCTTCATCCCGCACGAGGAGTCCGCTCCGGACCTCCCGCGGGTCGACTACCGCGTCGAGCTGCTCACCGCCCGTCGCGCCGCCGCCTACCCGATCGCGGCCCCCGAGGGCCTGGCCAAGGACTGGAAGGCGACCTCGGTGCGGTTCCAGGGCGCCGAGGGCGACACCTGGCACCTCGGCTTCCACACCCCCGACGGGGAGTACGTCCAGCTCCAGCAGTCCACTCAGAAGCCGAAGGTGTTCCTCGCCGAGGCCACCCAGGGCGCCCACGAGACCAAGGCCACGCAGCGGATCGACGGCAGGACGTGGACCCGCTGGACCGGCGGCCGCTACGACGCGCTCGTGCTGAAGGCCGACGACGCGACGACGGTGGTGGCCGGCACGGGGTCTTTCGAGCAGCTCACGGAGCTGGCGGGGGCGCTGGAGACGAAGTGACGCACGAAGGAGGCCCCCCGGCGTTCGAGCCGGGGGGCCGTCGTCATGCGGTCACGCTCAGACGGTCGTGATGACCTCGTCGTACGCCAGACGCGGCGAGCGCGGGTACCAGGCGTCGGCGCCCGGCTTGCCGATGTTCACGACCATCAGCGGGGTGTGGTCGTCGTCCAGGAACTCCTTGCGGACACCCTCGAAGTCCAGGCCGGTCATGGGACCGGCGGCGAGGCCCGCGGCGCGGACGCCGATGATGAAGTACGCGGCCTGCAGGGCGGCGTTCAGGGCGGCGGAGCCCTCACGGGCGGCGCGCTCGCCGAAGAAGAGGTCCTTGGCCTGCGGGAAGTGCGGGAAGAGGGTCGGCAGCTCCTCGTGGAACTCGTTGTCCGCGGAGAGGATCGCGACCAGCGGGGCGGCGGCGGTCTTGGCCTGGTTGCCCTCGGCCATGTGCTGCACGAGACGCTCGCGGGCCTCGGCGGAGCGGACCAGCGTGACGCGCAGCGGGGACTGGTTCATGGAGGTCGGGCCGTACTTGACCAGGTCGTAGATGGCCTGCACCTGCTCGTCGGTCACCGGCTCGTCGGTGAAGGTGTTCGCGGTGCGGGCCTCGCGGAAGAGCAGGTCCTGGGCGGCGGGGTCAAGAACGAGAGACATGCGTGAACCTTCTCGGGGGTGTACGTCGGATCCGGTCGCCGGATCAGCTGACACGTCAACCATATGTCAGTGAAGTTGACTCTTCAACAAAAAGCGGGGCGCGGTGATCCGCTTCACAACGCCCCGGCCCGCTACTCCCCGGCCGCTGCCTTTTCCTCTTCCGCCGCCTCCTCGGCCAGCGCCGCGTCCAGGCGGGCCCGTGCGCCGTCCAGCCAGCGCCGGCACACCTTGGCGAGCTCCTCCCCGCGCTCCCACAGCGCCAGGGACTCCTCCAGCGTCGTACCGCCCGCCTCGAGGCGTCGTACGACCTCGATCAGCTCGTCCCGCGCCTGCTCGTACCCGAGCGCCTCATCCACCTTGCCGGTCATCCATTCACCTCAGACATCGACCCTGACACTGAACTCACCCTCGGAAACCCGTGCCCGCAGCACCTCGTCGCCGCCGACCTCCTCCGGACCCCGGACCACATGCCCGTCGGCCTTCTGGAGCACGGCGTACCCGCGCTTCAGGGTCGCCGCGGGGGAGAGGGCCACCACGCGCGCGTGCGTGTGCGTCAGCTCGGAGTCGGCGCGGTCGAGGAGGTGTCCGAGGGTGCGGCGGCCGCGGTCCAGCAGGGCCGCGACGTGATCGGCGCGCTCGTCGATCATCCGGTGCGGATCCTCTATCGACGGCCGGGCCAGCGCCGCGGCCAGTCCGCGCTCCTCCCGCTCGACGACCGCCTCGACGCACCGCCGGGCACGGTCGCGCAGCATCCGCACCCGCTCGTACTCCTCGCCCACGTCCGGTACGACCTTCTTGGCCGCGTCGGTGGGCGTGGAGGCGCGCAGGTCGGCGACGTAGTCCAGGAGCGGGTTGTCCGGCTCGTGCCCGATCGCGGAGACCACCGGTGTGCGGCACGCGGCGACCGTGCGCACCAGCTGCTCGTCGGAGAACGGCAGCAGATCCTCGACGCTGCCGCCGCCGCGCGCGACGACGATCACGTCCACGTCGTCGATCTCGTCGAGCTCCTTCACCGCCTGCACGACCTGCGCCACCGCGTGCACGCCCTGCACGGCGACATTGCGCACCTCGAAGCGGACGGCTGGCCAGCGGTGCCGGGCGTTCTCCAGCACGTCCCGCTCGGCGGCGGAGGCCCGCCCGCAGACCAGGCCGATGAGCTGCGGCAGGAACGGCAGCGGCTTCTTGCGCTCCGGGGCGAACAGCCCTTCGCCAGCCAGCGCCTTCTTCAGCTGCTCGAGGCGTGCCAGCAGCTCGCCGACCCCCACGGGCCTTATCTCGGCGGCCCGCAGTGACAGCTGCCCGCGCGGGGCGTACCACTCGGGCTTCGCCAGGACGACGACCCGGGCGCCCTCGCTCACCACGTCCGCCACGGCGTCGAAGACCTGGCGATAGCAGGTGACGCTCACGGAGATGTCGTACGACGGATCCCGCAGCGTCAGGAAGACCACCCCCGCGCCCGGCCGCCGCGAGAGCTGGGTGATCTGCCCCTCGACCCAGACCGCCCCGAGCCGGTCGATCCACCCCCCGATGAGCCGTGACACCTCGCCTACGGGCAGCGGGGATTCCGCGGACGTGTTGAGAGCCATGCCCGTGAGCGTATCCGCAGCCACCGACAACGAACCGTCCCCGACCGGGGCGCGGTCTCACGCGTCCCCGGCCGGCTCCCGCCCCCGCTGCGCCACCAGCACCGCCAGGCCCAGCGCCAGCCAGACCGCGCCCACGACCTGGGCCGTGCCCGAGGCCGCCACGATCACCGCGATCGTGATCGCCGCGCCGGCGACCGGCACCAGCACATGGCGCCACCAGCTCACCGGCCCGCCGTTGCGCCGTACCGCGAACCAGCCCACCACGCTCGCGTGCAGCAGCGTGAAGGCGGTGAGGGCGCCGATGTCGACCACCGAGACCAGATGATCCATGCCGTCGTCGCGGCGGGCCGCCCAGACCGCCGCGACCAGGGTGAGCACGGCGGCGCAGGACAGGGCGAGGCGGGGGACGCCGGAGTCGGTGCGCGACAGCAGCCGCGGCAGGCGTCCGGCGCGGCCCATCGCGAACAGCAGCCGTCCGGCCGCCGCCTGCCCGGCCAGCGCGGCGAACGCGGCGCCGATCGCCTTGCTCACGGCGACCAGGTCGTGCAGCCACGTCCCGACGGAGGCGTCGACGGCGTCGTAGAAGGCCGAACCCTGCCGGCCCGGATCGGCGGCCAGCTCGGCGGAGGACGTGGGTTCCAGCAGGGCCACCAGGTAGGTCTGTGCGACGAAGAGCGCACCCGCGAGCGCCAGGCAGAGCAGGACCGCCCGCGCGACCCTCTCCGAGCCGCCGGTGACCTCCTCCGCGAAGGAGACGATGGCGTCGAAGCCGAGGTAGGACAGGACCGCGATCGACACCGCGCCGAGCACCGCCGACAGCGCGAACGCGCCCTGACTGCCGTCCCCGGACAGCGGCGACAGCCAGCCCCGCTCGGAGCCGTCCCGCGCGAGGACGACCACCGCCGACACCGCGAACACCAGCAGGACCACGATCTCCATGGCCAGCACCAGGAAGCCCACCTTGGCCGCGGTGCGCACCCCCCACAGGTTCAGCAGCGTCGTGACGACCACCGCGAGCGCCGTCCACACCCAGCGGCCGACCTCCGGGACGAGCGCCTCCATGGCGATCCCGGAGAACAGGTACGCGACCGCCGGGATCAGCAGGTAGTCCAGCATCGCCATCCAGCCCGCGACGAAACCGGCCCGCGGCCCGAGCCCGGCCCGCGCGTAGGCGAACACGGACCCCGCCTGGGGGACGACCCGCACCATCTGCGCGTAGCTGAATGCGGTGAACGCCATCGCGACGGTGGCGACGACGTACACGAGGGCGACGGCGCCGTGCGACCTCGCGTCCAGCGTGCCGAAGACACCGACCGGGGCCATGGGGGCGATGAACAGCAGCCCGTAGACCACCAGGTCGCGAAAGCCCAGGGTCCGTCGCAGACGGTGGTGTTCCGGGTCCGCCGCGGGGGACGCCGTACCAATGTCGGACATGCCGCCAGTGTCCAGAGCCCCCGTCACCGCCGCGATCTTCGACCCGCCGAACGCACCCTTACGATGGGACGCATGACTGCTTCGCCTGGCCGCCGTGTCCTGCTCGCCGCCCCCCGTGGCTACTGCGCGGGTGTGGACCGCGCCGTGATCGCCGTCGAGAAAGCCCTCGAGCAGTACGGAGCTCCGGTCTACGTCCGGCACGAGATCGTGCACAACAAGTACGTCGTCCAGACCCTGGAGAGGAAGGGCGCGATCTTCGTCGAGCGGACCGAGGAGGTGCCGCCCGGCAACATCGTCATGTTCTCGGCGCACGGCGTCGCCCCGGTCGTCCACGAGGAGGCCGCGCGCGGCAAGCTCGCCACCATCGACGCCACCTGCCCGCTCGTCACCAAGGTCCACAAGGAAGCCGTCCGCTTCGCCAACGAGGACTACGACATCCTCCTCATCGGCCACGAGGGCCACGAGGAGGTCATCGGCACCTCCGGCGAGGCCCCCGACCACATCCAGCTCGTCGACGGCCCCGAGGACGTCGCCAAGGTCGAGGTGCGCGACGAGTCGAAGGTCGTCTGGCTGTCCCAGACCACGCTGAGCGTGGACGAGACGATGGAGACCGTCGACGCGCTCAAGGAGAAGTTCCCGCAGCTCATCTCCCCGCCGAGCGACGACATCTGCTACGCCACGCAGAACCGCCAGCTCGCCGTGAAGCAGATGGGCGCCGAGGCCGAACTGGTCATCGTCGTCGGCTCGCGCAACTCCTCCAACTCCAAGCGGCTCGTCGAGGTCGCGAAGCTGGCCGGCTCGCGCGAGGCCTACCTCGTGGACTTCGCCAGCGAGATCGACGAGGCCTGGCTGGAGGGCGTCACCACGGTCGGCGTCACCTCCGGCGCCTCCGTCCCCGAGGTCCTCGTCGAGGAGGTCCTGGAGTGGCTCTCCCAGCGCGGCTACGGCGATGTCGAGCTGGTGAAGGCGGCCGAGGAGTCGATCACCTTCTCGCTGCCGAAGGAGCTGCGCCGGGACCTGCGCGAAGAGGCCGCGACCTTGATCGCGGAGCGCAAGGACGGCTCCCAGGAGTGACGGTCAGTCGTCCGTCGTAACGTGGAGCCATGCAGATCTTCGGTGTGGACATCGGTGGTTCCGGTATCAAGGGCGCTCCTGTGGACCTGGACAGGGGCGACCTGGCCCAGGAGCGCCTGAAGGTGCTCACCCCGCATCCGGCGACGCCCGACGGGGTGGCCGACGGCGTCAAGCAGGTCGTCGACCACTTCGGCTGGACGGGGCCGGTCGGGCTGACCTTCCCGGGCGTGGTGACCGGCGGCTCGACCATCCGTACGGCGGCCAACGTCGACAAGAGCTGGATCGACACGGACGCCCGCGCGTTGTTCGGCGAGCGTCTGGGCGGCCTGCCGGTGACGGTGGTCAACGACGCGGACGCCGCCGGAGTCGCCGAGATGGCCTTCGGGGCGGGACAGGGCCGCAAGGGCACCGTCATCCTGCTCACCTTCGGCACGGGCATCGGCAGCGCCCTGTTCGTGGACGGCGCCCTGGTGCCCAACACCGAGCTGGGCCATCTGGAGCTGCACGGCCACGACGCCGAGAAGCGGGCCTCCAGCAAGGCCAAGGACGACGGCGAGCTGACATGGGAGCACTGGGCGCACCGGGTCCAGAAGTACCTCGCCCACGTGGAGATGCTGTTCTCGCCGGAGCTGTTCATCATCGGCGGCGGGGTCAGCCGTAAGTCGCAGAAGTTCCTGCACTACATCGAGGGGATCAAGGCGGAGATCGTCCCGGCACAGCTGCAGAACAACGCGGGCATCGTGGGGGCGGCGATGCGGGCGGCGGAGTAGCTCACGGTTGGACGACTGTGGGCTGCCGGGGCTGCTCGGACGACTCGCCGGCTGCAGGGGCTGAGCGGGCTGCTCGGGCTGAGCGGGCCGCTCAGACGGGCGGGCGGCTGCGGGCCGCCCTGCGCCGCATCAGACGCACCTTGCGCACGGTGACGATCACACCGGTGACCAGCGTTCCGCCGTACAGCCATCCGGCCTGGGTGGCGAGCGCGGTGAACAGGCCCATCAGGCGGTCCCCGGTGCTGTCGCCGCTGTCGGCCACCGGCACCAGGCCCAGCGCGAACGCGATCGGTACGACGATGACGGCGGTCACCAGGTCCGCCTTGCGCACCCAGACGGCGGTCAGGACGCACACGGGCAGGAACAGCACGCCGTAGACGGTCAGCGAGGGGCCGAGCAGCAGGGCGTCCAGGGAGCCGAGCGCGAGCATCACCACCGCGCAGAAGAGTCCGACGCCGAGTCCGGTGAGGCGGGGGTTCGGCATCCGGCGCAGTGCCTGCACCACCGGGGGCGGCGGGCGCCGGACGGCGGTGGGGGGCCGGCGGGGGGCGCCTGTCCGGGCCTGCGCGCCCCCTCTGGCCTGCGGCGGAAGGGGCGGCGCGGCCCGGCGCGTGCCCTGCTGCCCGGGCTGCTTGTACTGCGCTGGGCGCGTCCTGTGTTGCTCCACTGGACCAACTTAGGTCTGTTTATGTGCCGAATCGCCCATGGGACACGCCGAGGGGCGGACCTTGGCCAAGCGTTCGACGGACATCCGGTACCGGGCGGGTCACGCCGTAGACTGGTGGATCGGGCCCGCCGGCCTCCAGTCCTCCTCTCACTTCGGGAAGTCGCAACGTGTCGCTCACGATCGGAATCGTCGGTCTGCCGAATGTCGGCAAGTCGACCCTGTTCAACGCCCTGACCAAGAACGACGTGCTGGCGGCCAACTACCCGTTCGCCACGATCGAGCCCAACGTGGGCGTCGTCGGCGTACCGGACCCGCGTCTGACCAAGCTGGCCGAGATCTTCTCCTCCCAGCGGGTGCTCCCGGCGACGGTCGACTTCGTCGACATCGCGGGCATCGTGCGCGGCGCCTCCGAGGGTGAGGGCCTGGGCAACAAGTTCCTGGCGAACATCCGTGAGTCCGACGCGATCTGCCAGGTCATCCGTGCCTTCAAGGACGAGAACGTCGTCCATGTCGACGGCAAGGTCTCGCCCAAGGACGACATCGAGACGATCAACACCGAGCTGATCCTCGCCGACCTCCAGACCATCGAGAAGGTCCTGCCGCGGCTGCAGAAGGAGTCGCGGATCAAGAAGGACGTGGCCCCGAAGGTGGCGGCGGTCGAGGCGGCCAAGGAGATCCTGGAGAAGGGCGACACGCTGTTCTCGGCGGGCATCGTCCAGGGCTCCGGCAACGAGGAGCTCCTGCACGACCTGCACCTGCTGACGACGAAGCCCTTCCTCTACGTCTTCAACGTCGACGAGGACGAGCTGACCGACGACGCCTTCAAGGACGAGCAGCGCGCGCTGGTCGCCCCCGCCGAGGCGATCTTCCTCAACGCCAAGCTGGAGGCGGACCTCGCCGAGCTGGACGAGGAGGACGCGCTGGAGCTGCTGGAGTCGGTGGGCGCGGAGGAGCCGGGCCTCGCGACCCTGGCCCGCGTCGGCTTCAACACCCTCGGCCTGCAGACCTACCTCACGGCCGGCCCCAAGGAATCCCGCGCCTGGACCATCAAGAAGGGCGCCACGGCCCCCGAGGCGGCCGGCGTCATCCACACCGACTTCCAGAAGGGCTTCATCAAGGCGGAGGTCATCTCCTTCGCGGACCTGGTGGAGACGGGCTCGGTGGCGGAGGCCCGCGCCAAGGGCAAGGCGCGCATGGAGGGCAAGGACTACGTCATGCAGGACGGGGACGTGGTGGAGTTCCGCTTCAACGTCTGACACCTGGCAAGAACCGTGCCCGACCTGCCGCTCGGTGGGTCGGGCATCGGCGTACCCCCCATAGGCCGGTGCCCGCGATGGGAGGATGCGGGGACAGCGCGAGAGGGGCGGGAAGCGTGGGGCGTGGGGAGCGGGACACGGTCGCGGGGGGAGCGCGACTGTACGACGCGGCACAGGCACTGGCCGAGGACCACGGCAGGGCGGTCGAGGCGGTGCGGGCGGCGCTGAAGCCGCTTCACGACGCGGCGGTCACTCGCGAACTCGACGCCATCCCCGTCGCCCGGTTGCAGGACGTCACCGAGGGACGCCTGCGGCTGGGGAACGTCGAGAAGAGCGGCCTCGGCACGGTGGGCCGGGTGCTCGAAGCGGGCCCCTACCGGTTGCGGCAGATTCCCGGTGTCGGGCAGCGCACGGTCGATCAGATCCTCGCCGCTGCTCGCAGGCTCTCCGAAGCGGCGCACGAGACGGTGGCCGTCCACATCGACGTGGACCGGCCGGAGCCGACCACCACCGCGCTCGTCATGGCCCTGCACGTCCTGGTGGAAGCCGGACCGGACGCCCGGCGCGCGGTGGACCGAGCCGCGGTCCTCTCGGAACAACTCGGCCCGTTGCTGGTCGAGGCGAAACCCGCCGCCGGGCGATTCAGGATGCTCCTGGCCGGCCAGGAGAAGAAGGCACGCGCCTTGGCCGCGGTCGCCGAGATCCGCTCACTGGTGGACGAAGCGGAACGGGCCGACCTGCCCGAACTGCTGGCCCAGGCCTCTGTGGACCTGCTGCGCGGACCCTCGTCCGACATCGCGGCGTGGGTGGACTTCGAACTCCGCTCCGCGGAGTACTACAGCGTTCTCGCCGAAATCGCCGGACGGCTGCCGGACACCGCCGCCGCCGAGGGGTTCCTGCCGGAGGAGATCGCCGAGCGGGTGCGGGGGCAAGGGCTCGACGACTCGCACCGGCGGGTCTCCCTGCGCGGCTACCAGGCGTTCGGCGCACGCTTCGTCCTCGCGCAGCGCAAAGTGATACTCGGCGACGAGATGGGTCTCGGGAAGACCATCCAAGCGATCGCCGTGCTGGCCCACCTGGCCGCCGAGGGACAGAGTCATTTCATGGTCGTCTGCCCGGCGAGCGTTCTCGTGAACTGGACCCGGGAGATCGAGGCCCGTAGCGCCCTGCGCGTCATGGTGCTCCACGGACCCGACCGGCAGTACGCGTTCGCCGACTGGAAGGGGCGCGGCGGTGTGGGGGTGACCACGTTCGACGCACTGCGCGGATTTCCGGCTCCGGGCGGCGGCGAGGTCGGACTGCTCGTCGTCGACGAAGCGCACTCCGTGAAGAACCCGAAGACCAAGCGGTCCCAGGCGGTCGCCCTGTGGGCGGAGCGTTGTGAACGCAGCCTCTTCATGACCGGAACCCCGATGGAGAACCGGGTTGGGGAGTTCCGCAACCTGGTCCGGATGCTCGATGAAGGAGTGGCCGACACCCTGGGCGAGCGGGACGCCCTGGCGGGATCGGTGGCCTTCCGCAAGGCCGTCGCCCCGGTCTACCTGAGGCGCAACCAGGAAGACGTGCTGACGGAACTCCCGAGCCTTCAGCGGACCGACGAATGGGAGGAGCTGAGCGCGTCGGACGAGGAGGCGTACCGCGAGGCCGTCCGCGCGGGCAACTTCATGGCGATGCGCAGGGCCGCGTACATGCGCCCCGAGCGGTCGGCCAAGCTGGACCGGCTCCGCGAGATCGTGTCGGAGGCCGGCGAGAACGGGCAGAAGACAGTGGTCTTCTCCTATTTCAGGGACGTCCTGAACGTGGTGGAGGCGGCGCTCGCTGCGGGTCCCACCGCCGGTATCCCGATGCTCGGTCCGCTCACCGGCAACGTCCCGGCCGGGCGACGGCAGCAGATCGTCGACGACTTCGCCGAGGTCAAGGGACCAGCGGTGCTTCTGGCGCAGATCCAGGCGGGGGGTGTCGGCCTCAACATGCAGGCTGCCTCGGTCGTCGTCATCTGCGAGCCGCAGATCAAGCCGACCATCGAACACCAGGCGGTGGCCCGGGCGCACCGCATGGGTCAGGTCAGGTCGGTTCACGTGCATCGCCTTCTCGCCACCGGGGGAGTGGACGAACGCATGGTGAGGATGCTGGAGGACAAGACGCGATTGTTCGACGCGTACGCCCGCCGCAGCGCCGTGGCCGAAGCCACCCCGGATGCGATCGACGTGTCGGACACCGAGTTGGCCCGCAGGATCGTCGAGGAGGAGCAGGCGCGTCTGGGCGTGACGAACGGGGAGCCGGCGCACCCGACTGCGACCTCGTGAAGGCGGTCCAGGTCCTCCTTTTGCGGCCCGCCTCAGCCCCGGGCCCTCAGTGCGCTTTCCGCCGCCGCCATGACCGTGCGGGTCTGGTGCGCGATCTGGTGGGGGATCGGGACCCAGCGCAGGTGCAGGGCCTTCTCGAAGTCCGCGCACCACGTGGTGAAGAGTTCCGTCAGGTCGTGGTGGAGGGCCGAGGCCTCGGGGGCGTTCGACGCCCTCAGGAGGCGTAGGAGGAGGCCCGCTGCTCGTAGGGGCTGGCGGCGGGCGACGATGTCCAGGGTGCAGATCTGGGCCGTGGTCACCGACCGGGGGTTTTCGGCCAGGGGTTGCCAGGAGTCGGCGACCAGGTCGTAGAGGCCGTCCGCCATCCACTCCAGTACGCGCCTGAGGGGGTCCGTCTCGGGTGGCGGCAGGAAGTCCCGGGACTTCTCGAGGATCTCCGTCACCTGGCGGCCACCGTCCCGTACCAGGGCCGACAGGTCGCGCAGTGCCCGCACCGGGTCGGGGTGGGGGGTCGGGTCCTGCGCCAGGTCCGTTGCCCACATGGGGACTTCGATGATCGCGGTCGCGCCGCCGTAGCCCTGGGGTGCGCACCAGGTGGACAGGGCGATGTTCTCGGAGCCGGCGGCCAGGCGGGCGGTGCTGTCCGGGGGTGGCAGGACGTAGGTTCCCGGGCTGGGGTTCTCCCAGTACAGGGCGTCGAAGGTGCCGTGCTGGACCGGGATGCCGCTCCGCCTCGCCGACGCCTCGAAAGGGGTGGCCAGTTCGGGCAGGCCCCGGGTCAACTGGAGCCAGCTGCCGCCGGCCTCGACGCTGTGCAGGGAGCACTGGAGAAACGGGCGCACTTCCTCGATCACCCGGAACAGCGCCTGGCTCTCGGGCAGTCGGCACCCTTCGATCGGCGCCCACTCCGGCTGTTCCGCCGCGACGGGGCGGTAGGCCGTGCCGTAGTAGCCCTCCAGCGTCGGGGCGGGTCCGGCCGTGGCCGCCTCGATGCCCTCGGCCAGCGCCGCGCCGTCCGGATCGAGGCACAGCACGATGTCCCAGGTGACCATGGAGGGGTCGCTCGCCGCGGACTTCCCTTCCCGGGTGCGGGGGGAGGGGCCGGTTGCCGTAGTGGTTCCCGTGCCGGCCGTCACGGGGGTCCGGGCGTCCGCCGTCATGGTGGGGCCGGCCGCCGCCGGCCTGCCGTCCCCGGCGACCGGGGAGAAGTCGGTCGCGCCGAACGTCCCTCCGCCGTTGGCCACTTGCTCCGCCAGCGCGAGCGCCGTCGCGCCGCTGGCCGGTTCGTCCGGGTGGGGTCGGGCGACCACCAGGACGTGCCGCGGCCCGTGTCCCACGGACAGCATCAGCAGCGGGCGGCCCGCGCGGGACATCCCGATCCGGCGCAGACGGACCGCCCCCGGGAACCGGGAGACCAGCCGCCGCGCCGACTCGGTGACGTCCGCGACCGTGAGGTAGCGGTCCATCGGGTGCGGCCGGTCAGGAGCCGCCGTTGCCACCGCTGTCGCCGGTGGTCTCCTTCTTGTCCAGCGGACGAATCTCGATCTTGTTCGGCATGCCGTGTCCTCCCGGTGGTGGCTGTGGCGTGCGGTGATCGTGCTCTTGCCAGCGTTCGCCTCTCGGGTCACTGTTGTCAATGTCCGTTGCCATAGGGGTAGTTGAGGTCTGTGACATTGGCGGGAAAATGACGTTGCACGCGATGCGGCGACCGCGGATCAAGCCGGAGCACCGGGCCTACCGGACGTCGGACGGGCACATCAGGATCGGGAGCGTCGTCTACGGCATCGGCGCCGAGGTCAAGGATCCCGACGGCTGGGTGTGGACGCTGGTCGAGGCCATGGACGGCACCCGCACCGCCGAGGACGTCGTCGCCGACGTGTCCCGCGGCCACCCCGACCTGCCGGTCCCCGACATCGCGCGGGCCATGGCCGACCTCGCCGCCGCCGGATACGTGGAGGACGCCGGCGCCCCGCCACCGGCGGCGCTGTCCGAGGGGGAGCGCGAGCGGTACAGCAGGAGCATGACCCTGCAACGCTGGATGGATCTCCGGCCGCGGGAGAGCACCTGGGAACCGCAGCTGCGGCTGCGCCGGGCCCGTGTCCTGCTGATCGGCCTCGGCGGCACCGGCGGAGCCGCCGCGCGGGACCTCGTGGCCTCCGGAGTGGGCCGCCTGCACTGCCTCGAACCGGACGTCGTCGAGCTGTCCAACCTCAACCGGCAGACCCTCTACGGCGAGCACGACATAGGGACGCCCAAGCTCGACGCGGCGCTGCCCGCGCTGCGAGCCCTCAACTCCGAGGCGACGGTCACCGGGGAGCGCAGCGAGGTGCGGGGGCCGGAGGACATCCGACGCCTGGTGCCGTCGTACGACCTGCTGCTCCTCGCCGCCGACCGCCCCGCCGTCATCCGGCGCTGGGCCAACCAGGTCTGCCTGGCCACCGGCACCCCGTGGGCCGAGGCCGGGTATCGCGGGCCGCTGGTGAGCGTCGGGGTGTTCAGCCCCGGTCGGGGCGCGTGCTGGGAGTGCCTGCGCAGCTCCGAGGCCGAGCGCCGCGATCTGCGGCTCGGGCCCGGTCAGGACGAGGACGTCGCCTCTCCCCGTATGCCATGGAATCCGGCCAACGCCGTCACCGCGAGCCTCTCGGGCACCCTGCTGGCCCATGCCGGCCTCGCGCTGCTGTGCGGCGTCCCGCACCTGGACCCCGGCTGCCGGTTCGGCCTGAACCTCATGGTTCCCGGCGACCCGATCCTCCAGCGCTCGGAGCGCCGGCCCGACTGCCCCGCCTGCGGAGGGGACCGCGTATGACGGAGACCGCAGCGATCGCGCCGTCGGCCCGGGTGACGCTGCACGACCTGGCGATGCGCCGGGACGGCGAGGAGTGGATCGTCGGCCGGATGGCGACCCGGACCTTCGTCGCCCTGCCGGCGGTCGGAGCGCGCGCGGTGGAACTGCTCGGCGAGGGGCTGAGCGTGGCCAGGACCGCCGAGATCCTGTACCAGGAGACCGGCGAGGAGGTCGAGATCGCGGACTTCGTGGGCGATCTGGCCGCGCTGGGCTTCGTGGCCCGGATCGCGGACCGCCCGCTGCCGGACCCCGAACCGCCGCCCGCCTCCCTGCACCGGCTGCGCCCCCGCCACGTCCGCCTCGCCCTGCATCCCGCGCTCCCGGTGCTGGCCGGAGCGCTCCTGCTGGCCGCCGTCGTCGTCCTGATCCGCCGTCCCGACCTGCTGCCGGGCTACCGCGACCTGCTGTGGAGCCCGCACGGCAGCCTGGTGCTGCTCAGCGGGGCGGCCGCCGGATGGACGCTGGTACTGGCCCATGAGCTGGCGCACCTGGTCACCGCCCGCGCCGTGGGCGTACCGGGAAGGATCCGGCTCGGCACGCGACTGCAGTTCCTGGTGATGCAGACCGACATCAGCGGCATCGAACTCGCGCCCCGGCGCCATCGGTTGACCGCCTATCTGGCCGGTATCGCCCTGAACCTCTCCGTCGCCGCGTCCCTGCTCCTGATCCTCGCCGTCACGGACCCCGGCACGACCGCCCATCGCCTGCTGGCCGCGGGCGTACTGCTGGCCCTGCTCCCGCTGCCCTTCCAGTGCATGGTGTTCACCCGCACGGACCTCTACTTCGTCCTCCAGGACCTCACCCGCTGCCGGAACCTGTACGGCGACGGCCTCGCCTACGCCCGCTACCGGTTCCGCCGGACCGTCCTGCGCGCGCCCGGCGCCGACCCGAGCACGGCGCTCCCCGCGCACGAGCGCCGGGCCGTCCGCGTCTACAGCGTCGTCCTCGTCGTCGGTACGGCGGCCTGCCTGGCCTTCATGGCCGCCGTCACCCTGCCCCTCGACATCGCCCTGCTGGTCCGCGCCGCACAGGGCCTCGGGCCGGGGCACTCCCTCGCGGAGACCCTCGATTCCCTGGTCGTGCTGGTCGTGCTGGGCGGGGTCAACGTGCTCTGGCTGGTCACCTGGTGGCGCCACCGCGGGAGGAGAAGCGTCCGCGGTCACCCCGGCAGCTGAGGATCACGGGGGTGGCCGTCAAGGGGCGGTCACCTCCGTGAGGTCGGCCAGCAGTTCGGAGGCCGTGATCGGGTCCAGGCCGGAGAAACGGAGCTCGTGCCGGCGACCGGGCCAGTAGTCGTCCGGGCCCGCGTTCAGCCATACGGCGCTGAAGGTCTGGTCGCCGAGCATGTCGACGGCGCCCACGGCGATGCCCGGTTCGAGGCCGATGACCAGGTACCGGTCGTCCTCGATCCGCCGGTGGAACCAGCGCTCCACGCCCGCGTCCTGCGGCTGTCCCCGCTCCCAGCCCCGCTGGGTGAGGCCGAGCAGTCTGCCGACCGGCACCGTGGTCCCCTCGAACCGGGCCAGCCGGTGGCCCAGGGTCTCCTCCTCGGTGAGGGCGTACACGGCCCGGCCCAGTTGCGGGAAGGGCTGCAGGATCCCGTGGCGGGCGAACAGCTCCGCCCACGCGCCCACCTCCTCGCCCAGACACAGCGGATGGGCCAGTCGGACGCCCGACCCCTCGGGCAGCGTCAGCTCATCGCCCCGGACATCGGCGAACGTACGGTCCTCCGCGACCCGGAACGCCGTCACCCCACCGTCGGCCTCGCGGAGCCAGACCAGGCGCCGGACCAGATGGCACAGCAGCGGGTGTGCCACGAACAGCTCCTGGAAGTCGCCTGCCGTCCACGCCCGCTGGGCGACCATCGCGGCCTCCAACCGCCGTACCTGGGCGGCGGCGACCGTCCGGACGTCCTTCTTCAGCGCGGCGAACCGCTTGCGCTCGGCCGGGGCCAGCTCCGGATCGTCCTTCGCCGCCGGTGCGGGCAACGCCTTGCGGAGCCTGCCGTCGGCGTCCCGGACGTAGGGACGCAGCTGTTCGTCGAAGCCGACCGTGAACCGCCGGGTGCCGTAGTCGATGACGGTGCTGCCGTCCGCGTCCAGGCCGAAGTCGGGGACGAGCCGGTCGCCCAGCTGCTCGGCGGTGAGCCCGAGCCCCTCGGCGACCTCGGCGATCTTCTCCTGGGCGCGGGCCTTCAGGGCCTTGAACGGCACCCGCTGGGCGATGCCGTGCAGATGCAGCAGGGCGACATCGGTGCCGATCGCCGCGAGCACGTTCAGCCCCTCCACCGCGCGGTGGTGGGCGCTCTCGCCGGGCCAGGCGCGCACCACGGGGGTGAGCCGCCGTACG
This sequence comes from Streptomyces sp. NPDC003635, assembly GCF_053587635.1. Lineage (NCBI taxonomy): Bacteria > Bacillati > Actinomycetota > Actinomycetes > Kitasatosporales > Streptomycetaceae > Streptomyces > Streptomyces sp. NPDC003635. The sequence goes on along the minus strand of NZ_JBSFOK010000043.1, from coordinate 16,559 downwards.
GTCCCGTCGTCGCCGAGCCAGCCGAGCGCGTGCAGCGCCCAGCTCTCCTTAGGGGGCATGCCGGCCAGGCGCCACTGCTCGAACAGGCCCCAGGCGAAGTCGGCGAGCGAGTCGGCGGTGCAGTGCTCGGTCAGGATGTCGAGGCCGGGGTAGACGTCGCCGGGCTTGGACAGCGCGAGGACGGTGAGGACGTGGTGCACCGCCTCGACGGGCAGCGCACCGCCCGCCTCGAGCACGATCTGCGGCAGCAGCGCGGGCTCGGCCCAGGCGCCGACGACCGGCATCCGGGCCGGAAGGGCACTCACCAGCGGATCGGCGGCCAGCGCTTCCCCGACCACGCCGACGGCCTCCGCGCCCGCGCCCTCCTGGCAGGCCCCCGCGACGGCCGCCAGCACCGCCTCCTCGCCATGGGCCTCCGCCAGCAGCCGCAGCGCCCGCTCGGCGCCCCGGCGGGCCGGGCCCGCCTTGCCCAGCGCGTGCGGGAGCAGATACGGGACGGAGGCCAGAGCGTGCCGTCGCAGCCAGGCGCGGCCCATGGCGTCCGCCGACTTCAGCCGGGTCACCCAGTCACCCACCAGCGCGGCGACCTCGACGCTCAGATACGGCATGACCAGCGTGCCCAGGGTGGCCGGATGCCGGGTGGCGGCGCGGGACAGCAGCGGCAGGGCGTCCACCCCGAACCGCGCGGCCACCGGCTTGAGCGCGGCCTCGCCGTCCCAGTAGTCCTCGGGAGCGCAGTCGGCGAGCAGCGGGCGTACGACGTCCTCGGGCCCGGTGACGAACAGCCGGGCCTGCCGGACGTCCGACATCCGCCCGCCGGCCCGCAGCTCCTTGATCTCGTCCTTGAAGTCGTACTTGCCCCGCCAACTGCTGTACCAGGACGTGGTCCCGGCCCACGCCTGCCGCTCATCGGGCTGCCAGACGACCCGCGGCTCCGGGGCCGGGGGCGGCGTCGAGGCGATCCGCGCCTTCGCGGCCTCGCGCTTCGTCGCCCACGGCGGGCTGACCAGCAACTCGGGCAGCTCTTCGGCCGGCGCCTCGGCCACCCGGTCCCGGGCGGAGAGCCACGGCTCCACGAACTCGGCCACCCGCGCGGGCAGTTCCGGCAGCACCGAGGCGGTCAGTTCGGGGTGGGTCCGGATGTGCGCGGCGAGCAGTTGCCCCGCCGTCGCCGCGCTCTTGCCCGAACCGGTCGCCGCCGCGCCCGTCAGCCGCAGGGCGCGGACCGGCCACCGGCGCATCGCCTCCATCAGCCACGGCCGTACGTGCTTGTCCTCGACACGGGCCAGCAGTACCCGGAACGCCTCGTCCGTCGGCAGTTCCACCAGGGCGCCGGCGAAGGCGCGCAACCGGTCGGTGCCGTACGCCTCCTCGATGCCCCGTTCCAGGACGGGCGCGATGTCCTTGCCGACACCCTCGGCGAGCGTGGCGACCAGGGCCATCGACCAGTCGTTCCAGCCGAGCTCGAAGCGGCTGCCGAAGCCCTCCAGTTGCTCGGGGGAGTTCAGCGAGCAGAGCAGCATCGCCCGCAGCGTCGGATCGACCACAGCGGCGTCCGCTGCGGCCTCGGCTACCCACTCACGCTCGCCGGGCACGACGTACGACACGACGACGCGGCCCCGCGGGGTGGTCCGGCACTTGGCGAGGACGGTGACCGCCTGCCGATAGGTCTTCTCGTCGGTCACGGCCAGCAGGGCCCGCAGCCGGTCGGCGAAGGGCCGGGCCCAGTGGCCGTCCGCGCAGACCGCGTCGGCGCGGAAGCGGATCCGGGAGTCCTCCCGCCGCATGCCGAACTGGATCCAGTGGGCCTCGACCTCGAAGTACTCCACGACCGCCCGAGCGGCGAACACCAGACCGTGCACACGCGTCCAGGCGTCCACGAAGACGCCCTCGGGGAGTTGGTGGTGCATGGTCAGCGGGGCCAGCGCGGCGGCGCCGAGCGGGCTGTGACCGCCGTTCAGATGCGCGCGCAGGGCCTCGACGATCCGCGGATCGCTCTCCGGCGCGGCGAGCACCTCCTCGATCCAGGCCGACTCCTCCCTCAGCCGCCGGGCCAGCAACTCCTCCGCGTCCGAGCGCGGTTCGGGCACCGTGCGACGGATACCGCCACGCCTCGGGTGGACCAGACGCCGCCAGGCGGCGGGCATGACGAAGGTGTCCTCGTCCGGGCGTACGTCACTCGCTGTGGCTTCCGTCGGGCGCGCCTCACCGACCTCGGCTTCCGTCGGGCGCACGGCCCCTCCCCTCCGCCCGGCCCCCCGGCCGTGACCTCTCGATCAAGTGGCTGTCACCGTAGCCGCCCCCACTGACAGTGACCGCCGGGCGGCCGTGCCGACGGCGTTGTCAGTGGCGACTGCCATGATCCGGGCAGGCTCGACGAGAGGCATGCCCGATGGACCTGGCCGACCGGCTGAAGAACGCGCTCACCGACCCCGAATCGTCGTACGACGAGGCGTTCCCCGACCTGTCCCAGATCTCCGACGAGGAACTGGGCGCCCTCATCGCCGAGTCCTACGGCTCTGGCACCCCCTGCGCTCCGACGCCGACTCCGTCCGGGCCTGGCGGGACCTGCTGCTCGAAGCGCGGGTCCGGCAGCCGTTCAAGCAGGCCTTCCGCGAGATCTACCGGCTCACCCCGGCCGAGGAGGACCCGGACGGCGCCTACCTCTGCGTCGTCCAGCGACCCGGGGCATGGTCGAGGGCGGCGACGGCACCCAGCCCGGCGATCCGGCGAAGGCGGCGGCCGCCGTCCTGGCCGCGCTCCGGGCCGAGCGGACCCCGCTCCGGCTGCCCCTCGGCGACGACGCCGTGACCGCCGTACTCGGTCATCTGGACCAGGTGCGCGAGGACGTCGTCGCCTGGGAGAAGCGCACCCGGGCGACCGCGTTCGACGACTGACGAGGAGCGGATCCGGAACCCGGACCACCCTGATCGCGAGGGCCCGGCACGAGGTGACGGCGTGTCATGACCGGCGCATGGCACGTGTGTTACGTCCGTGCAGGGCCCTTGTGGAATTCCTGTGGAAGCCTCAATCTTTCGGCTGGTGCACAGAGTTCGCACAGGAACTGAGTTGACATGATCACGTCCATCTTGGGCGGACTCCGGCGTGCCCGCACCTCCCCCCACCAGCGCACCACCGATTGAGGAGGATCCCTCAGATGGCAGTGATGCGTTCTACCCGGCGAAGACTGGCCGCGATCAGCGTGGCGGCCTCCGCGGTCCTCACCGCGGGCCTCGTCTCCGCCCTCCCCGCCGGTGCCGCCCCGACCGCCGACGACGGCCGGGTCCAGTACGCCGGAGCGGCCAACGCCGTGGCGGACAGCTACATCGTCACCCTCAAGCCGGAGGCGGCCCGCGCCGGTTCCGCCGAGGGCCGGGCGCTCGCCCGGAAGTACGGGGCCGACATCGAGCGTACGTACCAGAAGGCGCTCAACGGTTACGCGGTCGAGGCCTCCGCCGCCGAGGCGAAGCGGTTCGCCGCCGACCCGGCCGTCGCCTCCGTCGTGCAGAACCGTACCTTCAGCATCACCGCGACCCAGCCCAACCCGCCCTCCTGGGGCCTGGACCGGGTCGACCAGCGCAACCTCCCGCTCAACAGCTCGTACACCTACCCGGACTCGGCCGGGCAGGGCGTGACCGCGTACGTCATCGACACGGGCGTCCGCATCAGCCACGGCGACTTCGGCGGCCGTGCCTCCTACGGGTACGACGCCGTCGACAACGACAACACCGCCCAGGACGGCCACGGCCACGGCACGCATGTCGCCGGCACCGTCGCGGGCACGGCCTACGGCGTCGCCAAGAAGGCCCGCGTCGTCGGCGTCCGCGTGCTCAACAACAGCGGTCAGGGCACCACCGCCCAGGTCGTCGCCGGTATCGACTGGGTGGCCCGGAACGCGGTCAAGCCGGCCGTGGCCAACATGTCCCTCGGCGGCGGCGCGGACACCGCGATCGACACCGCGGTCCGCAACGCCATCGCGTCCGGCGTCACCTTCGCGGTCGCGGCTGGCAACGAGTCCACCAACGCCTCGACCAGGTCCCCCGCCCGCGTGACGGAGGCCATCACGGTCGGAGCGACCACCTCGTCGGACGCGAAGGCCAGTTACTCCAACTACGGTTCGGTCCTGGACCTGTTCGCCCCGGGCTCGTCCATCACCTCGGCGTGGAACACCAGCGACTCCGCCACCAACACGATCTCCGGTACGTCGATGGCGGCCCCGCACGTGGCCGGCGCGGCCGCGCTCCACCTGGGCGCGAACCCGACGGCCACACCCGCGCAGGTCTCCGCGGCACTGACGACAGCGGCCACCCCGAACGTCGTCACCAGCCCCGGCACCGGCTCGCCCAACCGGCTGCTCTACGTCGGCGGCGGCACCACCACCCCGCCCGGACCGCGCTTCGAGAACACCGGCGACTACGCGATCAGCGACAACTCCACCGTGGAGTCCCCGGTGACGGTCTCCGGCGTGTCCGGCAACGCTCCGGCGGCCCTGGCCGTCGAGGTGCACATCGTCCACACCTACATCGGTGACCTCCAGGTCCAGCTGATCGCCCCCGACGGGACGGCGTACACGCTCAAGGGCTACGGCACCGGCGGCAGCTCGGACAACATCAACACCACGTACTCGGTGAACGCCTCCTCCGAGGCCGCCAACGGCACGTGGAAGCTGAGGGTCAGCGACAACGCGAACCTGGACACCGGGCGGATCGACGCCTGGGCCCTGCAGTTCTGACGCTCACGTGAGGGCCGGATCGTCCTCCGGATAGCTGTACTCGTCCTCGTCGTAGGGCCTGGGATCCGTCACCCAGCCCGCGACGAGGACGAGCCGCGTCTCCCGGTGCACGGCGAGGAACCCGAAGGGCCGGTCGATACGGACGTAGGCCTTGGTCGTCTCGTACGGCGTTTCCCCGCCCGGCGCGCCCAGCCACGCCATGCCCGCCACGGTCACCGCCGCCGCCCGGAAGCCCTCGGCGCTGAAGGTGGCGGTCACGGACTGCCCGGCCGAACCGACGCCGAGCGGCGCGTCACTGATGAAGGGGAAGCCGCCCCACGCCGGGTCGGTGGCACAGGAGAGCCCGAACAGCTCGGGCCGGGCGAGCAGGTCGTGCCTGGCGTTGATGCCGAACTCGACGGTGTCCAGGGTCAGACGCGGAGTCACCGGATGCGCGCTGCCGCACTTGGAGATGCGCAGGCCGGGACCGGCCACCCCCTGCTTCAGCCGCTCGCCGGGGGTCGGCCGCAGCTCGCCGGAGAGGCAGCCGAGACCGGCGCCGAGCACCTGACCAGGAGGCATCTCCTCCTCGCCGAGCAGCAGATGGACGTCGATGCCGTTGTCGCCGCGCACCTCGATTCGGGTGACCTTTCCGGCGTCCGTCCGGGCGACCGCGAGGGTGTCCAGGCCCTCGGTGGTGCGGCTGAGCCCGGCGTGGTCGAAGGAGCCGAGCCAGCGGCCGTAAGCCCCTTCGAACGGCTCCTCCCACGTCGTCCGCAGCACCAGCGCACTCGCCAGCACCAGCTCCGTCAGCTCCGTCAGCTCCACCGGCACGGCGTCCACGAGCCCGCCGGTCCGCTCCGCCGCCCAGGCGTCCAGGGCCTTGCGATCGGCTTCGAGATCCCCGCCGAGCACACCGTGGGCCCCGGCGGGCAGCCCGGCCAGCCACTCCTCGCGGGGAGTCAGCGTGCGCTTGGTCCAGAGCCCGAGGGCGGAGTCCAACCCGTCGACGGACTCCAGTGACGCGAGCAACTCCCGGGCGAGGAACGCCGCTTCCTCCGCGCGCACCCCGAGAGCTTCCGCCAGCTCCTCCCGGGTCAGCTCGGCGGCACCGTCCGTGAGGAAGGCGAGCAGCGGCCAGACTCCCACGGCGGAGAAAACGGTGCCGTGATCCACGGTGTCGGCCCAGCGCGCGGTCACCCGGTTCACGGCGTGAACCGGGTTCACCACGGCATCCCGGGAAACGGCGTCGGTTCCGCGACCCAGCCGGCCGCCAGAACCAACCGCGTGTGGCGGTGCACGGCGAGGAAGGCGAAGGGGCGGCCGAAGTCCGCCTCGACGGTCGTCACCCGCCAGCGCAGCCGGGGCATGGCCGATCCCGCCGCCATGGGCACAGCCGTCACCGCGGCGGCCTCGAAGCCCCGGGCGCCGAACCTCGCCATCGCCGACTGCCGGGCCTGCTCGACGCACAGGGGCGTCGGGCTCACGTCCGGGAAGTGGCCGGCGACCGCCGTGCGGGCCGTCGTCAGGCCGAACAACGCGTCCTGCTCCAGCAGGTCGTGGCTCGCGGTCACCTCGTAGGCCGCCGTGGTGACCGCGAGGGTCGGCGGCGCGGGCCTCGTGGAGAGCTCCCTCACCACCCGCAGCCCCGGGCCCGCCTCGCCGTAGGGATGCCGGGACCCGGGAACGACCGGGCGGCGGCCCCCGAGCAGGTCCACGCCCGTGCCCAGGACCTGTCCCGGCGTCATCCCCTCGTCGCCGAGCAGGAGATGGACGTCGACGGCGTTGTCCCCGAGCACCTTCAGCTCGGTGACATGACCCGAGGGCGTGTCCGCGACCCCGATCCGGTCCAGCAGCTCGGTGTTCCGCCGCAGCCCGAGCAGCACGCGCTCGCCCCACGGGCCGCCGTCCGGCTGCCAGGGCGTCTCGCGGAAGGGCCGCAGCCACCGTGTCCGCATCGCCAGCGCGCTGGCCAGAACCAGCAGGGTCCCGTCCGTCACCCGTGCCGGCATCCGCTCGATCAGCCCGCCCGTCCGCTTGGCGGCCCAGGCGTCCAGCGCCTTCTGATCGGCGTCGCCGTCACCGGTGAGCACCCCGTGCGCGTCGGCCGGCAGTCCCGCCTCCCAGGGCTCGCGCAGCTCCAGGGCCCGGCTGGTCCACAGGCCGAGCGCGGCGTCCACCCCGCGCGCCGCCCCCAGCCCCGCGAGCAACTCCCGCGCCGCTGCCGCCGCCTGGTCCGCCGGCAGCCCCACCGCGTCCGCCAGCTCCGCGCGCGCCCGGCCCGCCGCTCCGTCCGCGAGGAAGGCCAGCAGCGGCCACACGCCGGCCGCCGAGAAGACCGTGCCTCCCTCCGCGACCCCGGCCCAACGGGCGGTCAGTCCGTTGACCGCCCGGATCGTGGCATTCGTGACCCGCATTCCACCCCCACCCGTACCGCGCTTACCATGCGCGTTGCGTTCCGTCGTACGACAGTTCGCGTCGTACGGCAGTTCCCCACCGTCCCGGCCTCACCGCCCGAACCAGGAGCACGGTACTCGTGTCCATACCTCCGCCTCACGGGCCGCACCAGCCGCACGAGCCCCAGGGGGGCCCGGGACCTTACGGACCGTACGCATCCGCTCCGGGCCCCTACGCCCCGTACCCGTACCACCCCTACGGGCCCTACGGCCGCCCCGTGCCGGTCAACGGCCTGGCCATCGCCGCCCTGGTCCTCGGCATCCTCTGCTTCCTGCCGGCCGTCGGTCTGGTCCTCGGGCTGGTGGCGCTGGCCCAGATCAAGCGCAGGGGCGAGCGCGGAAAGGGGATGGCGGTCGCTGGTTCCGTGCTGTCCACCGTGGGGCTCGCGCTGTGGACGGTGACGCTGTCCACCGGGTTCGCCACCGACCTGTGGGACGACCTGAAGGACGCCGCGAGCGAGAACGGCACGGCCTACGCGCTCGACAAGGGCGACTGCTTCGACTCCCCCTCGGGATCCCTGGAGGGCGCCACCTACGACGTCGAGGAGGTGCCCTGCGCCGGGCGGCACGACGGTGAGGTGTTCGCCGTGGTCACGCTGCCCGGCGGACGCTACCCCGGCGACGACTCGGTGACCCGGACCGCCGAGGACAGGTGCTACACCCTGGAAGCCGAGTACGCCATGGACCCCTGGGCGGTGCCGGACGACGTGGACGTCTACTACCTCCTGCCGTCCAGCCAGAGCTGGCGCTTCGGGGACCGCGAGATCACCTGCCTGTTCGGCAGCACCGAGGACGGGGGCACCCTCACCGGCTCGCTGCGCAGCGACGCGACCACGCTCGACGCCGACCAGATCGCCTTCCTGGAGGCGCTCAACACCGTGGACGACGTGCTCTTCGAGGAGCCCGAGGACTTCCCCGAGGACGACCTGCCCGCCAACCGGGCCTGGGCGAAGGAGGTCGAGGGCGTCCTCGGCGAGCAGATCGAGGCCTTGGAGGGGCACGGCTGGCCGGCGGCCGCCGAGAAGCCCGTCGCCGACCTCGTCAAGGACATGAAGGGCGCCCGTACGGCGTGGGCGAAGGCGGCCGGCACGAAGGACGTGGAGACCTTCTACGAGCACTACGACACCGGCTACGGGTACGTCGACGGCCCCACCACCGTCACCGCGCGCAAGGCTCTGGGCCTCGCCACCACCGTGCCCAGCTACGACGGGGAGTACGACGGCGGGAGCGAGAGCCCGGGCGGTGACGAACTCGATGTGTGAGCGCGGCTATAGCGGGGAGAAAGTGCCTGCGTAAAGCCCGCACCGGGCACAAGTCATCACATCGAGTGATTCTCTGGCCTTTGCTTGCATGGCACAACCCACGGTTGCCACGCTGTTGCTGTCTGTACAACCTGATGGGAGCGGCCAGTGACATTCGGTGAGCAGCCGGCATACCTGCGTGTCGCGGGTGATCTCCGCCAGAAGATCGTCGACGGTTCACTGCCCCCGCACACCCGCCTCCCGTCCCAGGCGAGGATCCGCGAGGAGTACGGCGTCTCGGACACCGTCGCCCTGGAGGCGCGCAAGGTGCTCATGGCCGAAGGGCTGGTCGAGGGCCGCTCCGGCTCCGGGACCTATGTCCGCGAGCGGCCGGTGCCCCGCCGTATCGCCCGCTCCGGGTTCCGCCCCTCCGGCGGGGCCACGCCGTTCCGGCAGGAGCAGGCCGACGGTGAGACGCGCGGCACCTGGGAGTCCAGCAGCGAGCAGGCCGAGGCGAGCGGGGCGGTCGCCGAGCGGCTCGGCATCCAGCCCGGCGACCGGGTCATGTGCACCCGGTATCTGTTCCGGGAGGCCGGCGAGGCGATGATGCTCTCCACCTCCTGGGAGCCCCTCGCGGTCACCGGCCGCACCCCCGTGATGCTGCCCGAGGAGGGACCGCTGGGCGGCATGGGCGTCGTCGAGCGGATGCGCGCGATCGACGTCATCGTGGACAACGTCACCGAGGAGGTCGGCGCCCGCCCCGGCCTCGCCGAGGAACTCCACGCGCTGGGCGGCGTTCCCGGCCATGTCGTCCTGGTCGTCCAGCGCACCTACTACGCCTCGGGGCGCCCCGTGGAGACCGCGGACGTGGTCGTCCCGGCCGACCGCTACCGGGTCGCCTATCACCTTCCCGTGAAGTAGCGCACAACTCCGGTGCGGTTGTCCCCGGCACCGCGTCAACCGGAGCCGGTTCGCGCGGGGTTGGAATCTGGTCGTTCTCCGTCGTCGTCCCAGGTGGTCGCCGACGTCTCCGGTATGCCGCTGACCGGATGCGTCGGCGGGCGGGGACGGCGCATTCGATGACGTGCGCCCCCTGCGTCCTGGCCGGTTGCGTACCTCTTTGTGAAAAGCCGTATTCGCTGCGTGAAGGTTAGGCGTAGGCTCGGGCATATGCGGATTGCGGTTTCCTTAGCGGGCGGGGCACGGCACAGGCCGCGGGCGGGACGGCCTCGGGTGGGAAGGAGTGGTGGGGCGCGATGAACGACAGCACGATCACTCTCCCCTGGCTCGTGATACGCCAGGACGACAACGGCAATCGCTACCGCGTGGGCCGATACGCGACCCGGGCCGAGGCCCAGAAGATCGCGGACAGCCTCGACTCCCGCGGGCACAAGCAGCTCTACTGGGTCGAGCGGATCGGCCAGGGCGGCAGCGAGACCGCCAACTGAGCCATGCCCCGGGGTCCCGTAGGCTCCGGCGCATGACGGAACCGATCGTGGTGGTGGGCGCCGCCCTGCTGGACGGCGGCCGCCTCCTCGCCGCGCGCCGCAGCGCGCCCCCCGAGCTGGCCGGCCGCTGGGAACTCCCCGGCGGCAAGGTCGAACCGGGCGAGACCCCGGAGGCGGCCCTGGTCCGCGAGCTGCGCGAGGAACTGGGCGTGGAGACGGAGCCGCGCGAGCGGGTACCCGGGGAGTGGCCCTTGCGCGACCCCTACGTGCTGAAGGTGTGGACGGCGCGCCTGTTGCCCGGCTCCCCGGCGCCGAAGCCGCTTGAGGACCACGACGAGCTGCGCTGGCTCACGCCGGACGAGCTGTGGGACGTCGACTGGCTGCCGCAGGACGTACCGGCGGTGCGTGAGGTGGCGAGCCGGCTGGGGTGAGGGTGTGAGGTGGCGAGCGCCGGGGTGAGGGCGTGCGCTTCTCGAGGGGCGCTGAGGGTGCGCGCCTCCTACGCCGTTAGTGCCACTGCGCGCCCTGAGCGGCGATACACCGCCCCGAATATCGGGTATGTGGCCATTAACCCCACGAAATCGGACATGGGTAGAGCCGCTGCCTGGGAAGTGATCGGTGTGATCAACACCGAAGGCGACTGCGTCGAGTGGACCTTCTCCGCCGAGCCCGGCGCCGTCCGCGCCGCCCGGGCCGCCGTCCGGAGCCGACTGCGCGACTGGGGCCTGGACAGCCTCGCCGACATCGCCGCCCTCCTGGTCAGCGAACTCGTCACCAACGCCCTCCGGCACGCCACCGGCCCCATCGGCGTCCGCCTCGTCCGCCCCTCCCGCATCGGCGACGTCCTGCTGGTGGAGGTCTCCGACCCGATCCCCGACCTGCCGCGCGAACGGGTCGCCCGCCCGGAGGACGAGAGCGGCCGCGGCCTCCAGCTGGTCGCCCACTCCTCGCGCCGCTGGGGCACCCGTCCCGGGGGCTCCGGCAAGACGGTGTGGTTCGAACTCGTGGTGCCCTGAGGGCCGTGGGCGGAACCCTGTACGTCCGCCCCCGCCCTGTCGACGTACTGGTTCAGGCCACTGGCGGTTGTCGGAGTGCGTGATTCGACAGCGTGTTGGCTGGTTAGAAGACTGGAAGTGTTTCCGCGGTCCGGTCCAAAAACGATCGGGAACGTGCTGTGATCGTGAACACCGTGTTGCGCGGCGCCGTAGTGCTGGATACTGCGGGCAGCCGCCTTTCGGTGACCGGTGCCGGACGCGGTGAGCTGGAGGGGACGGTTCGCGTGAGCGAGATACCAGCGAAGGCCACGGAGTCCGAGGACCCGTCGGACGGCGCAAGGACGGCGGCCGCGGCTGCCGACAGGGCCGCCGCGGTCGATGCGGCGCGGGCCTCCGACGAGGTGCCGCCCGCCGACGCCATGTGGCAGAGCAGCCCGCCCGGCTCCATGTACGACTACATCCGCGTCGCGTCCTTCTCCATCGGCCCCGACGGTCTGGTCGACCAGTGGAGCCTGCGCGCCGAGCAGCTCTTCGGCATTCCCGCCTCACGTGCCGTCGGCATGGACCCCATCGCGGCCTTCATCGACCCCGACCGGCGGGAGCAGGGCCACCGCAAGATGGCCGAGATCCTGGACGGCCGGGAGTGGACCGGGGTCGTCCCCTTCCGCAAGCCCGACCCGGAGACCGGCGGACGCGGGGAGGAGGCGCTGGCCGAGGTCTACGTCATGCCGACGCGGACCGAGGACGGGGAGAAGGCCGCCGTCTGCATCGTCGTCGATGTGCGGACCCTGCGCGGGATCGAGACCGACCTCGCCGCTGCTCAGGCGATTTTCGGTCAATCTCCCTTCGGCTTCCTGCTGATCGACCCCGACCTGCGGGTGCGCCGCGCCAACCAGCGGTTCGCCTCGCTGTTCGGCGGCACCCCCGACGAGCATCGCGGCAAGGGCGTGCACGACTATCTGCCGAGGCCCGAGGCCGACCGGGTGACGGCCACCCTGCGCCGCGTCATGGAGACCGGCGACTCCATCACGGACATGCACGTCACGGGCTTCCTGCCGGGGTCCGACGACCGGCGGCACTGGTCCGTCAACCTCTACCGGGTGCACAGCGGCTCCGGCCGCCCCATCGGGATCGCCTGGCTCGGCACCGACATCACGGCTCGTAGGGCCGCCGCCCGGGAAGCCGCCGCCGCGCGGCGCAATCTCGCCCTCCTGAACGAGGCCGGCGCCCGCATCGGGAACTCCCTCGACCTCGAGACCACGGCCCGCGAACTGCTCGACGTGGTGGTCCCCGGCTTCTGCGATCTGGCCACCGTCGACCTCTACCAGGGCCTCCTGGCCGGCGACGAGACCCCGCCGGGCCTCGCCGACGGCAGCGCCGAACTGCGCCGGGTCGCCTTCGCCAGCGCTGTCTCCGACGCGCCCCTCGTCGGCGGCGGCGCCCCGGTCGCGGTCGGCGCGGTCCACCACTACCCCTTCAACTCCCCGTGCGCGGACGCCCTGCGCACCGCACGGCCGCAGTCCGTGCCCGCCGAGGAGGGCGGCCTCGTCCAGTCCACGCTGGCCGTGCCGATGGTCGCCCACGACACGGTCGTCGGCCTCGCGCAGTTCTCCCGGACGAAGGGCAGCGAGCCGTTCGGGGACCGGGACCGGGATCTGGCGGTGGAGCTGGCCGCGCGGGCGGCGGTGTGCATCGACAACGCCCGGCTGTACCGCAGGGAGCACGAGCGGGCGCTGATACTGCAGCGGTCCCTGCTCCCGCCCGGCGACCCGGTCGCCTCCGGCCTGGACATCGCCTGCCGCTATCTGCCGGGCAACTCCTCCTCGGACCGGCCGAGCGAGGTGGGCGGCGACTGGTTCGACGTGATCGAACTGCCCGGACACCGTACGGCGTTGGTGGTCGGCGACGTGATGGGCCGCGGCCTGCGCGCGGCGGTCGCGATGGGTGAACTCCGCTCGGCCGTGCGCACCCTGGCCCTGCTGGACCTCGAACCCGCCGAAGTGCTGAGCGCGTTGGACGAGATCGCGCGCGGACTCGGCGCCCCGGGCGGCGTGCAGCAGGCGACCCGGGCGGCCCGCCGCCCCCGCGAGGCCGACCTCTCCGAGGTGTACCTCGCCACCTGCGTGTACGCCGTGTACGACTCGGTGACCCGCCGCTGCACCTTCGCCAACGCGGGCCACCTGCCGCCCGTCCTGGTCGAGCCGGGCGAGGACGCGCTGATGCTGGACGTACCGCCGGGCATGCCGCTCGGTGTCGGCGGGGAGCCCTTCGAGGAGGTGGAGGTCGAACTTCCCGAAGGCGCCCTGCTGGCTCTCTACACGGATGGACTGGTCGAAAGCCGCGATCACCCCCTGGACGAGGGTCTCCAGGCCTTCGTGGGGGCGCTCACGGACCCGGCCCGCCCGCTGGAGGACGTCTGCGACCACGTCCTCAACACCCTCGACACCCACCACGGCGAGGACGACATCGCGCTGCTCATGGCCCGCGTCCAGGGCCTGCCCGTCGAATCGGTGGGCGACTGGACGCTGCCCCGCGAGCCGCGCAGCGTCGGCCGGGCCCGCGAGTACGCCCGCGGCCAGCTCCTCACCTGGGACCTGGAGCCCCTGGTCGACACCACGGAGCTGCTGGTCAGCGAGCTGGTGACGAACGCCCTGCGCTACGGCGAGGGCGACATCCGCCTCCGCCTCCTCCTCGACCGCACCCTGGTCTGCGAGGTCTGGGACGCGGGCCTGGTCCAGCCCCGCCGCCGCAGGGCCCGGGACACGGACGAGGGCGGCCGCGGCCTCCAGCTGGTGGGCCTGCTCAGCGCGGCCTGGGGCTCGCGCCGCACTCCCCGCGGCAAGACGGTCTGGTTCGAGCTGCCCCTCCCGGACGGCGAGACAGGCCTGACGGACCCGGCGGAAGCCCTGCTGAGCCTGTTCTGATCCTCACCCGCGGCGGGCCCGGGTCCGGGGCCCGCCGTAACTGCCGGCCGCCCGTGCCTCGCCGGCGCCGCGCAGCCGGACGTCCTGCTCCGCGAGTTCCCGGGCCCGGCGGGCGAGGGCGTCGGCGACGAGCAGGTCGGTGAGCCCGGGGGCTGCCGAAAGGAGCCGTACCGCCTCCGCGAGACGGGTGCGGGCCGTGCCGCCCACGGCGTCCCGGTGGGCCGCGATGTGATCGTCCGCCGCCGCGACGGCACTGCGCGCCGCGAGCGACGCGGCGGCCGTCAGCACCCCGGCCCGCCCGTCCGCGACCGGCGCGACTCCGCGCACGATCCGCCGCAAGGCGTCCACCGGGTCGTACGGCCGTGCGGTCAGCTCCTCGCGTACGGCGGCCAGGACGCCGTCCGCGCGGCCGATCCGGACGTCCGGCGGACCCCCGGGCGAGCCCGCGCCCCTGGCCCGTGCGCGGGCCCCGGCGATCTCGGTCTCGGCGCCGGTCAGCGCGGCCGGTACCAGGGCGGCGGCCGCCGCCAGCTCCTCGGCGAGCCGTTCGACGCCGTGGACGAGGACCTCGGCCTGCGCGACGGCCCCCTCGGCGGCCCGCAGTTGGCGGACGGCCACGTCGGTCTCCCCGCGGTCGGCGCCCTGCCGGGCCTCGTTGAGCCGCGAGGTGGCGAACACCAGCCGGTCCTTGGCCTGTTCGACGTAACCGCCCACATCGGCCACCGCCGCGGAGCCGTACCGCTTCCCCAGCTCGGCGAGTGCGGCGCCCGCGCTCCAGGTACGGGCGGTGAGTTCCCGGAACCGCCCCTCCGCCACCGCCAGTGCCTCGCCGATGTCCCCCTCCAGAGCGCGCAGTTGATCGAACCCGGCCGCCTCCGCGTCCAGCCGCCGCCCCGCCTCCTCGCACCGGCCGACGATCCCCGCGAGCGCCTGCCGCCGCCCGGCGTCGTCCTCCGGGAGCCCGTCGTCGTAGCGCTGCCGCATGCGGAAGGCGGAGGCCAGTTCGGCGGAGGCGGCGCGGAGGGCCGACGCGGCGGCCTCCGTCCCGGAGCGCCCCTCGACGAAGGACAGCTCCTCCCGGCTGGTGCGCACCCAGTCGTCGGCCTCGACGAGGAGACCCCGGGCCCGTTCGTCGAGCTCGGCGAGGTTCGGCTCGGACGCCGTGGCGGGCCCGCCACCGGGTGTCGTCCGGGTGCGCGCCCGCCGACTGCGCCGTACATACGCGTATCCGGCGACCGCGACGGCGGCGACGGCCGCGACCAGCGGGAGCACGAGTTCCGCGGCGGAGGAGTCGTCCGGCTCCTCCTGGGCGACGGCGCCGGCGACCGGCCCGTCCGCAACCGGCCCATCGGTTCCTGTCGTCATCCCCGGCAGAACCAGCCACGCCAAGGCGATCAGCACACCCACCACGGCATGCGCCACGCGCACGGATATCTGCGCGGTGGCCCGCCGAGGCCGACCCCGGATCAAGGATGACGTCACATTTCGGAGAGTATGAGCAGGAATGCGCGGACGCGACCGGGGTGCGTCCGGAGCGGGGCGGCAAGTGGCGCCGAAGGGCGGTCCGCGCCGCCCTGGTCCTCGCCCTCCTGCTCCTCCTCCCCACCCTCACCGCCGCCCTGGCGCTGCGCCTGAACTACGCGGGAGACCCCGAGGACGGCACGTACACCCGAAACCGTGACGCGATCTGGCTCGGCCATGCGTGGGTGGACGGGCGCAAGCGGGACGCGGACGTCGCCGCTCTGCTGCGGCGGCTGGAGAGCACCGGGATCCGTGATCTCTACGTCCACGCGGGGCCCCTCGAACACGACGGCACCCTTCCCCCGGGCAAGTACCCCCGGGCCCGCTGGTTCCTCGACGCCGTCCAGCGATCGGCCCCGCACCTCCGCGTCCAGGCCTGGCTCGGCGACAAGCTCGCCGGCGAGGGCCCCGATGGCCTGCACCTCGACAGGCCGGACACCCGGGCCGCCGTCGTCGCCTCCACCCGGCAGATCCTCGACACTGGCTTCGACGGCGCCCACTTCGATCTCGAACCCCTCCACTCCGGGGACGGGGACTACCTCACCCTCCTGGACGCCCTTCGCGAGGAGACCCACGCACGGAACGTCCCGCTCTCCGTCGCCGCCCACCAGATCGACCCGCTGCCCGCCCTCCACTCCGTCGCCGGCTTCCTCACCGGACACCCCAAGTGGTGGTCGCAGCGGTTCTTCGGCGAGGTCGCCCGACGCGTCGACCAGATCGCCGTGATGTCGTACGACACCGCCATGCCGCTGGAGAGCCTGTACGGCGGCTATGTCGCCCAGCAGACCTCGCTCGCCCTGGAGGTCACCCCGCCCACCACCGACCTCCTCATGGGCCTGCCCTTCTTCCACGAGAGCGACATCGGGCACCACGAGTCCGCCGAGACCGTCACCGCCGCCGTACGCGGCACCCGCCTCGGGCTGTCCCGCACGGACCCTGACCGGCAACGCTTCGGTGTGGCCCTGTACGTGGACTTCGCGGCCCGGGAGGGGGACTGGACCGCGTACCGCGAGGACTGGGTGGTGCGCTGACCAATCCGTGACCCAGACGTCATGCGTGCTTCAACCCGGCGCACCCTCTTGTTAGTTGTGGACGAGCTGTGGGCGACCTACGGTCCCCCAATGCGAGCGTTAATCTCCAGCAAGGCCGCCAGACGCGCCCTGAAGCCCCTAGGAGTTGTCTTCAATTGTCACGCCCACATCAGGAGCGAGGCGAGGGTGACGGCTGCCTGGTAGGACTCGGCGGTCTTGTCGTAGCGGGTCG